>JBDTON010000027.1:0-7696 GCA_039933195.1 Sphingomicrobium sp. | reverse complement strand
GCGGTTGAGCACCTCTGCCAGCTTAATCGCATCCTCGAGCGCGAGCTTGGTGCCCGAGCCGACCGAAAAATGCGCGGTGTGCGCGGCGTCGCCGAGCAAGATGGTGTTGCCGCTCGACCAGCGCTCGCACTTGATCCGCCGGAAGTTGAGCCATGCCGCCGAGCCGCGCAGGTGCGTCGCGTTGGAGAGGAGCTTGTGACCGTCGAGATATTTGGCGAACAGCTTTTCGCACATCGCGATTGCATCCTCCTGGTCCATCCGGTCGAAGCCGAACGCACGCCAGGTGTCTTCCGAACATTCGACGATGAAGGTCGAGCAGTCGGGCGCGAAGCGGTAGGCGTGCGCCCAGATCCAGCCGTGCTCGGTCTCCTCAAACGCGAAGGTGAAGGCGTCGAACACTTTGGATGTGGCGAGCCACACGAACTTGTTGGCGCGGACGTCGACGTCGACTCCGAACGCGTCGGAATTTGCGTCGCGGAAGCGCGAGTTGATCCCGTCCGACGCGATGACGAGATCGTAATCACGCCACTTCTGGTCGGCGGGATCGCATTCGGCTTCGAAGTGCAGAACAATTCCGAGCTCGCGGGCGCGATCCTGCAGGATTTCGAGCAGGCGCTTGCGGCCGATGCCGATGAACCCGTGTCCCGACGAGGTGATGCACTCGCCGCGGAAATGGACGTCGATGTCGTCCCAGTGGGCGAACTCGGCGGTGATCGTCGCGGCCGAGACCGGGTCGTTGGCGGTGATGTTTTCGACGGTGAGATCGGAGAAGACGACGCCCCAGCCGAAGGTGACACCTGGCGCGTTGCGTTCGAAGATTTCGATGTCGTGCGCCGGGTCGCGCAGCTTCATCGAGATGGCGAAATAGAGCCCCGCCGGCCCGCCGCCGATGCAGGCGATCCTCACGAGAGTGCTCGCGGAAGTTGGCAAAGTTGGCACCACGACGCGCGGGCGCGCGAGCGAGAGCCGCGAAACGCAGCAAACGCAGCGACCTTGCGCGTGCGCGCGCGTGCGCGTGCGCGTGAGCGAGACGCGGCCGATGGGGCTTGGAAGATCAACTCGGGAGTGCGGAACGGCATAGCCGCAACATGGCACAGCAGCGCGGCTGTAGGACAGCCCTGGCCGTCAGCTGCGCGAATCCACGCCGCGGATGAACGCGCTGACCAGGGTGTTGAAGGCGTGCGGCTGTTCGAGGTTGGACAAGTGCCCCGCGCGTTCGACGGTGTCATATTGCGCGCCGGGGATCAGTTTGGTGAGCGCGGCCGAGAGGACGGGCGGGGTGATGCGGTCCTCGGCTCCGCACAGCACGAGCGTCGGCACGCGGATCTCGTGGACGCGCTCGCGCTGGTCGGCGAGCCACACGGCTTCGGCGCCGATGCGGTAGGCGTCCGGATCGATCCGCGCCATCGTCTCGATCACTTCGCTGCGTACGGCGGGATTGGCGGGCTGGGCGAGGAGCACGTCGACTCGGCTCTCGGCGAGGACGCGCATATCCGCGCTGCCGGCGAGCGAGCGTTCGTAGATCGCGCGGCCGTCGGGGTGCTCGGCAAAGGTGTCGGCGAGGATCAGCGAAGTGACGCGCCCGGGCCAGGCGTGGAACATCGCGATGGCCACGACTCCGCCAAGCGAAAGACCGCAGACGTGCGCGCGATCGATCCCGAGCGCCGTCATCGCGGCGAGGATCACCGCTGCATAATCGTCGCGCGAGGTGCCCTCGGGCGCGCTGTCGCTCTCGCCGTAGCCGGGATAATCGAACGCGACGGCGCGGCGATCGGCGCCGAAATGCTCGAGCTGCGGCCGCCACACGGATTTGTCCGAGCCGACTCCGTGGAGGAAGACGACCGGCGCGTGGCCGCCTTCGCCGGCTTCATCATAGCCGATCGCAATGCCGGTGGCGGTCTTCACCTGAGGCATGGCGTATCTTGGCATCGCTATGCGCCACGCGCTAGCCTTGCCGGATGACGCGCATGACAGTGAACGGCGAGGGCATCGAGTACAGGCTGGATCCTGAGACGCCTTTGCTGTGGGCGCTGCGCGACGCGTCCAACCTCACCGGCACCAAATATGGGTGCGACAGCAAGGATTGCGGGGCGTGCACCGTGATCATCGACGGGCGCGCAATCCTCAGCTGCAGCGTTGCGATCAGCTCGCTCGAAGGGGCCCAGGTGACAACCATCGAGGGACTGTCGCCCGACCGCTCGCATCCGGTGCAGCAGGCGTGGCTCGCCGAGCAGGTGACGATGTGCGGCTATTGCGAGCCGGGGTTCATCATGGCCATCGCCGCGCTTCTGCAGTCGAGCCCAAGCCCGAGCGAGGAACAGATGGCGGCCCTGCCGAACATCTGCCGCTGCGGCGCTTACCCGCGGATCAAGAAGGCGATCGCAAGGGCTGCCCAGACACCCGCGCCGATGCCCAAACCGGGCTGACATAAATGAATATACGGCCCCGAAACGGTTAAGCCGCGGCTCATCTCGAAAGGAGCAAATCCGCTGTCATGAACTTGAAAGGTCACTGTCATGCGTAAGCTCCTGATCTCTCTTCTTTTGGCGAGCGCGGCCGCGAGTCCTGCGATTGCCGGCCCGCGCGACGATTCCGACCGCGATACAGCCCGCGCCGAACGTGCCGAGCGCCAGCAGGCGCGCGCGGAAGCTCGCACGGAGGCTCGCTCCGAACATTCCGAGCGCGCCGTCCAGGTCGAGCGGGCGCGCTTCACCGGGCAAAGCCATGTGGACGGCGCGAACGGCGGCGGGCAGTTCGTTCGCTCGCAGCATATCCAGCCGAACGCCGGGCCTGACCCGCGCCAGCTCCGCAGCGAGTACGTGGCGAACAATGATGCCGGCGATGGCGTTCGCGAGCGCCGGGTTGAGCGGCGTCAGCAGGTCATCGAACGGCGCGAGCAGGCGGTGCGGGACCGCGGCCAGCGCGTGGACAATGAGGCGCTGCGTCATTCCGACCGCACGCTCCCGCAAGTGATGCGCACGCGCGTTCCGGTCGTTAGCGACGTTGCGCGGCCGGGCACGCAGCCCCGGTTGCGAGTCGAGAACCGGCGCGGCCGAGACGTCCGCTGGAGCACCAACTGGCGCCGGGACAACCGCTACGACTGGCGCAACTGGCGCGAGCGCAACCGCAACCGGTTCCGCCTCGGCATCTATTACGATCCGTTCGGCTGGGGCTATCAGCCGTACTCGATCGGCTGGCGGCTGTGGCCGAGCTATTACAGCAGCTCGTTCTGGATCAACGATCCGTGGCAGTACCGGCTGCCCTACGCTCCGCCGGGCACGCGCTGGGTGCGCTATTATGACGACGCTCTGCTTGTCGACACGTACACCGGCGAAGTGGTCGACGTGATTCGCAACTTCTTCTGGTAGAGCGCGCCATACCGTTCATCGAAGGGGCGTTGCCGCAATTGCGGTGACGCCCTTTCTGCGTTAGTGACCTAACACACCAAATTCTCCGTCCTTCCGAGGTGATCTTCGAATGACCCTTGCTGCTCGCCTGATTCTTTCCGCTTCGCTTGTCGCCCTGGCGGCTTCCACCCACGCACAAGCGCCCGCCGCCGCGCCGGCGCCTGTCGCCGCCGCGGCTCAGCAAAGCGCCCACGACCAGCTGTTCCAGCTGTTCAAGGAAAGCGACGAGGCCAATCTCAAGCGCAATCCGCTGAACGCGCTGTTTCGCGGCGACATGCGTTACGCCGACCGTCTCGGCGACAACATCACCGACGAATATTATGCCGGCGAGCGCGCCGCCGCGGAACACGACCTGCAAGCGCTCCACGCGATTCCGCGCGACCAGCTGAACCAAACGGACGAGCTCGCCTACGACGTTTTTGACTACCAGACGAAGGACACTCTGCGCGGGCTTCAGCCCGACATGCTGGCGCTCACCGCGGTGCGGCCGCTCAACCACTTCTTCGGCATCCACACCTTTTATCCGACCTTCGCCAGCGGCAAGGGCGCGGCACCGTTCAAGACGCTCGAGGACTATGAGAACAACCTCAAGCGGCACAAGGATTTCGTCACCTATCTCGACCGCGCGATCGGCCGCTTCAAGCAGGGCGAGCAGAGCGGCGTGGTCGAAACCAAGCTCACCGTTCGCAACATGATCGAACAGCTGGACAACCAGCTGAAGATGAAGCCCGAAGACTCGCCCTACTACCAGCCGGTAAAGGATTTTCCTGCCGGGATCGGCGAGTCCGACAAAGCGCGGCTGACGACGGCGTATCGCGCTGCGATCACCGACGAAATCTATCCGGCGCTGACCCGGCTGCGCGACTTTTTCCAGAACGACTATCTGGCCCACGCCCGCGAGGGCGCCGGGCTCAAATACATGCCCGGCGGCGACAAGCTCTACGCCTACGAGATCCAGTCGACGACCACGACCGACATGACGCCCGAGCAGATTCACCAGCTCGGCTTGAGCGAGGTCGCGCGGATCACCAAAGAGTTCGAGAAGGTGCAACGCCAGGTCGGCTTCAAGGGCACGCTGGCGCAGTTCTTCGATTACATGCGCACCAGTCCCAAGTTCCAGCCGAAGAGCCGCGAGCAGCTGACTCAGGATTTCTACAATTTGAAGAAGCGCGTGGATACGAAGATTCCCGCGCTCTTCTCCCTGGTTCCCAAGGCGCCGCTCAAGATCCAGCCGTACGAGCCCTTCCGCGAGAAGTTCGAGGCCGGCGGGTCGTACGAGCAGGGAACGCCCGACGGCTCGCGTCCCGGCACCTTCTACTTCAACGCCTACGATCTGCCGTCGCGAAGCACGTGGGAGGAGACGACGCTGTTCCTCCACGAAGGCGAACCAGGCCACCATTTCCAGATCAGCCTGGCGCAGGAGAATCCGGCGCTTCCTCCGTTCATGCGCTTCGGGGGCAACACCGCCTATGTCGAGGGCTGGGCGCTCTATGCCGAGACGCTCGGTTACGACATGGGCCTTTACAAGGCCGACCCCTACGCGCGTTTCGGGACCCTCAACGACGAGATGCTGCGGGCGATGCGGCTGGTCGTCGACACGGGCATCCACGCCCAGGGCTGGACCCGGGAACAGGCGATCGCCTACATGCTTTCGCATTCGGGCATGGGCAAAACCGACGCCACCGCCGAGGTCGAGCGCTACATCGCCATTCCGAGCCAGGCGACAGCCTACAAGGTCGGCGCGCTGACCATCCAGAGGCTTCGGCGCGAGGCCGAGGCCGCGCTCGGGCGCAGGTTCGACATCCGCGAGTTCCACGCCCAGGTGCTCGATTCAGGCGCGCTGCCGATGACCATCCTCGAGCAAAAGATCCACCGCTGGATCGCCGCGAAGAAGGGCGGCGCAGCGCCAAAGCTGTAGCGCGGCTAGGCGCTGACGACAGTGGCGGTCAGGCGCATCCGCTAATGTCCGCTTCGGGTGGAAAGCGGACATTGGCCGCCATCGTCCCAAAAGGGCGGGAAACGGACCCCTAGACTTGGTGTCTACTTACGACATCCTCTTCTGGAGGTTGACTCTTACTGTTTATGAGCCGACCGGAGCGCGCCGGTGGCCCTAGGGGGGAACACTGTCCCACCGGCCGGTCACCCCCTCTGCGTTCAATCATGCGGAGGAATTTCACAATGGCGAAACTAACCAACTGGTCTCGCGGCGCTGCCGCCGGGGCGATAGCCCTGTTCCTAGCGGCCGGCACGCCTGTTGCAGCGGCCGACAATCCGCAGGTCACTGCAGAAATCATGGCCCTCGCGCGGGCCCAATGGGCTTCGGAAATCGCCGGAGAGCCGATGGCTCAGCAGAATGTGTCGCTGGCGGACGATTACACCGAGTTCAACGGTGATTTTCCGACGCTTCTAGTGGGCAAGACAATGTCGACCCGCATGGGAGAGGTAACGCCGTACGACAAGGCGATGTACTCCGACATGCAGAACGGGCGCGTGCAGACGTATGGCGATACCGCGGTCCTCACCTACAATTTTGCGGGTCTACGGCGCGGACCGGACGGCAAGGTCAATCCGTCACTTGCGAAATCGACGCGCGTCTATGTCAAACAGGGCGGCAAGTGGATGTTGGTCCACGCCAACTTCGCCCCGGTGGCGGCAGGCCACTAAGGGCTGGGTTGTTCGGTGCTTTGCCACTGTGCGGAGCATGGGTGAGCCCCATTAAGTTCAATCACTCGTCGGAGCTCACCCCCGAACCCTACCCCGTATCGTGGGGGCCAATTCGCAATGTCCGCAATGGGTCCAAAGCAGACATTAGCACGGGCCGCTGACATGGAGCGTGCGGTAGTCAGTGATCAAGGCTTCCTGTGTGTGTTTGAGCGCGGGCAACGGGGCGTTAGGATCGGCTGTGGAGAGTGCGACGGCGTGCTCATCCGGGCTGGTCAAGGCACATTCTTCGTCCACGAATATGGCGCGCCTGTTTCCCCCAGCACGAAGCGCACCAAATCCGGAAAAACTGCTTCTGCCCGAACATCGTTCGACAACAGAACGACGCAGCTCCGGCGACTTTCCACGCAGATCCAGCTGTTGCCCGTCGTGTCGTTGTGGCCGCCCTTCTCAAATGCACGACCTTGAGGACCCATGAAGGTTATCACGCCGAGGCCGGCGGAAAGGTCGGGCCGCCGCTCGCCTGCAGGTAATTCCAGCTGCAACGTCGGGAACTGACTGCGGGTCGTGATCGCCAATTGGGGACGGCTAATTTCGGCGCGGCTTGCGGCCGATAACCCCTCGCCACGGATGAAGCCGGCGGCGAACCGCGCGAAATCTTCGATCGTGGTGTCCATCGAGCCCGCGGCCCGGACGGCGCTGCGCTCGTCGTGCGGTTCGACCTTGCCCTGCAAATTCCAGCCGTCGGCAAGATTGCGGCGGAAGTCCGGACGCCAGATCATGCTGGTATTGCGCATGCCGAAGCGGTCGAAGACACGGCGCTGCATTTCCTTGCCAAGATCTAGGCCAAGGCCGCGTTCGAGGACGAACTGGAGCAGAATGAAGCCGTCGCCGGAATAGGCATAGCGAGCACCCGGCTCGAAATGAAAGCGGAGGCGCCCGTCCGGCTCCAGGAAGCCGAAATTGGCGAAGCCCGGGCTGTGGGTTAGCAGAATCCTGGGCGTCAGCTTGCGCCACCGCTCGTCGCCCGCAAGATCGCTCCAACGCGCGTAGCGATCTTCTACCTCAGGTTCGTTGTACTCCGGCAAGGGCTTCGGCAAATAGCGCTCGATCGGTGTGTCCAGCTCTATCACGCCTTCGTCGACCAACTGCATGAACGTGTAAGCGAAGACCGCCTTGGTCAGCGAGGCGCCGTACATGATCGTGTCAGTGTTTAACGGGTCACCGGCCGGGTTGCGGATACCGAAGCTTTTCACATAGATTGGCCGGCCGTTCTCGATCACTGCGATCGCCAGCCCCTTGGCACCGGATGTAGCCATTGCGCGAGCGACCTCTGCATCGATCGCCCGTGCCGTTGGCAACGGCGGTGTCACGCGCGACCCCCACCCGGCACTGGCGCAGCAGGCCAGAACGACGGGCATAGCGCCGAGTATGAACAGCAGCTTCATTGCCAGCCCCTACACGGGCGTAGGCTATCACAAGCGCAAATGTCCGCAATGGATCGAAAGCAGACCAGCCGCCAGTGTCTTCAATGGGTCGAAAGCGGACGCTACGCTAATGTCGGCAATGGGTGGAAAGCGGACATTAGCGGCATCGCATATTCAAAGGCGGGGCCACCGGGCTGAGGG
>JBDTON010000026.1:0-7178 GCA_039933195.1 Sphingomicrobium sp. | reverse complement strand
AGACGGGCGAAGATCGAAACGAGCGAAGCGCCGAGCGCGAGCGCGGTGAGCGCGGTGACCACGGGACGGTCGTTCGGCTGATAGCCGCCGGGGCCGGTCAGGTACCAGAACAAAACAGTGATCGCGAGCAGCGCGAGGCCTGCCACCAGCATACCGGTGACTGCGCCCGCGCGGAACGCTGTCGTCAGGCCGGCCTGAAGGCTATTTCGTGCAGCTTCCGCAGTGCGGACGTTGGCGCGGACCGAAATGTTCATACCGATGAACCCGGTGGCCCCGGACAGTACGGCGCCAATGACAAAGGCCGCGGCGCTGAGCCCGCCAAGGAAATAAAAGATGATTAGCGCAACGACGATCCCGACGATCAGGATGGTCGTGTACTGGCGGCGGAGATAGGCGCCCGCGCCTTCCTGAATCGCCGTGGCGACTTCGACCATTCGCGCATTGCCGGGTGACAGGCCAAGCACCTGGCTGCTGGTGATGATGCCGTAGAGGACGGCGATCACGCCGCAGAGCATAGCAATATAAAGCAGGTTCATGAGTCTCGCGCTTCCCTGTTCTTTTAGGCAAGTGGGCGCGGCTGGAGGATCGGCGGCCGCCCGGAAATCGGCGGCTTCTTAGGGGGCGTTTGCGCGGCTGGCAACCGCGTGCGTAAAGGAGTTCAGCGGATCAGAAGCGCGAGCATCATGCCGGACGCGAGGCCGCTAAGGCCGATCAGCCACTGGCGGAGCGGATAGCCCACGATGCTGATCGTCCGAATGCTCAAAGCCCAACCTTTCCGGCAGCTCGACGGGACGCCCTTCGCTGACCAGCCGAATCGACGGCGGCCCGGGTCCAACGCTCCCGATGCAGGCGATCGTGGTCGCTTCTGGTAAAGAAAGTGTTGACGGGTCGATGCTCGGCGGGAGCGCGGCAAGCAACGCATAATCGTCGCCGCCCGTCGCTGCGTCCAGCCGCGCCTGGAGAGAGTTCCCGCGCTCGGCGATGAAGGCGCGCGACAGTGGCAGCGCGTCGAGGTCGATGCGAATGCCGCAGCCGCTCGCTTCGGCGATGCGCCGGGCATCGAGCAACAGCCCATCCGAAACGTCCATCATCGCGTGTGCTTCGGGCGCCAGCGCCTGCCCGGCGCTCAGTTGCGGAATCGGCCGGCGGTAGGTGTCGACGAGGGGGCCCGCTGCGCGGCGGTCGTCCTTGAGTTGAGCCAGTCCCGCGGCGGCGTCGCCGATGGTTCCGACAAGCCACAAGCGGTCTCCGGTTCTTGCCCCAGCGCGGTCGGGAACGCGCTTGCCAGCGCGGCCGATGGCGGTGAGACCGAGCACGCGCGGCGCTCCGTCAGGAAGCGCGATCGTGTCGCCGCCGATCAGCGGCAGCCCGTAGCTTTCGCATGCCGCTTCGACGCCGCTGAGGAAGTCGACCGCCCATTTGCTCGGACCGGAGATCGTGAGCGAGAGCAGCGCGCCGGCGGGCGTCGCGCCTTTCGCGGCGAGATCCGACAGGTTGACTGCTACGAGCTTCCAACCGACGCTCGCCGGCGGGTCCGAGCTCAGGAAATGCACCCCTTCTGCGATCGTGTCGTGAGTAATCACCAGGCCATCGAGGAGGGCCACATCGTCGAGCAGCCCGCGCGCTTCAGGGGCAGTCGCGAACCGCCGCAGCCGATCGATGATCTCGCTCTCGCGCACGATCAATCGCCGCGGGCCGGCCGCGCTTCCTTGGCGATGGAGTCGAGCAGGCCGTTCACAAAGCCGCTCTCGCGCTTGTCGAAGAAGGCGTGCGCGACATCGACATATTCGGAAATCACCGAACCCACAGGGACATCGGCGCGAGCGAGCAGCTCGTAGGCGCCGGCGCGGAGAATCGCCCGCATGGGCCGGTCGAGCCGCTCGAGCGTCCATCCCTGCGCGAGCCGGAGGCTAATCAGCGCGTCGATCTGGGCACAGCGCGAACTCACGCCCATGACAATGTCGTCGAAGAAATCGCGCTCGGCGTCGTAATAGCGTTGGTCTTCGATGGTCGCCCCGAGGCGGTGGTCGTGAAACTCCTTGAGCAGCCGCGGGAGCGGCGTGCCCTCCATCTCCTGCTGATAGAGCGCCTGAACGGCGGCGAGCCGGGCGGCGGAGCGGGAGCGGGAACGAGGCTGGTTCATGCCGCCGGGGCACTAGCCCCCGCTTGTGCGGCAAGGAAGGGCCGCAGCGCACCGGCCACTGCCTTCGGTGCTTCCCACGGCGCGAAATGACCCGAGTCTGCGATGCGAACGATGCTGAGGTCCTCGACCAGCGCGTCGAGGCCGTCGAGCTGGACCGGCAGAAGCGCGCTGTCCTTCATTCCCCAGATCACGAGCGTCGGCACGCGCACCTTCGGGAATGCGTGGAGCAGCCAGTCGGGGAGGGGCACCGTCAGGCCGGGCGAAGGCACCATCACCTTTGCCGCGCGATACCAGTTGAGCATCGCGTTGAACGCGCCCGGCTGCGACCATTCCGCGATGTACTGCTGCTTCTCGGCTGCGGGGATTTTCGTCAGGTCGACGTGCCCGCCAAAGGTCCGGTCGAAGAACCAGTCATAGCCGTTCTTTTCGACCAGCTTTTCGAATCCGGGCACTCGGAACGCGGTGATGTATTGCGAAGCCGCGCGCTGGTCCGCGTCCTCGATCAGGCTCTTTTGGAAGACCACCGGATGCGGCGCATTGATGATCGCCAGCCGCGTCAGGCGCGGATCGCCTCGAAGCGCGGCGCTCCAGGCGATGGCGCCGCCCCAGTCATGGCCGGCCAGCGTGAACGTCTCCAGCGCCAATGCATCGGCGAGCGCGAAGATATCCTCCACCAGTAATTCGGTCTTGTAAGCCTCGACCTCCTGCGGTCGATCCGACGCAGCGAAGCCGCGCTGGTCGGGCATGATGAGATAGAAGTCGTCCTGCAGCCGCGGTGCGATCGCGCGCCACGTGCGGTGCGACTCGGGAAAGCCGTGCAGGAGGATCGCGGCGGCATTTGCCGGATCGCCAGCTACCGCGACGTTGAGAGTCACCCCGGTCCGCAGCGCAACGCGCCGGAACTCCGTCACGGATAGCTGACCGTCTTGGGCACTTCGGGAAGCGGGATATATTCCTGGTCGTCGCCGGGGATCAGCGGGAAACGCTGGGTTTTCCAATCCTCCTTCGCCTCGTCGATCCGCTTGCGCGAGGAGGAGACGAAGTTCCAGTAGACATAGCGGCGTGTGCTGAACGCTTGTCCGCCCATCAGCATCGCGCGGGCTCCGCGCGCGCTCGACAATCGCGCTTTGTGCGCGGGCTTCAGTACGTACAGAGTGAACGGCTCGAGCGGCTCGCCATCGAGCTCGGCCTCGCCACTGACCAGCATCACGGCGCGCTCGTCCGCGTCGGCGTCGATCGGAAGCGATCCGCCGCTGGCGAGCCCGATATCGGCATAGATGGTGGGTGAATCGCAGCGCGTCGCCGCCGTCGCACCCCATAAGGTGCCCATCAGCACCCGCGCCTGAGCGCCCGCGTCCTCGACGAATGGCAGCCCCTCGCCGGGCACATGGTCGAATGCGGGTTCGACCTCCTCGCGCCCGTCTGGAAGGGCGAGCCAGGTCTGCATCCCGTAAAGGCTCGGCCCGTCCGGGCGAAGCTCCCGCGGCGAGCGCTCCGAATGAACGATCCCGCGCCCCGCGGTCATCAGGTTGATCTCGCCCGGCTCGATCACCTGGTGCGACCCGATGCTGTCGCGGTGCTCGATCGCGCCGTCGAACAAGTAAGTGACGGTCGCGAGATTGATGTGCGGGTGCGGGCGGACGTCCATGCCCTGTCCGGCGGGAAGCCGCGCCGGACCGAATTCGTCAACGAAGATGAATGGGCCCACCATCGTTCGTTCGCGCGCCGGCAGCGTGCGGTGCACCTTGAACGCGCCGAGATCATGAGTGACCGGAGTGATCGCCTGGAGAACACCGCTTTCGATCGTTTCCATCTTATTCTCCTGGAGCGGTGGCGCGGATTGAGATTGCGTGGACGCGCTCTTTCATGAGTTCGCCCAACGCCGCGTAGATCATTCGCTGCCGCTCGACACGCGATTTACGGGCGAAAGCGCTGCTTTCGATCCTTAGGCTGAAGTGGCTTTCGCCCGCCGGATTGTAGCCGCCGTGGCCGCGGTGCTGCTCGCTGTCGTCGACCAGCTCGATCCGCGCCGGCTGAAGCGCCGACCTGAGCCGGCGGAGCATTTCGGCCGCAACCGGCCCGGTTCCCTGCGCATTCATGACGCTTATATAGAGGCGTTCAATGGCTTCGAAACAGTCAAGGATGCATGGGCGGATCGAAGGGGCGAGGGCACGCTGCGCCGTCCCGGGATGCCACGCGTCCGGGGAGTTCAAGGCGCCTCTGCAGCCGGCCAATTTCGACGGACCCGGAGCTTGGCGGTTCCTTTGCCTCGACCACGTCCGGGAGCACAATGCGAAGTACAATTATTTCGACGGCATGAGTGCGGAGGAAATCACGGAAGCGCAGTCGCCGCTAGCCGGCTGGGACCGGCCGAGCCGCCGGTTCGCCGCCAACGGCGCCGACCCGCCGCCAACATGGAGCGACTTCGCCGATCCACTGGATGCAATTTCGACGCGCTTCGGCCGTGTTCGCGAGGGCGGGCCCCACGCCCGCTTCAGCAGGGCCGAGCGGCGCGCTCTGTCGGTGCTCGGCCTCGGCGAGGACGCCGACCGCAACCAGCTGCGCAAGCGCTATTCGGGGCTGGTCCGCCGTTACCATCCGGATAAGAACGGCGGCGATCGCGGCCATGAGGGCCGCCTCGGCGAAGTGATCGAAGCCTATCAGCTGCTCCGCAAAGCCGCCGCTTTCGCTTAGTCGCGGTTTGGCGCGCCGAGCGGAAAATAAGCGCGGTAGGGCCGGCCTTCGTCCACCGCGCGGGCCACGACCGGATGATCGAGCAATCGCCTCCGATAGCTTGAGAGACGCGGTCGCCGGGAACCGATCGCCTCGACCCAGTCGGCGTAGAACAAGGACGGCGCGGCGGCGCAATCGGCAAGCGTGAACGCCTCACCCACTGCCCACCGATCGCCAGCGAGATTCGCCTCGAGCCAGTCGTAAGCGACGTGCAGCCGCTCCCGCGCACGGGCGACGCCGAACGCATCGCCAGCGCCTTCCGGCCGAAGCGCGTCGGCCACGGGCACCTGCATGTTGTTCATGACGTGCAGATCGAAGAAACGGTCGAGCAGCCGCACCCGCCGGCCGAGCTCGCCGTCGGGGATCCAGCGGTTGGGGCCAGGATGGTGTGCCTGCAGGTGCTCGATGATGCAGGTCGTCTCGATCACTGGACGACCGTCGTCGAGCAGCAGCGGGAACAGCCCGAACGGCGAGTGCCGCTTCAGCTCCTCGAAATTCTCCGGATAATCCTGCTCAAGCATCCGATATTCGAACTCGGTGCCGTCGGCCCAGAGGGCGATGAGGACTTTCTGGCTGTAGCTGCTGAACGGATGCGCGAAGAGCTCAAGACTCATGCGTCCACACGCGCCCATGACTGGCGGCGCTCAAGCTCGGCTTCGCTCGGCGGCTTCGTCTCGAAGGTGCCGGTCGATACCTCGCCCGCCGGCTCATAAATCCCCGTGACCACTCCGGTCTTCGACACGAAATGGTCGACGAGCTTGAGGGAACCCGGTGTCTCGGAGCCGTCGAAGATGCGCTTGCCGGATCCAAGCAGCACTGGAAACGTCATCAGCACCAGCTGATCGATCAGGCCGGCGGAAAGCAGCGGCGGATAAAGCGTGCTGCTTCCCTGGATGAGCAGGTCGCGGCCTTCCTTCTTTTTCAGCTCGGCGACTGCGTCGGCGGGGTCACCGGACAGCTTGCTGCTGTTGTCCCAGGTCAGCGGCTCATCCGAATGAGTGAGCACATATTTGTTGATGCGCTGGAATTTGGCCCCGATCGGATTGTCCTGGTTGTAGGGCCAGTAGGCGGCGAAGATGTCGTAGGTGCGCTTGCCGAGCAGCAGGTCGTACTCGCCCATGATGACGCTCTCGAATGGGCCCATGTCCTGATCCCAGAAGGGTTGCACCCAGCCGCCGAAGCGGAAGTTGCTGGTCGGATCCTCTTCCGGCCCGCCGGGTGCCTGCATGACGCCGTCGAGCGAGAGGAAGACGGCGCCGGTCAGCTTACGCATTGATCGTCTCGCCGGCCGCTGCGGCTTCGATCGTCGCAATGTCGATCTTGCGCATCGTCATCATCGCCTGGAACGCGCGTTTGGCCCGCTCGCCGCCTTCGCTGGTCAGCTCGAGCAGACGCTTCGGAGTGATCTGCCAGGAGAAGCCCCATTTGTCCTTGCACCAGCCGCAGGCGCTCTCCTCGCCGCCGTTCTGCGTGATCGCATTCCAGTAGCGGTCCGTCTCGTCCTGATTGTCGGTGAGGACCATGAAGCTGACGGCCTCGTTCGGCTTAAAGTTGGGTCCGCCGTTGAGACCGACGAACGGCCGGCCGAGAACCGTGAACTCGACGGTCAGCTCGTCGCCTCGCGTGCCGCCCGGATAGTCGGTGACCGCTTCGTGGGCCGCATCGAGGTGCGTGTCGGGGAACACGGACGCATAGAATTCAGCGGCCTTGCGCGCTTCGCCTTTGTCAAACCACAGGCAGGTGGTCATTGTGTTGGCCATAATTACTCTCCTTGATTGCGGATGGCGCGTCGGCGCACAACGAGGGCGTTCGGGAGTCCGTGGACCGCCGCCGACTGCAGGTCTTACTGGCCGCCGACGAGCGCGAACTCGGCGCCCTGCGGATCGTTGCCGATGATCACGTAATCGCCGCCGGGCACCTCCATCGGTCCGAAGGCGATCGTTCCGCCCTTCTGCTCCACAATTTGCCTGGCGTTCGCGATCGAGGGCACGCGGAAATAATAGCGCCAATGCGGCTTTTCGTCGGCCCTCGCCCCGGCCTGGGACGGGAAGATCGCGCCGATCATCTGACCGTGATGGTTGATGAAGCGATAGTCGCCTTTATCGCCCATCGGCATGGCGTCGCCTTTCTCCCAGCCGAACTGCGCCGTGTAGAAGTCGAGCGCCGCGACAGGGTCGCTGGTCGACAGCTCGTTCCATCCGCAACGCTGCTCGGTTCGGGGCGCGAATACGTCGCTCTTCGGTTCGGGTTTATCGGCCGGCGGGATCGGCTTCATCACATAGAAGGGCGCGCCCTGCGGGTC
>JBDTON010000025.1:0-3256 GCA_039933195.1 Sphingomicrobium sp. | reverse complement strand
GACGTACCGATCGTTGGCCGATCCGAAGATGCTTTTTGCCACTGCGGCGAACATGAAATTCCCTTAAAAACCCGCGCGTTCAGGATGGCGCGAAACCTCTCGCCGACGCTCTGGGAAACTGTCGCGGGCGATGTAAGGAGCGCCCTACCCGTAGTCAATTAAAGGAGAGGCCTTGTGGCAGCGTTAACCGGCGGATGCATGTGCGGTGCGGTTCGCTACGCGCTCAAGAGCGAGCCCTTCGATTGCGGCTGGTGCCATTGCCGTACCTGCCAGCTGAACAGCGGCGCCCCCGCGATGGTCTTCGCGAGCGTGCCGGAAGGCCACCTCGTCTGGACGAAGGGCGCCGAGAAGGTGCGCTCGGTCCCTTCGTCGAACTTCGGCCACCGAAGCTTTTGCGGCGAGTGCGGGACTCCCTTTTTGATGCAGGTCGACCATCAGCCCGAGACCGTGGACTTCAGCGTGGCGACGCTGGACGACCCCGAAACGATTGCTCCCGGGTATCACATCTTCTGGGGGAGCAAGATCGGCTGGTTCGAACCAAACGACGACCTGCCGCGGCACGACAAGTTCAGGCCGGGCACGCGGGGGCTCGACGGGACCGAACCGCCCGAGTGAGATTCGTCGATACCTAACCGGCCGCGGACTGGCTCGGAACGTCGAGATTGCTTTCCAGCCACTGCTGGATCTGGCTGCGCGGGGCGGCACCGACCTTCTGCGCGACGGGCTGGCCGCCCTTGAACAGAAGCATTGTTGGAATCCCGCGGACTCCGTAACGGCTCGGCGTGTCCGGGTTCTCGTCGATGTTAAGCTTGGCAACGGTCACCTTGTCGCCGAGCTCGCTGGAAATTTCCTCGAGCGCCGGAGCAATCATTCGGCACGGACCGCACCATTCTGCCCAAAAATCGACCAGGACTGGTCCGGAAGCCCCCAATACGTCGGTGGCGAAGCTCTGATCTGTGACGGACTTGGTGGGCATGGCGGGCGGCTCTCCCTTGGCTGGGCGAAAAGTGTCGAACGGCCATATGGGCGCTCGCTCATCGCCTCTCAAGACATGACTTCGATGAGTTTCGGACCCGACGTGTAAAGCAATGCCGCGGTGATGTGCCGATCCGGGAAAATCACTGCGAGGGCCGCGGAATACGCCTCCATCTGCGCGCGGTGCGCAACTGGGACCTGCGCATTGGAGTCGGGGACCCGCCCGGTCTTGAAGTCGAGCACCGAAACCCGGCTCTCCTCGATCAGCAGCCGGTCGGCGGTTCCCGCGATGACCCGTCCGTCGGGCAAGGTCGCGGCGAGCGGCGCTTCACCGAGCGAATTGGCGCCGAATAAAGGGGCGAAGCGCGGATCGGACAGGACTGCGCAAACCTGGTCCGCGATTTCCTCCCGTTGGGCCGCATCGCCTACGGCCGCAGACCTTTCCAACCATTGCAGCGCCCTCTCTCGCCGCGCCCCAACCTCCACGTCGGCGAGCCGCTCGAGCAACTGGTGGATAAGGGTGCCGCGCCGGGCTGCGGCGCGCGATTGTTGCGTCGGCGCAGGAACAGGCTCGCGATCCTCGGTGAGTTGCGACGGCGCCAGCGGCCGCGGCGGCCGCGGCTCGGCAGGAGCTGGGGTGCGTGTCCAATCTGGCAAATCGGGGGGGCCCAGCTCCGTTCGCGCTGCCTTGGGCCTCACCAGCCTCGGTGCGATGTCTCCACGATAGCGGTGCCGGAGCACCCACCGCTCGTCTGCTTCGGGCGCGGCTCCCAACGATGTCAGCGCACGCTCAACGCGCCTGTACCAGCTGTTCTCGGGGACTCCTCGTGTAGGCTCGATGCCGCCGACGACCAGGCGCTCGCTCGCTCGCGTCATCCCCACGTACAGGAGGCGCCAATGTTCCTCGAGATCGCGCGCCTGTTCTTGCGCCACAATGGTCGAGAATGGCTCGACCAGCTCCGCTTTGCGCGGACGGATTACTGGAACTTCAAAACGCCCCTGGTCGAGCGGCAGGTCGAGCGGCGGGTTGCGGCGGCCGAGGTTGGCCGGATCCGCGGTCGCGTCGGCGAGGATGACATAAGGCGCTTCAAGCCCCTTGGCGCCGTGCACGGTCATCACCCGCACCGCATTCGTGCGCTCTGACGGGTCGCGCTTGATCTCGACGTCGCCCCGCGCGAACCAGGCGTGGAAACGCTCGAGCGAAGGAACCTCGCTGCGTTCGAATTCGAGCGCGGCTGTCATGAGTTCGTCGATCGGATCGCGCGCTGCCAGCCCCAGACGCCGGTAAAGCTTGCGGCGGCCGGCGAGTGGGCCGGACAGGATCGTCTCGATGAACACCGACGGAGTGGTGTAATCGGCCATCGCCAGCAGCTCGCCGAGCACCGCGTGCGCGACCGAAAAATCCTCGCGCTCCTCGGCGCGTTCGCGAAGGCTACGCCACAACCGCCCTTTCCGCTCGTGCGCGAGGTCGAAGAGCTGCTGCTGGTCCCAGCCAATCAGCGGCGAAACCAGGAGGTTCGCGAGATTGAGGTCGTCGAGTGGCTGGACGGCGAAGGTAACTGCTGCGAGCACATCGCGCACCGCGAACGGCTTGGACAGGAACAGCCGGTCGATCCCCGCAACGGGGACTCCCGCGAAAAACAACCGCGCGACAATGAGCGACGCGAGCTCGCCGCGGCTTCGAACGAGGATCAGGATGTCGCCCGCGGTGAGCGGCCGATCGGTCGAATGGAGGACGGGCGCTTCGTCTATCCACGCCCGCACTTGCCCCGCCAGCTTGTCGGCATAGCCGCGCGCGTCGGCATCGAGCCACCCCTCCTCGGCTTCCTCGCCCTCGTCCGAATCCGCGAGCGTGAATGGCTTCCACAGCTCGACTATTCCCGGGCGGTCGGAGTGGTGCGCGACATGCCGCGGCGGGAATTCGGGAAGGCCCATCTCGCGAAAGCCGATGTCCTGAATGACCGCGTCGACTGTATCGAGCACCGACTGCGCGGAGCGGTAGCTGGCGTTGATCGAGAGGTCACGGAACTCGAGCGCTGCTTCCTCTTCGGTTCGCAGCGCTTCGGAGCGCTCGCGCACTTCGGAGCGCATCTTGTCGAACTCGCGCGGATCGGTTCCCTGGAAGCCGTAGATCGCTTGCTTGAAGTCGCCGACCATGAACAAGGTGCGCACGCGCCGCTCGGCCTCGGGTGAACCGCTGAAATATTCCTCCGTCAGCGCTCGGACGATGTCCCATTGCGCTTCGTTGGTGTCCTGAGCCTCATCGACGAGGACATGATCG
>JBDTON010000024.1:0-28103 GCA_039933195.1 Sphingomicrobium sp. | reverse complement strand
TCGAGCGCTATCCGTACGTCGGCCTGGACGAGCGAGAAGCGTTCCACTGGCTGATCCCTGCGCGCTTCGTCGAAAAGAAGGGCCATTCGATTGCCCTGCGTGCCTTCAAGCAGCACCTTGCAAATCATCCCCAAAGTCTGCTCACCTGTTGGGGCTACGGAGACTCGGCGTGGCTGCGCAATGAGGTCGAGGGTCTCGGCCTAAGCGGGAGTGTCGCCGTGGTCGACAACACATCCGAAGGACCGTTCGACGCGGCGTATCTCAAGCGCCTGCGCGAACATGACGCAGTGCTCGCGCCCTCGGTGCCGTCCGCCCGCGGAGACGACGAGGGCGGCCCGGCCCTCACCGCCGTGCTCGCGCAAGTTGCCGGCAAGCCGGTGATCGTCTCCGACTTCCCCGGACATGAGCGCTCCGTCAGCGATGGCGTCGAAGGGTTGGTCGTTCCGCAGGGCGACGTAGCTGCGCTCGCGGCAGCCATGGCCGCCCTCTCTTCCGACCGCGAGCGGGCGCGCAAAATGGGCAAGCTCGGCCGCGCGCGGGCGGTTGGCGCCTTCGCTGAGCGAACGTACCGCGACGCCTTGATCGGCTGGTACCGGGGTCTCGCCCAGTGAGCCGGACCGCGGGGAAGAGCATGGCATGGGGCGGAGCGCTGAGCGCTGCGCGGCTGCTTTCGGGTCTGGTTCGGATCAAGGTCGTCGCGTTGGCGCTGGGAGTGAGCGGCGTCGGGATCTTCTCGCTTCTGCTCCAGATGAACCTGACCGGCGTGGCAATCGTCTCGATGAGCCTCGCAGTCCCGATCATCAACCTCGGGCGGCCGTCGGTCGCGGAGGGCAGGTTCGCGGCTGCGGGAGCCATAGCCGGAACAGCCTTGGCAATGGTGGTCGCGAACGCGCTCGTGTTGATCTTTGCCGCGGCATGGTTCGGCACGGACCTGTTCCGCGCGGCCGGAATTGGGCAGCTCGATCCGTTGCTGGTCTGGCCGTTGGTCTTCTCAATCGTCATCGCTGCGTTCGGCACGTCCATCGGCGAAGGCATGAGCTATCTTTCCGACCGCTTCGACGCCTACGTTTGGGTCGGGATTGTGGCGGCCGTTGCCGACATGCTGGCCACCGCCACAGCCGCATGGCTCTACGGCTTGCGCGGAGCGATCATTGCCATGCCAGTCAGCTCTGTGGTGCTGGTCGGCGCTTATGCCCTGCTGGTGGGCCGTGATCGCACCGCTCGCCAGGTGCTTCGCAACTTCTCCGTCAGCCTGTCCCGATTGCCAAGCCTACTCACTTACTCGGCCATGATGTTCGCGACGATCGCGCTCACCAACATCGGCCTGACGTTCACACGCGCGAAGCTGCTCGTCGAGGCAGGCGCGCAGGCCAACGGATATCTGCAAACGGCAACGGCGATTTCGGCGTACATCCTCGCCTTCGTTACGACGGGCTTTTGGGGTCACCTCCATGCCCGGGCGGCAGCCGCGGGCGACTCTCCGGAAATCCGCGCGGAGCTCGGCCAGGCGCTGCGCCTCGGCGCGCTGATCTCCTTCACCGGTTGCGGCACCGCTGTTGTGCTCGCCCGCTACCTGATCCCGCTCTTCTATTCAGGGCAATTCAGCGGCGCAGAGGAACTGGTGATCGCCTACATGCCAGGCGAGCTTTGCTACCAGCTGCTGTTCCTGCTCACGGCTTATCAGCTGACGATCAGCCGCCGCCGCCGCTATTTCGCTTGGAGCGTCGGCTATGTCCTTTTGCTCACCGCCGTCGGCTATCTCGCGATTCCCCGCTTCGGAGCGTTGGGTTACGTCGGCGCGCATGTCAGCGCCGCCGTGCTGATGCTGTGCGCGACGGCCGCCATCTGCTGGCGTAGCCACCAGATCCGGGCGTCATTCCTGTCTCTTGCGGTCGTGCTGGTCGGGCTGCTGGCGCTCTTGTCGGCAGGGTCCTTCTATCTCCTGGGTCATCCCGAAGCAGAAGCATGGCGCCTGATCGGCCTGGTCCCGATGGGCGTCACTGCGGCGATTGCCGGACGAGAGCTGCTTGGCGGCGCGCGCGCACGGGTGAGGCTGGATTCATGAAGAGCCGGGCGCAGGAGAATGGCCGCGGCGGACTTCGCCACGCGTTTTCCGCTGGCGAAGAGACCAAACTGTGAACCCAGCTTCGCGAGCTGCAATGGCAGTTGCCGCTGGCGCTGCAAACCACGCTATTCCGGTGCCTTGGCCGGCGCTACGATCCGTATTTCGAATGGCACCGTCAGAATCGGGCGATTTTCGTGCATATTCCGCGGACGGCCGGAACCAGCTTCGCGTTGGCAGCCGGCCCACCGAAGCAGCACGTACCCATATCGCGCTACGCCGCTTGGGACCGTGCGGCTTTCTGCGACTATTTCAAATTCTGCTTCGTGCGCAATCCCTGGGATCGCCTCCTTTCCGCCTATTCCATCATGCGCGCAGCCAAGGCGGACACGCGCTGGCCCAACGGGCGGTTGTGGTCGCGCAAGCACCTCAGCAACTATCCGAACTTCGAAAGCTTTGTTCTCGCCCTTCAAGACGCAACGGTGCGGCGGCCGATCATGGCCTACTCCCATTTCCGGCCGCAGCTCGATTGGCTGACCCTGCCGCGATCGACCAAGGTCTGCGTGGACCTTGTCGGTCGTTTTGAGACACTGGAAGAGGATTTCTCGATCATCGCCAATCGCCTCGGCCTGCGGGAACCGTTGCCGATAAGAAACGCGTCCGAACATCAGCCCTATCGCGACGCCTATTCCAGGATGATGCGTACGATCGTCGCGGATTTGTACGCCGCCGATATCGACGCCTTCGACTACAGTTTCTAGTTATCGTCGGCTTCGGATTTCCTCAGATACACTTCAAGTTGCATACCCGTTCCGCTACGCCCCATCCACCACCGCAGAGGTGGATGCAGGAACCCTGGAGCGTGCGGGATCGAGCACACCATGAAGCGCTGCTCGGCGATCTGATAACCCGCGCTCCGACCGTGAAGTTCGAACGAGCGTGGACTGAACTCGAAGAGATGAAACGGCACGTGCATCGGGCTGAGGTTTGTGACCAGCAGCGTTCCCGAAAGGCGGTAATAGGCATTCACCAGCCGCGAAATCAGCCAGCGCGATGACGGCACCTCGGCCTGGATTACGCCTCCCGGCTTCAGCCATTCGACAGCGCTTTCCAGGGCCTGCGACGGCGATTGCAGATGCTCGAGCACGGCGCCGAATGTGACAAAGTCGAAATGTTCTGACGGATAGGCGACGTCCTGAACGGCGGCGAGAGCCAGCTTGTCTTCCGTAACTTCGCCGTGGGCGAGTGCTGCTTGCCGAAATGCAGCCGAAGGCTCGAGACCGTAAGTGTCGAATCCCGCGGCGGAAAGTCGTCTCATGGCCTTGCCAAGACCTGCCCCGACATCCAACGCCCGCATGCCCGGCCGAAAATCGAGCAAGCGCTTCGCAGTTGCGATCTCCGCCGCGAAATAATCGGCACCGTCGTCGAATTGTCCAGCCGTCCAATAGTCTTCCGGCGCGCCGTAATGCGCGTCCAAGCTGTCCGGGATCGGCTGCGGATCCGCGAAGACCAATTCGCAGGCCCTGCATTTCTTGACCGACACCGCGATCCCCGTCGCTCGCCGCGGCCTCAGACCCTGGCTGTGGTTCAGGCGCATTCCCATGGTCCGGAAATGCCCCTGATCGGCGCCACACATGTCACAACGTACGGCCGGCTCGAACCGATAGCTCGGCACGGCGTGCGGCGCCTCATTCCGAAGCAACGTAACCCCGATAGCTGTCGCCGAGATATTCCTCGAGGCAAACTCGCCAATCGCGCATGATGTTGAAGCCGCGAAGGTCGAGCTTTTTCGTGATCAACCGCTCCGACGGCGGGCGAGCCGCGAAATATTCCTCCGCAAAATAGTCCGACGAGACGGGTGTGACCTTCACCGCGCCGTCCATCCCGAGGGCGCGCACGAGATATTGCGCGACTTCGAGTCGGCTGGTCACGCCTGCGCAAACGATGTTGTAGATGCCCCACAATCCGGTGCCGAGCAGTAGCTCTACGTTGCGCGCGAAATCAATCGTGTAGGTCGGCGTTCCGAGCTTGTCGTTGACCACGAACAACTCGCGCTTTCCGTCTTTCAACTGCTTCATCAGCTTATGAACGAACTTCTTGTCCTTGGCCGGGCCGCCCCCCATCATCCAGCCGGCGCGGCACACGAGGTGCCGCGTTACATTTTCGGCGACGAAGCGCTCACCCATATATTTGCTGCGCGCATAATGGCCGAGCGGGTTGGGCTCGTCCCAGTCATCGTAGGTCTCCTGCGCGCCGTCGAAGATCCCCGCCGTGCTGATGTACAGCAGCGGGATGTCGAGCGCGTTGGCGATGTGCACCGCATGTTCGACCGCCAACGTGTTGGTGACGTAGGCGTCGTCCGGATTCTCCTCGCAATATTCGAGGTTAGTGTGCGCTCCGAGGTGGAAGAGATAATCGGGCTGGAAGCCGATGACGTCAGCGCGGTACGCGTCAAAATCGCGAAAATCGAGGTATGAAAGCCAGTCCGCGTTGACGTCGATGTCACTACACTTGAGCTGATGGTCAGCGCCGAAGAGGCGGTTGAACGCCTCCCCGAGCATGCCGCCCGCACCCGCGATATAGATCCGCTTACCCACCTCCATTCCCCCGTCAGCTCTCCATCACTCTCGTCAAGACCTCGCGATACCGCGCCGCAATGGCCTTGGTCGAATATTTTGCGACGGCCTCGCGGCGCGCCGCCTCGCCCAGCCGGCGCCGCAGCTCGGGATCGTCGAGCAAGCGCCGGAGCGCGTCGAGCCATTCATCTTCGGTCCTGACCAGCAGACCATTCTCGCCGTCACGAATGATGAGCGGGGTCGTGCCGACGTCGGTGGCAACGCACGGCAAGCCCATCATCATATACTGGATCGCCTTGAGGCCGCTCTTGCCGCTCACCCACTCGTCGGCCGGAAGCGGGTAGAGGCCGATGTCGATGGCCTGCAGATCCTCGATCTCCCGCTCGGCGGTCCAGCGGACGACCTCGAGTTCGACTCCGGGAAGCTCATAGTCGAAATTGCCGATCACCCGCAGCCGAAAGCGCTGCTCACCGGCCAGCTTCTGGAGCACTTCGCGAAGCAGATCGAGATACTGGCGCGAGCTGAATGTGCCGGTCCAGCCGATCGTGACAGGCCCGGCTTTGCCCCCACTGGCCGGCTGAAAGCGCTCCGCGTCGACCGAAGACGAGATATACGTGCACGCTCGGCGGCGGTTGATGGCACTGCAGCGATCGTTCAGCGCGGGAGAGCTCGTTACGACATGATCGGCCTCGCGCACGAGAAAGCTGTATTTGCTCGACGCGCGGAGGAACCGCAGCATGCGATTGGGATGGTCCCGGCCGAAGCGGTCGACATGCGCCATCACATTGTCTTCGACGTCGTACACCAGCTTCTTCGCAAGCACTCTGGTCACCCGCTCAGACAGTGAAGTGCCCAGGGGAGTCACGTACATGTGGCAGTAGACCAGGTCGTAACCGCGCAACCGGCATAGGTCGCGGGCGCGGCGGAGGTAGCCTTTTGCAACGCCGAGCAGCTTCGTTCCGGCGTGGCCACGCTCGAACAGCACTCGCCAGAGCGCCATGTCCATGAACGGCGCAACATCCACCTTCCAGCCGGCCGCTCTCCAATCGTCGTAATATTGCTCGAATTTCAACCGCTGGCCGGCAGCGACGCCGTACGGATAAGGGCATAGTACGAGCATTCGCTTGCTCATGCGGCTGCACCCAGCGCGCGGTAGATCGCGTCGTAGCTCGCAACTCCGCGCTCGAGCGAAAACAGTTCCAGCGCGGCGTTCCGGCAGCGTTGCTGAACGCCCTCGTCGCGCACGAGCTCGACCAGCCGCCCAAGGCCGTCTCGCAGATGATCATTGGAGAAATCGGCCACCGCTACGCCCACGCGACGGCCCTCGAGCACCTCTTTCATATCGCCGACGCCGGCATTGCCAAGGCACGGTATTCCGCATCCGAGATATTCGCCAAGCTTGGTCGGAGCGCTGGCGATCTTCGAATAGGCCGGCTTGATGAGCGCCATGCCCGCGCTCATGCGGGCGATCTGCGCCGGCACTTCGGCGTGTGGCGCGTCAAGCAACTCCAGCTCGGCTGAAGCAATGCCGTGCGCGGCAGCACGCTCGGCAATGAGAGGATGCTCGCCGCGATTGACGATCAGCAAGCGGGCACCGGGAACCTCTTCGCGCAAGAGGACGAAGCAACGCAGCATTTCATCGAGCAGATACCAGGTCCCCACTGAGCCCACGTAGCCAAGGACAAAAGGATCGGACTGCAGCGGCGCCCGAATTCGAAATCGGTCGAGGTCCGCACAGGTCGGAATGACGGTGATCGCCGGCATCCTTGCCGCGAGGTAATCGAAGCGGCGAATTTCCAGCTCCGATGCGTGGGTCAAAGTCACCACTCGATCCGCGCCGAGCAGCAGCGAGCGCTCGACCTTCTTGGCCGCTCGATAGAGTCGGCCGTTTACCGGCCACAGGCCGCCGTCGACCCGCTCGTCGGCCCACAGCCCCCGCATGTCGAACAGGAAGCGAGCGCCGGTCGCACGCTTGACCGCAAGCGCCATCAAGCCGGCGACATAGCTGCGCGCGTGAACAAAAGTGATGCGATGCTGAACCACGAGCCTGAGCGCGAGCGCCGTTCCCGCCGCAATATCGTACGCCGTCGCCGGCGCGCTCGGGCTCTTGTGGTAGCGCAACGGATGCCATCGGATTCCCGCGTCCGCGAGGCGGCGCCGAGCTGTATCCACGGTCGCGCGGTCCGCCCAGTCGACGGCTTTCTCGAAGCTAATCAGGTGTATCCGGCGACCGCGCGCGAGCTCTTCTAGATAAGCCAGCACCTGGCTCTCTCCCAGCGGCTCGAGCATCCCGTCATAGCTGATGTAAAGGACGCCGGGGCTCACTCTTGCTGCGCGAGCCTCCCGATGATGCCGGCGAGGGACGGACGCCACTCCGGCAACGCGAAACCGAAGTCGCGCCGAAATTTGCCGCAATCGAGCACCGAATTGCGCGGACGTTCGGCCCTGGTCGGCCAATCCTTGCTCTCGATCGAAGCCACCGCTGCGGCCTTCGCGCCATGCGTCCGGCGCTCGTCCATGATCGCCTGCGCAAAACCGCACCAGCTCGTCGGGCCCGTACCCGTGAGATGATAGGTTTCGCCTTGCCCCGTGCGGCTGCGGCGGCCCCACGCGTCGATGATCCGAAGCAAGCCGTCGGCGAGGTCCAACGCGGATGTCGGGCAGCCGCGCTGGTCATCAACCACCGTCAGTCGATCCTTGCACTCGGCCGCGGCCATCATCGCGGTCACGAAATTGTGCCCGAAAGGGCTGTAGACCCACGACGTGCGGACGATGACGTGCTCGGGATTGGCAGAACGAACATTCGCCTCCCCCGCCAGCTTGCCCTGGCCGTAGACGTTGAGCGGGCTCGTCGCCGCGTCCTCGGCATAAGCGCCTTCTGCGCGACCGTCGAAGACGTAGTCGGTCGAGATGTGGATCAATCGTGCATTACCGGCCGTGGCAGCGGCGATCTCGCCCGCGGCCTCGGCATTGATCCGGTACGCGCGCACGGGCTCGTCTTCTGCCTGGTCGACCGCGGTATAGGCGGCGGCATTGATGACCACATCGGGTCCGGCCGCGGCGACAGCCCTGGCGGCAGAATCGGGGATTTCGAGATCAATCTGCGGCCGGCCGACGGCGACCAGTTCAATTCCTGCACGCCCTTGCGCGCGTTCGACAAGGCTCCGCGCGAGCTGCCCACTCGAGCCAATGACCAGAACCTTCATCGGCCGCTGCCAAGCCGCTGTCCCGCATATTTCTGTTCACGGATCGGACGCCACCACCATTCATTCCCGAGGAACCAGGCGACGGTCTTCTCCAGTCCCGACTCGAAGCTTTCCTGCGCATTCCAGCCGAGCTCGCACTCGATCTTTACCGGGTCGAGCGCGTAGCGAAGATCGTGTCCGGGCCGGTCGGGCACGAAGGTGATCAGTTCGCGGTGGCTGCGGCTGTCCCCAAGCGGGCGCTCGCGATCGAGAAGATCGCAGATTGTCTCGACGACCTGCAGATTGCTCCGCTCCGAACGTCCGCCGACATTGTAGCTCTCGCCCACGCGGCCGTTCTGCAGCACCAGCTCCAGCGCGCGCGCATGATCCTCGACATACAACCAATCGCGAATGTTCGCTCCTTGGCCGTAGACGGGCAGCGGCTTGGCCTCGATCGCATTGAGGATCGTCAGCGGGATCAGTTTCTCGGGGAAGTGGAAGGGCCCGTAATTGTTCGAGCAATTGGTCAGCACGATCGGCAAACCGTAGGTCACCCGCCAGGCGCGCACGAGATGGTCGGCGGACGCTTTCGAAGCGGAGTAAGGCGATGACGGCGCGTAAGGCGTCTCCTCGGTGAACATTCCGCCATCGAGATCCAACGCGCCGAACACCTCGTCGGTGGAGATGTGGTGGAAGCGGAACTTTCCTCGCCGTTCCTCATCGAGGCCGCGCCAATGTTCGAGCGCGGCATCGAGCAGCCGAAACGTCCCGACCACGTTGGTTTCGACGAACGCCGCGGGGCCGTCGATCGATCGGTCGACATGGGTTTCCGCCGCCAGGTGCATGATCGCGTCAGGCTGCTCGTCGGCGAGGATCCTGCCCATCAGCTCCCGGTCGCAAATGTCGGCGTGATAGAACCGATGCTGCGGCGAGTTCTCGACTGCACGCAACGCTTCGAGACTGCCCGAGTAGGTCAGCTTGTCGACGTTGATCACAGAATGGCCGGTCGCCACGAGGTGCCGCACGACCGCGCTGCCGATAAACCCGGCGCCGCCCGTGACCATGACCCGATTGATCACGGCCACCTACAAGCCCGCCTCGATTTCGGCGAGCAACGGCGCGGTCCGGTCCTTCTCGGAGACGATCACGCTCGCGGTATCAACCGGCCAGTCGATGCCCACGGCAGGGTCGTCGAAGCGGATCGCGCAATCGCATTCGGGCGAATATGACTCGCTCACTTTGTAGAGCACCTCTGTGTGGTCCTCGAGCGTAACGAAACCATGCGCAAAGCCTTTCGGGATGAACAGCTGGTTCCACTCCGCCGCAGAAAGAACGACGCCCGCCCAACGTCGGAACGTCGCCGACTCCGGCCGGACGTCGAGCGCCACGTCGAAGATCGATCCGCGCGCGACCCGAACCAGCTTGTCCTGGGCTCGCGGGGACTTCTGAAAATGCATCCCGCGAAGGACACCGCGCGTCTTCGAAAAGGAATGATTGTCTTGGACGAAACGCACGTCCAACCCCAGTTCACCCAGCCAATCGTCCCGCCACACTTCCGAAAAGAAGCCGCGCTCATCGCCGAACCGGCGGGGGCGGATTTCCAGCAGTCCGTCGAGCTCCAGCGCGCTGACGTCAGGCACGCTCGTGCTCGCCGGCGCGGCGCCTGAGATAATCGGCATATTCGGACCCGCCGAGCTCGTCGGCGCGCCGGACCAAATCGTCCGGCGCCAGATATCCGAGCTCGAGCGCGATCTCCTCAAGGCACATCACCTTGAGACCCTGGCGTTTTTCGATGGTACGGACAAATGAGCCGGCATCGTGCAGACTGTCGTGAGTACCGGTGTCGAGCCAGGCGTAGCCGCGCCCCAGCCTGGCGACCCGCAACTGGCCGCGCTCGAGATAGGCGCGGTTGACGTCAGTGATCTCGAGCTCGCCGCGAGCGGACGGTTTCAGGGCCGCGGCAATGTCGAGAACATTGTTGTCGTAAAAATAGAGCCCGGTGACCGCCCACTTCGACCTTGGTTGCGCGGGCTTTTCTTCGATCGAAAGCGCCGAACCAGTCTCCGCGTCGAAATCGACGACGCCATAGCGGTGCGGATCTTCGACCGCATAAGCGAACACCGTGGCGCCCTCCCCATGGCTCGCCGCGCTGCGAAGGAGATCGATAAGGCCAGCGCCATAGAAGATATTGTCGCCAAGGATGAGCGAAACCGCATCGCCACCGACGAAGTCGCGGCCAACGATGAATGCATCGGCAAGCCCGCGCGGCTGTTCCTGCACAGCGTACGAAAGGCGAATGCCGTAGGCCGAGCCGTCCCCGAGCAGCGCCTCGAAGCGAGGCAGGTCGGAAGGCGTCGAGATGATCAAAATGTCGCGAATGCCGGCCAGCATCAACACGCCGAGCGGGTAATAAATCATCGGCTTGTCGAAGACCGGAAGCAGTTGCTTGGACACCGCCACCGTCGCGGGGAACAGCCGGCTCCCAGTGCCTCCCGCGAGTATTATACCCTTCACCCGAAGCTCCAAAACGGCGGAAACCCCATACTTACAGCTTGCCGCTGCCGGAAAAAGCGAAAAGCACCCGACTTCCTAAAGGGGAAAGAATCGGTAGGGCACCCAGAGGTGGGCGTGCTCTGCGAAATTCAGCCAAACGAACTGAACGGCGGCCAGGTACAGAACGACCAGCATGCGGCCGATGGTCGCTGGTTTCCAGAGGAGCGGCACCCGCGAAAGGACGGCGATCTGCAACGGCATCACGTAGATGGACATGCGATCGACCGCTGTGGACGACGGGCTGATGAAGAGTAGGCCGAGCAACACCAGCGAAGCCCACGCAAAGTTTCGCCATAACTTCCACTCCGTTTCGTTGAACCGCAGCCGGTAATTCGCCATGGCAAGGATGGCCGCGGCGACGAAGTTCATCGCCAGGCGGATTCCGGCACCGCTCGAAGAATAGCCCGTGTGAATGTAGTTCTGGACGAACTTGCCCATCGCGTTGCCGAGGAACAGGTCATAAAGCAGCACGCCGGCGGCGATGCCGACGATCGTATTGATGACCCTGTTGCGCGGGCTCGACAGCGCCATGATGGGTAACGCAACGACGGCCGTACGGTGGAACAATGCGGCAATCGCCGTATAGACGCTGAACCTGAGCGTTGAGGCACCGCGAATAACCGAAGCCAGCCCGGCCATGAGAATGCCCAGCGCAACGGCCTGCCGCGTGTAACCCATGGCGACGACGATCACCATGTAGGGAACCGCGATCAGCGCGGAGAGCCATGGGTCGGTCTGCACGAGACAGAAGCGGAACAGCCCCCAGGTGAAGATGGCGCCGCAAATCAGATTGACGCCCCAGATGTCCAGCTGAAGATTTTGGACGATCCAGTTAATGGCCTGGTACCCAGGATCCTCCGCCGGCGGCGCGTTTCGCCCTCCTCCCCGCCAGTTGAAAAAGAACTCATAAGTGTCCCAGTCCCCGCCAACCTTGTAGCGGAAACCGATCAGGATTGCGGTGACGAACGCTCCAAAAAGCAGCAATGGCGTCAACCGTGTGCTGCGCTGCCCCTCCTTGGGCGAGAGCATCGTCCCGGCTGCAAAATAAGCGAAGAGGACCCAGTAGACGAACACGACGGAGCGACGCTTAGCTGGCGAGCGCCAGGAGGCCAATGGAGTGTTGCCGATGCCGTCAGCGCATCACGGCCGAGGGATTATTCCCCTGCTGTCGGTTTGTCCGTCAGCCGCAGCGCTCGGCGTCCTTCCGCCGTTTGCACGTCCAGTTCGCTGTGCTCGGGCACGACGAGGCGCAGCCGCTTCGCGGCAAAGTCGATGGACACCTTCTTGAACGCACGCATCGCGTTCATGCCGAGCAGAAGCGCCGGCTTGTTCTCGAGCTTCAATTGCTTGAACACGTGAGCGTCGGCGAAGACGATCGCGAGATCCTTGAGACCCACAGGACCCATTTGGAGATCGCGAACGAGCATATAATCGCCCGTCAGCCTGTCGCCGGTGACCGATTCAAGCACGATCTCTTCGGAACCGTTGAGCATGTGGTTGCCCATGAGCGCGCGATGAAGCGCTCGGTTGCCGAGGCTGATTTGCGAGCCGGTGTCGATGATCACCACGACCGAATGTCCATTGGCCGTCGCTTCGGTGACGATCAGGCGACCGTTGCGGCCATTGGCCTCGACCACGATCGTCCCCGGTTCGTCGCGGAAGTCGGGCGTCGCCGACGGGACAATCGACATCGTCTGCTTGTCGAAATCGAACATGATCCGTTGCGAACGCAGCGAGTCAACTCCGAGAATGCCGTCGGCGCCGATATTCTCGCTCGAGAGCAAGGGTGCATCCCTCACCCGCACCTCCTTGCGAGTCAGTTGAAGGCTCGGCACCGTGGCCGTCTGCACGGTCGATTCCCGGGCGATACTGTGCAGTTCGGCGTTCTCACCGGCTTCGAGCTTGAGATGCGAAGCGAGTTCGCGCGAAATCGCGGTGCGATCCGCGCCGGTATCCACCAGGAACCGGTAAGGCCCGGTCCCGGAGACCCGCACTGGCACCGTCATCCGCTGATAGACGTCGGCGCGAAAGTGCACGTCTTCGGTTTGCGTGGTCTTATCGACCGGCCCGGGACTGCCGACCGTCTGCAGTTGCGTGGTCTTCGTCTGGGCAAGAGCAGCGCTGCCTGCGAGCGCCAGCGTCAGTAGTAACAGCCGTCGAGCCATGTCGGCCTCCCGACACAATCCCTACGCTCTCACAGAGCCCTGAGCAACGAGAATGGGGGCACGCAAGCTGCCGACGGCACTCCTAATCGGCGCGATTGCGACGCTGCGACTCCCTCAGGATCTCTTCGGCCCAGCGCTGTTCTTCAAGGGACATCCCAGGGCGCGTGAGCGCCGGCCGGCGATGCAGCGTTTCGTCCGCGGGTCGCGGCTGAGGCCGGCCGATATAGCGCAGCACCACTTCGGGCTTCAGCGCGCGTGAAAAGGCGATTCCGGCGTGCTTGCCCTCGACCCACGCGACATGGCCGCGCAGGCGCAAGTCGTTGCGGTGGAACCAGACTTCGCACCCAGCGGTGAGCCCGCCTTCAGTCTCGATCAGCGCGCCGTATTCCGAAAGATCGCGCAGAGTCACCGGCAGTATTCGATCGCCGCATTCGAGAGTCGCGACGAGGAACACCTTCGAACGCGGCGAACGGCGCGGATCCTCGGACACGTAAGTCATCCAGAGGACATATCATCGCCCGACAGCCGCGCGGTTACCGATTGGTCCGTTTTGGACGCAGTATTAGCATCAGATTGTTGGCCGGCATGGCCCTTGTCTGTTCGAGCGTAAGTCCTCGCGCCTCCGCGGCCGTGGAAAAGTCCTCGACACGGCGAAGTCCCCAGTCCGGATCGCGCGATTTCAGGTCTCGATCGAAGGCGAGGTTGCTCGGCGCCGTCGAAATATCGTCCTTGAGCCAGGGGCCATAGAGGATCAGCGGTCCGCCGGCCGCAAGCACCCGTGACGCACCGTCGAGCAGTCCCAGCGCCGCGCTCCATGGACTAATATGCACCATGTTGATGTTGAGCACGGCGTCGGCGCGCTCGATCGGCCATTCCAGCGCGGACGCGTCGAGCTCGAGGGGCACCCGGACATTCGCCAGGCCGCTCGCGTCGCGCCACGATGCGATCGATGCGAGCGCGTCCGGATGGGCGTCCGACGGCTGCCATTCGAGCTGGGGAAAGCGCTCGGCGAAGAACACCGCGTGCTCGCCCGTCCCGCTCGCCACTTCGAGGACAAGGCCGCGCTCCGGCAGCCATTCGCCGAGAACCTCGGCGATATATTCGCGATTGCGCAGCACCGCGGGAGCCGATCGGCGCGCGCCTTCACCGCCGGCCGCTTCGTAAAAGCGCCGCTCGCCGGTCACCTCAATCGGCCGAGAGCAGCCGGCGGCCGCGCAGGTAGAGTTCGGCGCGGGTGGCCGAGAGCAGGCCGAGCGCGAAGCCGAGGAAGGCGTCCGTGAGCAGCATCGCTCCGCTTCCCGGCTGAGTCGCGGCCGTTTCGCCGAACACCTGCCGAGCACCGAGCTTCAGAACGACGATTGCCGCCAGCAGGACCATCGCGAGCGGCGACGCACGCTGGCGCAACTCACCGGTTTCCGCGTTGCGCTCGATCCGGATCATCTTGCCACGATGCCAGCCGATCACCAGGCCGAGCGCCAGCCCGACGATGAGGAGGCCCCAGCCCATGAGGGGCGGCGGAAGCTCAAGGAGGATCGAACCAGCGATGAACAGATAGACCACCGGAACGATCCACAGGCTTTGCAGCCTCAGAGGCCGCTCCTTGCTCATCGACCGGAACCGCAGCGCGAGCACGACCGCGATGATCACGAAGGGCAGCAACGTCACCACCCAGCTTCCCCCTTGATGTGGCACGCTTGCTCTCCCCTACTCCGCGGCCTCGGCCGGCTGCGGTTCCCGATATGTCAGGATCGGCTTCCTCGCCGCCAGTGTCTCGTCGAGGCGGCGTCTCGGCGCATAGATTGGGGCCGCCCCCAGGCTCTCATCCCCGGCTTTCGCCCGCTCCGCAATCGACCGCAGCGCGGCGATGAACTGGTCGAGGCCCGCCTTCGATTCGGTCTCGGTCGGTTCGACCAGCATCGCCCCGTGTACGACCAGTGGGAAATACATCGTCATCGGGTGGAAGCCCTCGTCGATCAAAGCCTTGGCGACATCGATCGTGCTCAGGCCGCCGGCGAAGCCGCGGTCGGAGAAGATCGCCTCGTGCATGCACGGCCCCGATTTGGCGAACGGCGCATCGAGCACGTCCGCCAGGCTGCGCAGGATATAATTGGCGTTCAGCACCGAATCCTCGGCGACCTGCTTCAAACCGTCCGCGCCGTGGCTGAGAATATAGGCGAGCGCCCGCGTGAACATGCCCATCTGGCCGTGGAAGGCGACCATCCGCCCGAATGCGTCCGGATGCTCGTCCGCCCCATCTTCCTCCTCGACCAGCTTGTAGGTGCCATCGGGGTACTTCGCTGCGTACGGCAGCGGCCCATAGGGCGCGAGCGCTTCCGACAGCACCACCGGTCCCGAGCCCGGACCGCCCCCGCCGTGCGGGGTCGAGAAGGTCTTGTGCAGATTGATGTGCATCGCATCGATGCCGAGGTCGCCCGGCCGTACCTTGCCGACGATCGCGTTGAAGTTGGCGCCGTCACAATAGACGAACGCGCCCGCGCCGTGCACCGCCTCGGAGATGGCAATCATATCCGGCTCGAACAGCCCGCACGTGTTCGGATTGGTGATCATCACCGCCGCGACGTCGGGGCCAAGCCGCGCCTTCAACGCGTTCAGGTCGACGCGTCCGGCGGCGTTCGCCGGAATATCTTCCACACGATAGCCGGCAAAAGCGGCGGTCGCGGGGTTGGTACCGTGCGCGCTCTCCGGAACCAGCACCACCTGCCGCTTGTCGCCGCGCGCCTCGAGCGCCGCCCGGATGCAGAGCAGGCCGCACAGCTCGCCGTGCGCCCCCGCTTTCGGGCTCATCGCGACGCCGTACATTCCAGTGAGGTCGAGCAGCCAGAAGGCGAGCTCATTGATCACCTGCAGCGCGCCTTGCACCGTCTCCTGCGGCTGGAGCGGATGGACGTCCGCAAATCCCGGGAGCCGAGCGACTTTCTCGTTCAAGCGCGGGTTGTGCTTCATCGTGCACGAGCCGAGCGGGAACAGCCCGAGATCGATCGCATAGTTTTGGCGCGACAGTCGCGTGTAGTGGCGCACGGCTTCGGGTTCGCTGAGGCCGGGGAGACCAATTGAGCGCGCCCTCTCGAGCCCGCCCAACCTCGCTCCTCCCCGGGACGGGGAGGTGGCTGGCCGGAGGCCTGACGGAGGGGGGTCTGAGCCCTGCACGGCGCCCCCTCCACCATGCTTCGCATGGTCCCCCTCCCCGTCCCGGGGAGGATCAAAATCCACTCCTGTCTGTTCCGTGCTCCCTATCTCGAACAGCAACGGCTCCTCGAGCATCAATGCCCGATTGCCGGTGACTGTCTGGGCTTCGCCCTGCTCGTTCGCCGGCGCGGTCGGCCGCCAGCCCGAAGGATTGACGGTCATCGGACCACCTCCTTCAGCGCGGTTTCGAACGCGTCGATGTCCTCTTCGCTGACCGTTTCGGTCACAGCGATCACAAGGCCGTGCTGCAGAGGGTCCGCGCCTGGATAGAGGCGCCCGAGCGACACTCCGCCAAGCACGCCCTTTTCGACCATCGCGTGCACCGCTGGCCGCGCCTCGACCGGCAGCTTCAGCGTGAACTCGTTGAAGAAGGCGTCGTTGACGAGCTCGACTCCGGGAATCGCCGTCAGCCGGTCGGCGACCTCGCACGCGCGCGCGTGATTCAAGGACGCGAGCTGCCGCAGCCCCTTCTGGCCGAGCAGCGCCAGATGGATCGTGAAGGCCAGCGCGCACAGCACCGAGCTCGTGCAGATATTCGACGTCGCTTTCTCGCGGCGGATATGCTGCTCGCGCGTCGACAAGGTCAGCACGAAGCCGCGCTTGCCCTCAGCATCGACCGTTTCGCCTGCAAGCCGCCCCGGCATCTGCCGCACATATTTCTCGCGCGTGGCGAACAGACCGACATAGGGGCCACCGAACTGCAGCCCGACGCCGATGCTCTGGCCTTCGCCAACCACGATGTCCGCGCCCATCTCGCCCGGCGACTTGATCAGCCCGAGCGCGACCGGCTCGGTGACAACGGCGATCAGGAGCGCGCCCGCCGCATGCGCCGCTTCGGCGATGGGGGTCAGGTCCGTGATCCGCCCGAGAATATCGGGATATTGCACCACGACCGCGCTGGTCTCTTCGCCGATGCTCGCGATCAGGCGCTCGGCGTCCGTCTCGGCACTCAGCTCCGGGAGCGCGGTTTCGAGACTGTCTTCGGTGAACTTCGCCATGGTCTTCGCGACGCTGACGTAATGCGGGTGCACGCCCGACGAGATCACGCTCGTCTTCCGGCGCGTGATCCGGTGCGCCATCACGATGGCTTCCCACATCGCGGTCGAGCCGTCGTACATCGACGCATTGGCGACCTCGCAGCCGTAGAGGCGCGCGACCTGCGTCTGGAACTCGAACATCATCTGCAGCGTGCCCTGCGCGATCTCGGGCTGGTAAGGGGTGTAGCTGGTCAGCAACTCGCCGCGCTGGATCAGATGATCGACGCTGGCCGGGATGTGATGCTTGTATGCGCCGCAGCCCAAGAAGAAGGGCACGTCGCCCGCGACCATGTTCTTGCGCGACAAGGCCGTCATGTGCCGTTCGACGGCCATCTCCGACGCGTGCAGCGGCAGGCCTTCGATGGGTCCTTTCAGCCGCAGCTCGGCCGGAACGTCGCGGAACAGATCGTCAATCGAGCTGGCGCCGATCACCCGCAGCATCTCGCTGCGATCGGCGTCGCTCAACGGCAGGTAACGCATCAGTTGGGCTTTCTCATGATGAAGCGAAGGCGGACGTAATCGGCGACGTTGGAGCCAACACGATTCTCAACGGCCGCGCCGATCTCGGAGCGCTCCTCCTCGGGCACTCCCGCTCGATCGAGCCAGCCGCGGCGGAAGGTCGTAACCCATTCGGCAACGCCATGTTCGATCACCGTCGGCCGCTCGATCAGCCGTGCGTCGATCTCCTTGAAGCCCGCCACCTCATAAACTCGGGCAAACTCGTCCGGGGACGCATACCAGTTGCTCGCCTCCAGTGGCGGCACGTAACCGCGAATGATCAGCTCCCCGTCGAGCGCCTCGCGCAGCTTGGCGAGATTGCCCTCTCCGCCCATTTCACCAGCGAAGCGCCCGCTTAGTTTCAGCGCGAACCAAATCGCTCTCGCCGCCCGTTCCTTGTCGAGCACCCAATGCAGGGTCGCGTTCGAGAAAGCCGCGTCGAACGCTTCGCCGAACTTAAGGTCCGCCGCGTCCATCAGCCGAGCGTCGATCCCTTTGGCTCGCGCCGCTCCGATCATCTCGATGGAATTGTCGATTCCGACCACCGTCGCGCCGCGCTCGATAATCCTCTCGGTCAAAGTCCCGTCGCCGCAGCCGACGTCGAGGACATGCTCGCTCGGCTGCGGGTCGAGCAGGTCGAGCGCAGCCTCGCCGAGCTCAGCGACGAAGCCACCGACCCGCGCATAGTCATCCGCGTCCCATTTGCTGGTCGAGACGATCGTGTCGCTCAAAGCGTCTTCACCCAGTCGCAATAGGCCGCTTCGTCCATCAGGCCCTCGAGCTCGCTCCGGTTTTCGAGCTTCAGCTTGAAGAACCACCCTTCCCCTTCGGGATCCCGGTTGATGATCGCCGGATCGCCGGCGATCGCCGGATTTCCCTCCGTCACCTCGCCGGAGACGGGCGCATAGACGTCCGACGCAGCCTTCACCGATTCGACCACCGCCGCCTCCTGTCCCTTGCTGATCCGGCGCCCCGCTTCGGGTACTTCGGCGAAAACGATGTCGCCCAGCGCCTCCTGCGCATGGTTCGAGATGCCGACGGTCGCGGTGTCGCCCTCGACCCGGATCCATTCGTGCTCCTTGGTGAAATACAGGCTCATCAGGCGGCTCCCTTGCGGTGATAGCGGTGGGGGACGAACGGCATCGCGGTGACGCGCGCCTCGAACAATTTGCCGCGCTGCTCCAGCTTGAGCGAAGTTCCGACCTCGGCGAGGTGAGTCGCGACGTAACCCATGGCGATGGGTCGCTGGAGAGAGGGCGAGAAGCCGCCGCTGGTGATCTTCCCGACCTCATTGCCTTCGCCGTCGAGCACCAACGCGCCCTCGCGCACCGGCTGGCGTCCATCGATATCGAAGCCGACGCGCAGCTGCGGCGGGCCATTCTGCAGCTCGGCGAGAATGCGCATCGCTCCGGCGAACCCGCCCTCCGCGCGGCGTCGCTTGTTGATGGCGAAGGTGAGCCCGGCCATGACGGGCGTCGTCTTCATATCGAGATCGTGACCATAAAGCGGTAACCCCGCTTCGAGCCGCAGCGAATCGCGCGCTCCGAGCCCGATCGGCTTCACTCTCTCATCTGCAATGAGCCAGTCCGCCATGTCCTGGGCGGCGATCGCCGGCACTGAAATCTCGAATCCGTCCTCGCCTGTATATCCCGAGCGGCTGATCCACAGCGGATGCCCGAACGCGCGGAACGGGCCGCCCTCCATGAACCCGAGCTCGCCCACGCCGGGAATAGCCGCATCGAGCACTTCGACGGCTTTGGGCCCCTGAAGCGCGAGAAGCGCCTGCTGTCTCATGTAATCGATGACCACGTCGCCGAGGCGGCGTTCCATATATTCGATGTCGACGTGCTTGGTGGCGCCGTTGACGACAATGTAGAAATCCTCGCCCCGGCGAGTCGCCATCAGATCGTCAATGATCCCGCCGTCCTCGTCGAGCAGCAGCGAATATTTGGGCTTCATGTCCTTGGCCGCGCGAAGGTCCCCGGGCATCAGCCGCTCCAGGGCTGCATCGACCCCACGGCCATGCACGAACAACTGGCCCATGTGGCTGACATCGAACAGCCCTGCATTCTCGCGCGTCCACAGATGCTCGGCGATGATGCCTTCATACTGGACCGGCATCTCGTAGCCGGCGAACGGAACCATCCGCGCGCCCTTCGAGCGGTGCCAGTTGTCGAGCGGAAGCTTGTCCGGCTGGGACCGTAGCGCCGTGCCCTCGCCGCCGGCCGGGTCGCCGCTGTAAAGCGTGCCGCGCGCCTGGGTCTCGTCGGTCGGACCGTTGTGGACTTCTCGGCTCATCACGCGCTCTCCAGACTTCAAGCGACAGCCTCCACCCCCAGCGGCTTCGACCTGTCGCCCCCGTCTGTCCCTAGCGCCTGAGAGCTTTGCCCCTTCGGCGGCCCTCCATGGCCTTGGCGACGGAGGGCTCTTTCCAGACTGTCAGGCGCGCGCGGTCCTGTGGCCTGAGAGATTCCGGGGGCGGTTGCTCCTTCGGCGGTGGCTTTCGCCACACTCTCCCGCGCGGCCTTCCGGAAACGCGAGGCTCCCGGTGACGCGGCGTGGCTTGGCCGCGCCACGCGCGCAAGTCAACGCGGTTTCGGCGGCCGCCTAGCGGGTCGCGTTATACTTGAGCTGGTCCTGGGTCAGCTGGAAGCCGACGAGATGCTCGAACGTCGCATTGGCGACGGCCGCACGGATCGCCGGGTCGGACAGCGGATCGATCGCGGCCTCCGATTCGCCGGCCTTGCGCTGCCGGGTAAGCACTTGGCGCACGTTCTCCGGCAAAGTCGCGGCGCCGCGGTTGACGCGCACGGTCGCCTGCACTCGGGTCCAAGCGTGGATGTCGCCGGGCGCGAAGTTCAGGACCGCCTGGCCAACGCGCTTTGCGGCCACGCTGGTTCCGCCCTGCAGCGCCACATCGAAATAGGGGAGTACGACCTGGCGCGCGGGCCCGGCCTCGCGCCGCAAGCCAACGATCGTGAAGGTTGCAGTCGAAACTACGTCATTACCGACGTCCTGGCAGGTTGCGCGCACATCGGTCATCGCTGCGCTCACGTCGATCGCCCGCGAATCCGTACTGTTTGCCGGATTGAAGAGAGTGATGTCCCCCGTCCCCGCCGGCACTCCGACGATCGGGCAGGCGCTGCGGATGGCGTAGATCCCCCCGCCATTCTCGGCGGTGACATCTCCGGCGTGCCGGCAAGCGCCGAGCAGTGTGACGGCAAGAAGTGCGGTGAGGCGAAGCTTCACTAGGGGCGGTCCTTACGAGGGCGGAAAGAGCGTGAGCGCGTTCATAGGAAGGCCCTTCTATGGCTGCAAGCGAAGGCTTACATGGCTTTCCGAATGCTGAACCGCCCTCCCCTCAAAGTTCTGATCGCCGCCCCACGCGGTTTCTGCGCCGGGGTCGACCGGGCGATCCAGATCGTCGAGCTTGCGCTCGAGCGCTTTGGCGCGCCTGTCTACGTGCGCCACGAAATCGTCCACAACCGCTTCGTCGTCGATCGCTTGAGGGAGCTGGGAGCGGTGTTCGTGGACGAGCTCGACGAGGTTCCCGACGGGCGGCCAGTGGTCTTTTCCGCGCACGGCGTTCCCAAGTCGGTTCCCGCCGAAGCGCGCGCCCGAGCCCTGAACTATGTCGATGCGACCTGCCCGCTGGTTTCGAAAGTCCATCGGCAAGCGGAGCGGCTGATCGAGGAAGGGCGCCACATCCTCTTCATCGGCCACGCCGGACACCCCGAGGTGATCGGCACTTTCGGCCAGGTGCCGGAAGGCTCGATGACGCTCATCGAGACGGTCGAAGACGTCTCGCGTCTCGACCTGGCGCAGACGGGTAATCTCGCCTTCCTCACGCAGACCACCCTTTCGGTCGACGACACGGCGGCGATGGTGGAGGCGTTGAAGACGCGGTTCCCGGCGATCCGGGCGCCGCGCAGCGAGGATATTTGTTACGCCACCTCGAACCGCCAGTCGGCGGTCAAGGCAATTGCCGCGCAATGTGACCGGATGCTGGTGATCGGCGCTCCGAACAGCAGCAACTCGCTCCGGCTCTCCGAAGTCGCCGAGCGAATCGGCGTCCCGGCGCGCCTGATCGAGAGCGCGGCCGACATCGATTGGAACTGGCTGGGCCAGCCCGGCACCGTAGGGGTCACGGCGGGCGCCTCGGCTCCGGAAGTCCTCGTCCGGGAAGTCGTCGATGCTCTCGCGAGCCGCTTCACCGTGTCGGAGGAAGTGGCCGACCACTCGCCCGAACGCATGATCTTCAAGCTTCCGCGCGAGCTCGTGGCCTGAAGTGACGGAACTTCCAGACGTCGAAATGTTCACGGACGGCGCGTGCCGCGGCAATCCCGGGCCGGGTGGCTGGGCGGTGCTGCTTCGGACTGGCAACAAGGAACGCGAGATCTCCGGCGGCGAAGCGCTCACGACGAACAACCGGATGGAGCTGCTCGCCGCCATCCGCGGTCTCGAGGCCTTGAAGCGCCCGTGCCGAGTCCAGCTCTATACCGACAGCGTCTACGTCCGCGACGGGATCACCCGCTGGATACACAAATGGCGGCAGAACGGCTGGCGCACGTCGGACAAGAAAGCAGTCAAGAATGCCGAGCTGTGGCAGGAGCTGGTCGAGACCTGCGCACCTCACCAGGTCGAATGGCATTGGGTGAAAGGCCACAGCGGACACGCGGAGAACGACCGGGTCGATGCGCTGGCCTGCGCCGAGGCCGACAAACAGCGCATTCATCACCGCCTGTAATGAACGAAAGTTCACTTGGCGGGAGTGAATTCCGGGGTTTATTCGGCCCGTCACCGACTCTCTCGTTCCCCCCTGTTCGTTGATAGCCGGTGGGGGAGGCTCGCACGCAGCCTCCCCCGTATCACCCGAATCGGCGCGGCGCGAAGATCGCGGGATCGATTGCAGCGACGCTTTCGTGCGGCGTTTCATCCAGCAGCAGTGACGCGGCGAGCTTGGCCGCGGCCGGCGACGTCTGGATCCCGAAACCGCCTTGCCCCGCGCACCAGAAGAACCCCGGGGCATCGGGGTCGAACCCGTAGGCGGGGATTCGCGCCGGGGTGAACGTCCTGAGACCGGCCCATTTGCGTTCGACCGCCTCGATCGGCCAGTCCACGACAGACTGGAAGTGGTCGATCGCCCGAGCAACATCGATCTCTTCGGGAGCCGTGTCGCAGGGGTCGCTTGGGGTCTCGTCGTGCGGGCTGACCCACACGCGATTGTCCGATTCGCCTTTGAAATAAAATCGTCCCAGGCCGTCGATCACCAGCGGCAAATCCTTAAGGCCGCTGCGGCCAATGCGCAGTTGGACCACCGTTCGCCGGTTTGGCGTGACGTTCAGTCCGGCGATTTCGCAGCGGCGCGCGACCTCGTCGGCCCAGGCGCCCGCGGCATTCACGAGAGAATGGGCGGTCAGTTTCCTTTCGCCGGCTTCGATCAGCCACCCGCCGCCAGACGGGCGTGCGGAGCGCAAGGCTGTCGAACGCAACAGAACTCCGCCCTGGCGCTGGAAATGCGCAAGACAGGCCCCGTGCAGTCCTGCCACGTCGATATCCGCGCAGCTGGCATCAAACAGGCCGAAATCCCAACCTGGGCGAATCCCCGGGACATAGGATTCGACCTCAACGCGTTTCAGCTCACTTCTATGCGACGCCCGATCGGTTTCGACACTCATCGCGTCCCACAGGTGCCGGTACGCCTTGCCGATGACGATCGCTCCTCGCTGACGCAGGAATGATCGCTCGCCGGTGGGCCAGCCCTGCTCCAACGGCTGCCGAGACGCGATGGTCAGCGGAATGATCGGCATTCCGCCATAATGCGCGAGCCAAAAGGCCGCCGAGCGCCCTGTCGCGTGCATCGCGCAATGCTCTTCAGCTTCGATGATCAAGGTCCGGCGCCTGCCTGCAATCTCTGCGCCGAGGCTCGCGCCGGCGATCCCGCCGCCCACGATCACGATGTCGAATTCACTCATCTTTTCGGCGGTTACGAATTTGAAAGGCCCGGCGTCTAGGCCTTGGCGCCATGTTCAACGGCGCATTTACTCAGGTCCTGCTGATTGGCCTCGCCGCCTTATTGGTGGTGGCGGCGGTCATCGACATGCGCACGTTCACGATTTCCAACCGGTTGAACCTGACGGTCGCGCTGCTGGCGCCCCTTTACTGGCTGTCGATCGCGCTCACCCCGTGGCCGGGCGTTGCCATCCAGCTTGCGGCGGGCGCGACGGTGTTCATGATTCTCGCCGGCGCCTTCTATGCCGGGATGATGGGCGGTGGCGACGTCAAGCTGGCAGCGGCTTTGGCATTGTGGTTTACACCTGCATCAACAATAAAGTTTCTTGTCCTGATGTCGCTCGCCGGCGGAGTCCTGACTCTGCTCGTGCTGGCCTGGCACCGCGCCAAGCGGCGGGAAGGAAAACCTGAAATTCCGTATGGGGTGGCGATCGCGTTCGGCGGTCTCGCAATTCTCGCCCAACGGTTTCTTAACCATTTTGCCTGATGTGTAAGGCTGTTCAGGGAGCCCTTCTAGGGGAGGCGATCGCGCCATGGATGTGAAGAAACTCGCTCTGCTCGTGGGAGCACTGGTCATTGCGGTGGTTACCGCCATCATGGCCAAGAATATGTTTGCCGGAGCTGGAGCGCAGCAGGCTGCCGCCGTGCAGGCTGTCCCGACAGGGCCCAAGGTGCTCGTCGCCAAGAAAGCGATGCCGGTCGGCACAATCATCGATGCCGACAGCTTCGCCTATCAGCCCTGGCCTAAAGAGCTGATGCAAAGCGCTTATTATGTCGAGGGCTCTGCCGAGGCGAACCCGCAGTCGCTGATGGGCACCGTCGTGCGCTATCAGATCACGGCGGGCCAACCGGTCACCCGCGGCTCGCTCGTCGGTCCGCAGGACCGCGGCTTCCTCGCCGCGGCGCTCGGGGCAGGAATGCGCGCGATCACCGTTCCGGTGAACTCGTCCACCGGCGTCGCCGGGTTCGTATTCCCGGGCGACCATGTCGACATGGTCCTCACTCAGCAGGTCGAAGGCGGCGGCGAGGGACCCTCGCTTAAGGTCTCGGAGACCATTGTCCGCAACCTCCGGGTGCTGGCGACCGACCAGCGCATCACCGACAAGGACAAGGACGGCAAGATCGAGGTCAAGACCTTCGCCAACGTCACGCTCGAAGTCACTCCGCGCATCGCCGAGAAGATCGCGGTTGCGCAGAGCATGGGCACACTCTCGCTTTCGCTTCGCTCGATTGCCGATAATTCGGCGGAGCTCGAGCGTGCGGTTGCTGCCGGCGACGTGAAGATCCCGGCGAACGTCAATCCGGCCCAGGAACGGCAGATGCTGCTCGCGGTCGCGAATCGTCCGATCGACACCGATACGACCTTCACGACCGGCGGCGACGTGTCGCGCTTCCAGCGCCGCACGGTGCCGGCCAAGACGCCCCAGATGGCCGACGCTATGGCGGCTATGGGCAAGGGGCTCGGCGCGGCGATTGCCGGAGTAGCGGGCGCTCCGCACTCCTCCAATGGAGGCGTTCGGGTAGTCCGCGGCAATGATGACTCGACGGGAGCTCGCTAAAATGAAGACTCGCAACAACAGCAGCCGGGCTCGACTCGGCACCGCCATTGCGGCGCTTGCCATTGGCCTCTCCGCGGTTGCGTCGCCGACCGCTGCCCAGGCCCAGCCGAGGGCTTATGCCTCGGGCACCTATCGGCCCAGCGCCCACGTGTCGCTGTCGGTTGGCGAAGGCCAGATGATCAATCTGCCACGAGGCGTCGCTAGCGTCTGGACCTCGAACCCGAAGGTTGCCGACGTCTACGTCAACAGCCCGCGCCAGATTAACCTGTTCGGCAAGGACAATGGCGAGGCGACGGTCATCGCCACTGCGGCCGACGGTTCGGTCGTCTATGGCGCGCAGGTCCGGGTCAGCCAGAACCTGCCCTCGATCAATGAGGTGCTGAAGGCAGCGATGCCAGAGGCGGACGTTCGCATCATCAACATCGGCCAGACGGCCATTCTGACGGGGACCGTCGCGTCTCCCGAAGATGCGGCGTTCGCCGCTCAGGTCGCGTCGTCGGAGCTCAATCCAGGCGTCGACATGTCGAAGGACGGATCGCTCTGCAAGATCTGCGTCATCAACCGCCTGAAGGTGGCAACGCCGCTCCAGGTCAACCTCAAGGTCAGGATTGCCGAGGTCAGCCGCGATCTGTTGAAGCAGATCGGAGTCAACCTTCTTAGTCGCGATGGGACCGGCGGGTTCCAGTTCGGCCTTGGCCAGGGCAATCCCGGAACGTTCGGTACGGCGGCGTCCGGCACTACGGCGGCCGTGCCGAAAGGTTTCAACATCGGTTCGATCGGCACCACGCTTGGCGTAGCCGGCAAACTGTTCGGCCTTGACCTCCTCGGTTCGCTCGATCTCGCGCAAACCGACGGCCTCGTCACCATCCTCGCGGAGCCGAATCTGACGGCGCTGTCGGGCGAAACGGCCAGCTTTCTCGCCGGCGGTGAATTCCCGATCCCGGTGTCGCAGTCGCTCGGCGCGGTGACCATCGAGTACAAGCAATATGGTGTCGGCCTCGCCTTCACCCCGATCGTTCTTGCCGACGGGCGCATCTCAATGCGTGTTCGCCCGGAAGTTAGCGAACTGTCCGACGCGGGCAGCGTCACCCTGAACAACTTCAGGGTGCCGGCGCTGACCACCCGCCGCGCGGAAACGACGGTGGAGCTAGGTTCCGGCCAGAGCTTCATGATCGCCGGGCTGCTGCGCAACACGAACAGCAACTCGATCAACAAAGCGCCGCTTCTCGGCGACCTGCCGATCATCGGCGCTCTGTTCCGCTCCACCAAGTTCCAGCGGCAGGAAACCGAGCTGGTGATCATCGTCACGCCTTACCTGGTGCGCCCCGTCTCGGGTCCGCTCGCGTCGCCGACCAACGGCTACCGCGCGACCACGGACGTGCAGCAGGTGCTGGAAGGCCAGACGTTCAAGGGCGTCAACGGTTCTCCGGCTCGGCTTCCGGCTCCCGGCCCTGCCATCGTCGGCGGCACCGCCGCTGCTCCGGGGTTCAAGCTGTGACCCGCCGCTCGCTTAGGAAGGATGCTGCCATGCGTTCGAAGTTCGCTCTTCTGCTGATCGCCACGGCGGCTGCCAGCGGCTGCAGCTATCATCCGCAGGCCGGCGACCTCGCCGACCGCGGCGTGGAAGCGGTCAACGTCCCAGTGGTCGCCCGCGCCGATTACGTCTTCGATGCGGCGGCGCCTGGCGGATCGCTCGGGCCGAGCGAGAGGGCCCGTCTTGACGCCTGGTTCCGCGGCCTCGGCCTCGGCTACGGCGACTCGATCTTCGTCGATGCGCCCTACGCCAATGGAGCGCGCTACGACGTCGTTCAGGTCGCGGGCAATTACGGCATGATGGTGGAGCCCGGCGCTCCGGTGACTGCCGGCGCTGTCCCCAACGGGATGGTGCGGGTGATCGTCAGCCGCACGCGGGCCGAAGTTCCGAACTGCCCCAATTGGAGCGTTCCCTCCCAGCCCAATTACAATAACCGCACGATGTCGAACTTCGGCTGCGGCGTGAACTCCAACCTGGCCGCGATGGTCGCGAATCCGGAGGACCTCGTCCACGGCCGCGAAGGTGCGGTCGTTGTCGATCCGAGCACCGGCACGAAGGCGATCGTCCTGTATCGCACGACGCCGCCGACCGGCGCGAAGGGTCTGCAGGACATCAGCACCAAGAAGGAAGATAAGTGATGAACGCTCCGTTCCAGGCGCGCCCGGGCTTGCGCGATCCCTTCACTGCCTTCGTGTGCGACGACGCCACCGCCGACATGCTTCGGCCGGTCGCGGTCGAGCACGGCTGGTCGCCGGAGAAGGTCAACAAAGGCGGTCTGCGCAACGCGGTCCAGTCGCTGTCCGTTTCCGCCAGCCCGAATATCCTCTTCGTCGACCTGAGCGAGTCCGCGGACCCGCTCAACGACATCAACGCGCTCGCCGAGGTCTGCGAGCCAGGCACGATCGTGATCGCGGCGGGCACCGTCAATGATGTCCGTCTCTATCGCGACCTCGTCGCCAGCGGCATCCACGACTATCTGCTGAAGCCGTTCACGGTCGACCAGCTGCGCGACACCTTCGCGCATGCCCAGACGATCCTTTCCGGTCCGCGCGGCGAAGCTCAGGCCGACAAGCCGCATGTGATGACGGCGGTTATCGGAGTTCGCGGCGGAGTCGGCGCGTCGACCATCGCCACCTCGCTTGCCTGGCTGCTGGGCGAGAAGGCGCGGCGTTCAACCGCCCTGCTCGACCTCGACGTTCACTTCGGTACCGGCGCACTCGCGCTCGACCTCGAGCCGGGCCGCGGCCTTACCGACGCGATCGAGAACCCGAGCCGCATCGACGGATTGTTCATCGAGCGGGCCATGGTGCGCGCCAACGAGCGTCTGTCGGTCCTCTCGGCCGAAGCCCCGATCCATCAGCCCCTGGTCACCGACGGGACGGCATTCTTCGCGCTCCAGGAAGAGATGCGCAACGCATTCGAATCAACGGTCCTCGACCTGCCGCGCCACATGCTGATCCAGTATCCGCACCTGGTGCACGACGCGCACGTCGCGGTTGTGGTGGCGGAGCTGACGCTCGCCGCGACCCGCGACACCATTCGCGTGCTCGCGTGGCTCAAGTCGAACGCTCCGCAGACCAAGGTCGTCGTCGTCGCGAACTGCGTGCCCTCGGGTGGAGCGCTGGAAATCAGCCGCAAGGACTTCGAACAGTCCATTGAGCGTCCGGTCGACATCGTCTTCCCGTATGATGCCAAGCTTGCCGCCCAGGCGGCCA
>JBDTON010000023.1:0-6543 GCA_039933195.1 Sphingomicrobium sp. | reverse complement strand
AGATGAAGGTCGGCGAGACACTGAAAGTGCGCTTCATCGGCACCAACAACAACGACATCCACCCGATGCACATCCACGGCGGTCCGTTTCAAGTGGTCGCCGTCGATGGCGAGACGCTCGCCCCGGCCCAACGCTACATGGCCGATACGGTGCTGGTCGGGCCAGGACAGCGATACGATGTCGTCTGGCTCGCGCGCCGACCCGGCAAGTGGTTGATCCACTGCCACATCCCGCACCACACATCGAACAACAACGTCGAGACCCGCGGCGGCGGTGGGCTGATGGCGGTCATCGACGTGAAATAGCGCAAAGTGCGTGCTGATCAAATCGGGCTTGGACTCCGCGGTCTCCGCCCCGGTTTAATCCCTTACCCTAATGTCTGCTTTGGTCGAAAGCGGACATTAGCGTCGATCCAAAGATCGTCCGGTTCGCAGTATGGCACTCCATAAACGTGAGGCCCGAAAACGGGGCCCGGAAAGTTTGACCGGGGGAAACAGCTGGTCGCCATTGCTAATTGCGTCGGAAAGGAGCTTATCTGGTGGCAGGAACGCCTTTCCACCGTTTCGGGCTGTCATCGTTTGGCGCTATGAACGCGACCAAATGAGTGCTTCGACGGCTCCGAAGTCTACCAGTGGATTCCATGCCGGGCCTACCGCGCAATATACTGGAAATGGCAATGCCTTACCCGAGGATCGAAGACCAGCAAGGCTGGGGCGTGTTTCGTGTCGTTCCCTGGCACATGCACGGCATTTACCTCACTGAAGCGGAAGCCAAGACAGTTGGCTATGAATACAACGTAGCCATCGGGAATTCGTAGAGGTAGCTGGAGCGCGGCTTGATCCCCGGAAACGAAATGCCCGGCACACCGTCGAATTGCGATGGCACGAGCAGCCCGTGCCAGTGGATCGAACTGTCTTCACCGAGATCGTTGTTGACTGTTAAGCGGACGTTCTGACCTTCGCGCAGCCGGATCAGCGGTCCTGGGACGGTGCCGTTGATCCCGATCGCCCTGGAGGGGCGGCCATCGATCATCATCGTCTGGCGCGCAATTCTGAGCGCGATGTCATTGCCGGAGACGGTGGGCAGCGGACTGGCCAAACCTGACGAAACCGATTGCGCCCAGGCCGGCATCCAGGCGGCGAGCGCGACTGCGCCGCCGGCAACGCCAGCGGCGCGCAGCAGTTGTCGGCGATCCAAAAGGGTGTCCATAATTTTCTCGCTTGCAAACGTGCGCGGCCTTACCGTTCGATACGCACAGGCATCGAACAGCCCTCGCGCTCCAAAAACGATTTCGAACAGATAGGGTTTGAACCCTTGTCAGGGTTAAGGCCCCGATCGAGAACATGCGCTGCGTTTGTCTAGGAGGCGTCATCGAGCATCGCGACGAGCTTGATACGCGCGCGCCGCAGCCGGGTCTCGACCGCCTTCTCGGTGATCGCGAGGACCGACGCGGTCTCCGCCTGACTCATTCCCTCGATCGTGTGGAGGACAAGTGGCTCGCGAAGCGATGCTGGCAGTTCGGATATCGCGCGCCGCAGCCTTGCGAGTTCCTGCCGGTCGGAGGCTTCAATGTCTTGACCTGGCCGATCCGCAGGTATGTTTTCCGTTGCTACGTCGATCGGCATCGCAAACGAGAACAATCGCCGAACAACCCGGCGTCGGCCCCAGTCCCGGCACTTGTTGATCGCGATCGCCGCCAGCCAGGCGCGCATTGGCCGGTCGGGGTCGTATCTCGTCAACGCCAGATGAGCAGACACGAATGTCTCTTGCACCAGGTCGAGCGCCTCGTCGGCATTGCCGACATTGCCGAGTGTCAGACGGTAGAGAAAGCTTTGGTGCCGCCGCACGATCTCGGTAAAGGCAGTCTCGCGACCGCCGGCGCTGAGCAAGGCCAACTCACCGTCCGATAGTACCGACAGGTCGAGCGCCACGCTATTCAGACTCAACGCGGGTCGGTCGTCAGCGCCTTCACCACCGCGCGATCGAACTTCTCCCCCTGGTCGGGGCGCAGGATCTGACGCATCGCGAAGATGTGCTCGAGCGTCGCCTTCTGGAGTTCTCCCATCGCCGCGTGCGAGGCATCGACCGCAGCGGCAACCCGAGGTCCGTTGCCGTGCTCGGTCTCGATGGCACTGGCAAGCCGGGCGTTGGCGGCGCGCACGTCGAGTTCGAGCGCATGGCGGCGGACGGCGAACTGCCGCTCCAGCGTATCGAGCCGCGCCTCCTGGGCGGCGTCGAGGTCGAGCTCATGGTGCAGTGTCTCGTGCAATTCCGAGCTGTGCGTCCGCGGCGGGATCAGTACGCGACCGGCCAACACTCCCGCCAGGCCCGCGAGGAATGCGATCACGGCGATCCCGATTGTCCAGCGCGAGGACTTCACTCGTCGCCTGCCAGCAACGTCGACGGCGCCAGCGGGCTCGACGGGCCGAAAGGTGACAGCGTGCCCGGCGATGGCGACGCCGCGATCGGACTGCCTGCTGCGAGCCCGAGCCCGAGCGCTACGAACGCCCCAACCGCGGCCACGCGAACTCCATTTCGCGCCTGCGCGGCCAGGGCCGCTTCCTCGCGAACCCGCGCGAACACCTTTCCGTCGATTGCGATCAGGCCGGGATGAAGCGGCGCAACCGCCAACCGTCCCAGCGCATCGTCCAGTTCCATGCTCATCGCGTTGCTCCGCACATCTTCTACGTCATTTACGCAAGTGCGGCGACAATCCCTCGTTGAAACGGTCGCCGCGCGTGGCCTGCCCCGATTTCCGCGCCGATGAGGGCTGAGCTTCGGCGATGCGTATATCTGTGTAGCCGGCAACCTGCCGCTACGATCGAAGGAGAGTCATAAATGCGCATTTCAAGAACATGTCTGAGCGTCGCGGCGGCCGCGGCACTCATAGCGAGCGGCCCTGCGTTCGCGCATGCACAACTGGTTCATTCGAATCCGGCGAAGAATGCCGTGGTGGCTTCCCCCAAGGTCATCACGCTAACTTTCGACGACGAGCTCGTGCCCGCGTTTTCAAGCTTCAGGGTGACGATGCCGATGGGCAGTCAGACCAAGCGAGTCGCGGTCAAGACCCATGTCGACAAGGACGGGAGGACCATCACTGGAATTCCATCAAGCAAGCTGGGTGCCGGCAGCTACGTCGTTCATTGGACCGCCACCGCCAAAGAAGACGGCCACAAGATGACCGGGGACGTCCCGTTCAAGGTCAAGTAGCTTGTTCGACGAAGCGGTCATCGCCTTACGCTTCCTGCAATATGGAGCGGCGGCGATCCTGATGGGATCGCCGCTGTTCTTCCTTTACGCGCTGCCGCGAACCGGGCCGGCTGCTGCCGCCGGCCTGCGATGGCCAAAGCCGCTGTTTGCTGTCGCGGCGATCATCCTCTTGCTCGCGACGGCTGCCGGCCTGCTGTTCCAGACCGCCGGAATGGCGGGGTCGCTGGCCGAGGCTGTAAAGCTCGAATCGATTAGCGCAGTGCTTGGCATGAATCTCGGCGCGAGCGCGCTGGTGCGGGCGCCGCTGGCCCTGCTTGCCTTGGTGGTCGTGCTCATCGCCAGACGCGGCCATCGATTGTGGCTTGCGATTGCCGCGCTCGGGACGGCCGCCATGGCGAGCTTCACCTGGACCGGGCACGGGGCGGCGACCGACGGAGCTGGCGGCTGGGTTCACCTGATCGCTGATGTCCTGCATAGCTGGACGGCGGCCATCTGGATCGGAGCGCTCGTCGGCTTCGCGCTGCTGCTCTCTTCGAGCAGTCGGGATTGGGAGCGGCTCAAGGCCCTTCATCGCGCGCTGCACCGGTTTTCGGCCGTCGGAATGCTGCTCGTCGCCGTGCTGGTCGCGACGGGCCTGATCAACTCCTGGTTCCTCGTTGGATTGGACCACGTCGCCGGGCTTTGGACGACGGACTACGGCCGGTTGCTTCTATTAAAGATTGTTCTTTTCACCGGGATGCTCGGCCTCGCCGCGGCCAATCGTTTCCGGCACACTCCCGCCCTGGGCGCAAACCTCGGAGCCGAACACGCCGGCGGGGTCAGCCTGGCCAAGCTGCGGCGCAGCATTGCAACCGAGGCTCTCCTCGGCTTCGGGGTTCTCGCTCTCGTGGCATGGTTCGGGACGCTCGCCCCACCCGCGTCAATTTAAAAGCGCGGACGGTGCCGAAGCCGCTTACACGACCATCTTCTTGCGTTCCTCAGCGCACCGGTTGCACGCCTCACCGCACTCCTCCATTCCGTCAAGACCGTCGCAACTCGCCGCTCCGCCCAAGGCAATGCTGGGTCGCCATCGACAAACAGATAATGTGGCGATGGTGGCAGGCGTCCATGCAAGCCTGCACCTCCGGGCTCATCTGGTGCATCATTCGTTCTTTTGATTGGCCCCCCGCCTCTCCAGGGAATCCGCACCAGGTCCGGGCGTCCCTTTGCCCATCCTACTTATCCGTTCGTGAATTGAGGGCGGCTCGCACGAGGCGCGTAACTCCTATGCGGAGCTTGAGCGATCTTGACCCTGACATGGTGTCAGACCCTACCTGTCTTTGCGTCGAAGGAGTCTTGCCACGAACGACCCGCACTCCCCCTCCTCAAACACCAGCTGCGGCTGCTACGGTAGGCGCGCTGCCGAGCCGCGCGCGCTCGATGCGCCCGGCGCCGCGGCGTCGTCCTGCTGCTCGGGCGGCACGGCCGCGCAGGCGAAGGTCGAGGGGCACCATGCCGGTCATCATCACGCCGAGAGCGGCGGGGGCTGCTGTGGCAGCGGCAACGCCGCGGCCGATCCTGCCGCGACCCTCAAAGACCCGGTGTGCGGAATGATCGTCGATCCAGGGACAACGCGGCATCATGCCGAGCATGGCAAGGAATTTGTCGTTAAAAGAAATCATAAAGGGCCAATTTTCGCGGCCAGTTTCATATTTCTAATTGCCTCCTGTGGCTCTGCGCAAGCGCAGCAATCCATGGAAAACATGGGTTCGATGAATGTTGCCCAGCCGGCTCCGGCCGTGGCTCAGCCAAGTAATGCGTCCCCACCAGTCGTGGTGCCACCGCTAGTTTGTCCCGCTGATCATCCGTTCGACCCCGGCATGAAGATGTGCATGACGAACAACGCCAAACCCATGCCCGCCCTCACGTTCAGCCTGAATCAGTTCGCGGTTTATTCGACCACCTCGGGCCCGCGCGGACACTCGCGTGTCACGGGCCCCGGCGTGTGGATGCTGATGTATAACCAGGCGCTCTCGTCGAGAAACACTCTGCGCGTGAATGTGATGGGGACGGCCGAGCAATTGACGGTTGGGCAGCCAGGGACGCCCCAGCTTTTCCAGACCGAGAACATCGATAACATGCATCCCCACGATTATCTGATGGCGGTTGAATTCAGGGACGTGGTCAAGCTCGGCGCCGACGATAAGCAGGAATTGACGTTCCTGTTCGCGCCGCGTGGAGCCGCAGCGATTGGTCCTGTTCCATTCATGCACCGCGCTTCCGCAGAGGGGAACCCAGATGCTCCACTCGGGCACGGGCTCCAGGACGGTTTTCATGACGTCTCAACGGTGGTGGGCGTCGCGTATCGAAATTCTGGGACGACAGTCGAGGCCACGGCGTTCAGCGGTCACGCAATCAGCTGGCCGCTTCCTTTGCACAATATCGACTCCTACGGCGCTCGCGTGATCCAGAAGATCGACGATCATGTCTCGATCGGGGCATCTTATGCGGATGTCCTGACACCTGACGATGCAGGAGGGGCAGGGCACGAAAAGTTCGTAGCGGGCTGGCTCGCAACCTCACACAAGTTCCACGGGGCTACACTGAAATCGTCGTTCATCTGGGGGCGGGTCCGCGCAGGCCAGGAGGCTGCTCTCAACAGTTTTCTCGCAGAAGCGGTTTACCAGCGGCGCATGAACAAGATTTATGGTCGGGCCGAGTCTCTCCAGATTACGCCGGGCCAGCTGGACTTGGTGCCGCTCACCGGTTCAACCGATGCGAAATGGGTCAAGGCGTTGACGTTGGGATATGAGCGGACGTTGGTTGAAAAAGGACCATTTTCCATGTTCGCCGGTGGATCATTCACCAAGGATTTTGCGCCAATGGAATTCAGGCCTGATTATGGTTCTGATCCACGGGGTGCAAAGCTCTACTTCCGAATAAAGATTGGTGGCCCGTCCGGGATGCGCGACGGAATGTAACCATTAGGGTTTTGCCGTTGGCAGCGACCAGACTGCCGCCCGAGCTTCAATCCGGCTGAAGCCGGATGATGCCTCGCGTTCAACAATCGGGGGTCGCCTACCTCCTTCAAGAACAATTTGCGCGGGCGATCGCGGACTTTGACCAGCCGATTCAGCTCGAACCGGACTTCGTGAGAGCGTTCTACGATCTTTGCGTAGCCGAGTTGCGGCTCGGGTTTGCAGCCAAAAGTCAGGCCGATGTGGCGCAAGCGATCAAAGCGAACCCCAATGTTGGGTCTGAGGCGGCGAAAGACGGAGTTAAGCCGCAGGACCGCCCGTCTAATGTCTGCAATGGGTCGAAAGCAGACACTTCAGCTCGCGCCGTATAAGCTAC
>JBDTON010000022.1:0-6896 GCA_039933195.1 Sphingomicrobium sp. | reverse complement strand
GTCGGCTACACCGCGCGCCACCACACCTTCTTCGAGATGCTCGGGAATTTCTCCTTCGGCGACTATTTCAAGGACCGCGCGATCGAGCTTGCGTGGAACTTGCTGACCAAGGAGTGGGGGCTCAGTCTGGACCGGCTGACCGCCACCGTCTATCACACCGACGACGAAGCGTTCGGCCTGTGGAAGCGCATTTCGGGGCTTCCGGAAAGCCGCATCATCCGCATCCCCACCAAGGACAATTTCTGGGCGATGGGCGACGACGGCCCGTGCGGCCCCTGCTCGGAGATCTTCTACGACCATGGCGATCACATTCCCGGAGGCCCGCCGGGATCGCCCGACGAGGACGGCGACCGCTTCGTCGAGATCTGGAACCTCGTCTTCATGCAGTATGAGCAGGCGGCGGGCGAGATCGTCTCCGAGCTTCCGAAAAAAAGCATCGACACCGGTATGGGCCTCGAGCGCATCGCCGCGGTGATGCAGGGCGTGCACGACAATTACGAAACGGACGTCTTCCGGGCGTTGATCGAGGCCAGCGAAGAGCTGACACGCACGAAGGCCGAGGGTGAGCAACAGGCGAGCCACCGCGTGATCGCCGACCACCTGCGCGCCAGCGGCTTCCTCGTCGCCGACGGCGTGCTCCCGGCCAACGAGGGCCGTGGCTACGTCCTGCGACGCATCATGCGCCGCGCGATGCGCCACGCGCACATCCTCGGCGCCAGGGACCCGCTCATGTACCGGCTGGTGCCGGCGCTCGTCGCGGAGATGGGCGCCGCTTACCCCGAGTTGGTCCGCGCTCAGCCGCTAATCGAGGCGACCTTGCAGCAGGAGGAGACGCGCTTCCGCCAGACGCTGGTGAATGGCTTGAGGCTGCTGGACGAAGCGACGGCGGAGCTGGAGGCGGGAGGTACGCTCGCCGGTGAGACGGCCTTCAAGCTCTACGATACCTACGGCTTTCCCTACGATCTGACCGAGGATGCGCTTCGGGCGCGCGGTCTGAACGTCGATCGGGCGGGTTTCGACACGGCGATGGCCGGGCAGAAGGCGGCGGCGCGCGCCGCGTGGAAGGGGTCGGGCGCGAAGGCCAGCGACGACATCTGGTTCGACCTTGCCGAGGAGCATGGCGCGACCGAATTCACCGGATATGCCGGCGAGGAAGGCGAGGGCGTAGTGCTCGCGATCGTCAAGGACGGCGAGAGCGCTCAAGAGGCCGAGGTGGGCGAGACGGTCGCGATCGTGCTCAATCAGACGCCGTTCTATGGCGAAAGCGGTGGCCAGATCGGCGACACTGGAAAGCTCACGTCTTTGAAAGGCTTCGAAGGCGAGGTTGAGGATACGTCGAAGCAGATTGGCAAGCTTCATGTGTTGCGGACGAAGGTCGTGGAAGGCGAACTTTCGGTCGGCGAAACGGTGCATCAGCGCGTTGATGCCGAGCGCCGCAACCGAGTCCGCGCCAACCACAGCGCGACGCATCTGCTGCACGCAGCGCTGCGCCGCCACCTCGGCACTCACGTTAGCCAGAAGGGCAGCCTCGTCGCACCGGACTATTTCCGCTTCGATTTTTCACACCCGAAGGCGCTGACCCGCGAGGAGATCGAGACGGTCGAGACAGATGTGAACGCCCAGATCCGCTCCAACGAGGTAGTGACGACGCGGCTGATGACGCCCGACGAGGCGATTTCCGCCGGCGCCATGGCGCTATTCGGCGAGAAATATGGCGACGAGGTGCGGGTGCTGTCGATGGGCCGCTTCGACGAGGGCCATTATTCGGTTGAACTTTGCGGCGGAACGCACGTCCGCGCGCTCGGCGACATCCAGCTGCTTAAGATCGTCTCGGAGAGCGCGGTCTCCTCGGGCGTCCGGCGCATCGAGGCGCTGACGGGCGAAGCCGCGCGCCAATGGCTCAGCGCGCGCGACGTTAAGTTGCGCGAGGCGGCCTCGGTCCTGAAGGCCGCACCCGACGAAGTCCCTCAGCGCGTCGCTTCGCTGGTTGAGGAGCGCCGTAAGCTCGAGCGTGAGCTAGCCGAAGCGAAGAAGGCGCTAGCGATGGGAGGCGGCGCGGCCAAATCCGAGGGTCCGGCGCCGGAAGATGTCAACGGCCGCAAGTTTCTCGGACAGGTCGTGGAAGAATTCGATCCCAAAGGCTTGCGCGCCGCTGTTGACGACATGAAGAAGCGGCTTGGCTCAGGCATTGGTGCCCTCATTGCGGTTAACGATGGCCGCGCCAGCGTCGCCGTCGGAGTGACGGACGATCTCGCCGGTCAGGTGAGCGCGGTCGAGCTGGTCAAAGCCGCGGTCGCTACATTGGGCGGGCAGGGCGGCGGCGGGCGGCCCGACATGGCCCAGGGCGGCGGCCCCGACGGGTCGAAGGCGAACGAGGCGCTCGAGGCGGTCAGGGACGCTCTGGAAAAGGTTGCGGCTTGATCGACACCAGGTCCGGCGATGCGGTCACACTCAATGGCACCTGCCATTGCCGGGCCGTCAGGTTCACGGTCACGCTAACGCAAGGGTTCGCCTCGGCGCGGCGCTGCACGTGCTCGATCTGCCGAATGCGCGGCGCGGTGACGGTGACGTCAACGCCGGATGCGTTCGCGATCGCCGAAGGCGCCGACAAGCTCACGACCTACCGCTTCAACACGAAGACCGCCGAGCATCATTTTTGCAGCCTCTGCGGGATTTATACGCATCACAAGCGCCGCTCGAAGCCCAACGAGCTCGGCGTCAACGTCGCCTGTCTCGAAGGCGTGTCGCCCTTCGATTTCCGCGAAGTTGTAGTCTACGACGGTGAGCGTCATCCCGGCGACAATGCCGAGCACAAGACCTATGCCGCCGGAGTGCTCCGTTTCGAGCCGGTTTCGGACGGCTGAGCATCCCGCAGTCGCCGCCCGCCCAGGCGCGGCGCCTGTTCCAATTCTGCTTCAGCTTTGATCTGGGCGCGCAGCTCGTCACGCTTTTCGTGGATCGAGGCGATCACCGGGCCCATCGCCACGCCAAGATCGACCAAAGCCGCCTCGGCGAGCTGCAATGAGGCTTCGAGCGTCTCCGGCACGGCATCGGTCACTCCGGCCTTGTAAAGCTCGGCGGCATGGGCCGTATCGCGGGCGCGGGCGACGATCGGCAGGTCGGGGAAGGCCCGGCGCAGCTTTCGCGCGAGCCGGATGACCAGGACCGGATTGTCCATCGTCAGGATGAAGGCGCTGGGCGCGCGCTCTCGCAGCCGCTCGATGAGCCCCGGGCGGGCTACGTCGCCGAACGCGACGCGAAAGTTTTCTTTGCGGGCAGCGCTGACCGAATCGACGTCGGAGTCGATCGCGACATACGGCTTGTCGTGAGCGTCGAGCATTTCTGCGACCATCCGACCGACCCGGCCAAAGCCGAGGATGATGACCCGCTCGCGCTCCTGCAGCAGCGCGTCGAGCTGCTCGGTTTGCTCGGGCGATTCCATGCCACGGGCGGCTACGCGTCCGAGCTTCGCCAGAAGCGGCGTGACGGTGAGGCCGAGCGCGGTGACGATCTGCCAGAACGCCGCGGTATCGCGGCTGATGAGCTGCGCTGCCGCGGCCGATCCGAGTACGATCAAAGTGGTTTCGGACGGCGAGGCCATCAGCACGCCGGTTTCGGCCGCGACCGCTCCGCGCGCTCCTTCGAGCTTGAGGAGCGCTGCGGTGACCAGCGCCTTGACGGCGAGGACGGCGGCGAGCGCTGCAAGCAGATTCTGCCAATCGGCGAGCACTTGGCGGAAATCCACGCTCATCCCGACGGTGATCAGGAAGATGCCCAGGCCCAGGCCGCGGAAGGGCGCGGTGATCACTTCGACCTCGCCGCGATACTCGGTTTCGGCGATGACAATTCCGGCGATGAGCGCCCCCAGCACGGGGGAAAAGCCGATTGCCGTCGTGACCATGCTGGCGATGATCACCACCAGCAGGCACACTGCGAGGAACAGCTCGGGGTTCTTGGTCCGCGCCGCTTGCGCGAAGAGATGTGGAAGCAGCAGCCGGCCGAGAAACAGCATGGCGACCGCGGTGACTCCGCCGATGGCGAGCGTGGTGAGCAGCGCGCCGGCGCCTTGCCCGCTCGAGGTCGGGGCCATCGCGCCGAGCGCGAAGACGATGGGAACCAGCGCGAGATCCTCGAACAGAAGCATTCCCAGCGCCGACCGGCCAACCGGCGTGTGGGTGCCGACCAGCGGAATGACGATTGCGGTCGAGGAGAGGGCGAGCGCCAGCCCAAGCGCGACCGCGCCGAGGCTGCCCTGCCCAGTGAGGAACAGCCCCAACCCGATCACTGCCGCGCAGCCGATCAGTTCGGCAGCGCCGACTGCAAAGACCAAACGGCGCATCGACCAGAGCCTACGGAACGACAGCTCCAGCCCGACGGAAAAGAGCAGCAGGACGATTCCGAGCTCGGCGAAAGGCTCGATGCCCTGCGCGTTTGAGATCGTCACGTAGTTGAGCCAGGCATATTGCGCAGTGAGCGCGCCGAGCCCCGCCGGGCCGACGAGCATTCCGATAAGGATGAAGCCGATGATCGGGCTGATGCGAATTCGGGCGAAGGCGGGGATGACGATTCCGGCCGCGCCGAGGATCACCAGCGCGTCGCTGTATCCGGACGTGCTGAACCCGTCCTCCATGATCGCGTTTAAGCAGCCCGCCCGCGCCTTGTCACTGAAGCGGCGCTGCGCTTAGTGACGCCATGGCGTCGGAACTCGACCTGATCGTCGTCGGCGGCGGGCCTGCCGGGATGATGGCCGCGCTCCTCTTTGCCCGGGCGGGATGCACGGTCCAGGTGCTGGAGAAGCACGCCGACTTCTTCCGCGATTTCCGCGGCGACACTGTCCACCCCTCGACGATGGAGATCCTCGACCAGCTCGGCATGCTGCGGCGCTTTCTCAAGCGGCCGCACAACGCCGTTGGCGGCGCCCAGCTGCGCATGGCGGGACGCGAATGGACGATCGGCGACCTGTCCCATCTGCGCACTTCGGCACCGTTCATCGCGATGATGCCGCAATGGGAGTTCCTCGATTTCCTGCGTGAGGAGGCCAAGGCCTTCCCCGGCTTCCACCTCGAGATGAATGCGCCGGTCACCGGCTTCCTCGAGGAGCAGGGCCGGGTTGTCGGCGTGCGCCTCGCCGACGGGAGCGAGCTCAGTGCGCGGCTGACCATCGCTGCCGACGGCCGCGCCTCGATCGTGCGGACCATGCTCCCGCTTGAAGACCTCGGCGCGCCGATGGACGTTTTCTGGTTCCGCGTCGGCAAGAAGGAGAGCACGGTCGGCGGGCTGCGCGGGAACGTCGAGCGTGGGCGGTTGCTGGTGATGATCGACCGTGGCGATTACTGGCAGTGCGCCTTCCTGATCCCCAAAGGGGCCGCCGAGACCTATCAGGCGCGCGGGATCGATGCGATCCGCGAGGAAGTGGCCAAGGCCGCGCCCCCCGACCTCGACCTTGCCGAGCTCGACGACATCAGCGACCTTCATTTGCTGACCGTGAAGCTCGATCGGCTGACCTGCTGGTACCGGGGCGGCCTGCTCGCGATCGGTGATGCCGCGCACGCCATGTCGCCGATCGGCGGGATCGGCATCAACCTTGCGATCCAGGATGCGGTCGCGGCTGCCAACGTCCTTGCTGCGCCGCTCGCGCGGGCCGAGCAGGTCGATTCATTGCTTCACAAGGTGCAGGAGCGGCGGCTGTTTCCAACGCGCGTCATCCAGGCGGCGCAAAAGCTCGCGCAGGACCGCATCATCGGGCGGCTGCTGGCGGCCGGCGCGCCGATCGTCAAAGCGCCGCTGGTGATCCGGCTGCTCGACCGCTTCCCGCTGCTGCGGCGGATTCCGGGCCGCTTCATCGGCCTCGGCGTCAGGCGGGAGCGTGTTCGAAGCCCGCTCGCTGAGGCTAAAAGCTAGGCGGCGATCCCTTCCTCAGTCATCGCTGCTTCGAGGTTCTTGACGATCGCCTCGAAGAATTGCTCGGTCGTCATCCACGCCTGCTCCGGGCCCACGAGGATTGCGAGATCCTTGGTCATGTGCCCGGCCTCGACCGTCTCAACGCAGATGCGCTCGAGAGTCTCGGCGAAGCGCACCACGTCGGGCGTGTCGTCGAACTTGCCGCGATATTTAAGCCCGCCTGTCCAGGCGAAAATCGATGCGATCGGGTTGGTCGAAGTCGCCTTGCCGGCCTGGTGCATGCGGTAGTGGCGGGTCACCGTGCCGTGGGCGGCCTCGGCCTCGATCGTCTTGCCGTCGGGAGTCATCAGCACGGAGGTCATCAGGCCGAGCGAGCCGAAACCCTGCGCGACCTGGTCGGACTGGACGTCGCCGTCGTAATTCTTGCAAGCCCACACGAACTTGCCGCTCCACTTGAGCGCGGAAGCGACCATGTCGTCGATCAGGCGGTGCTGATATTCGATGCCAGCTTTGTCGAATTTCGCTTTGTATTCGCTGTCGTAAATTTCCTGGAAGATGTCCTTGAAGCGCCCGTCATAGGCCTTCAGGATCGTGTTCTTGGTCGACAAGTAAAGCGGCCAGCCGCGGTTGAGGCTGTAGTTGAAGCAGGCGTGGGCGAAATCGCGGATCGCGGCGTCGAGATTGTACATGCCCATGGCCACGCCTGGGCCGGGGAAATCGAACACTTCGAACTCGAGTTCCTGGCCGTCGGTCCCCGTCCATTTCATCGTGAGCTTGCCCGGGCCCGGCACGAGGAAGTCGGTGGCCTTATACTGGTCGCCGAAAGCGTGGCGGCCGACGACGATCGGGTCGGTCCAGCCGGGGATCAGCCGCGGGACGTTGGAGATCACGATCGGCTCGCGGAAGATCACTCCGCCGAGAATGTTGCGGATGGTCCCGTTGGGCGATTTCCACATCTTCTTGAGGCCGAATTCCTTCACCCGCGCCTCGTCGGG
>JBDTON010000021.1:0-4179 GCA_039933195.1 Sphingomicrobium sp. | reverse complement strand
ACATTCGCGGGCGGGACGTGGGACGTGGGATGCCGGGCGAGATCGAGCTCAACCAAGCGCAGATCGCCGACGCGTTGACCGAACCGGTAAACCAGATCGTCGAGGTCGTGCGAACGGCGCTGGAGCATACGCAGCCGGAGATCGCGGCGGACGTGATCGACCAGGGCATCACCATGACCGGCGGCGGCTCACTGCTACGCGATTTCGCGACCGTGCTGCGGGATTCGACGGGTTTGCCCGTGCGCGTAGCCGACGATCCCATGAGTTGCGTCGCGCTGGGCGCGGGGCGGACCTTGGAGGATAGTGTCTATCGCGGGGCGCTGATCCCCGCTTAGAAGTCCACTTTGTCGTAATGCCCGGGCGGAACGATCACCTCCATCCGCTCGCCCAGCAAAGGCCGGAAGCAGGGCCGCGATTTCATCACGGCGTACCAGTCCTTGGTCTGCTTGTGCCCGCGCCAGTCGAGCGCTCCGAGATAGTCGATGACGCTCAGATGCCCTGCGGCGGTGAAGTCGGCGAGGCTGAGGCCCGGCCCCGCCAGCCAGCGGCGGTGGTCGAGCAGATAATCGAGATAGTCGAGATGCTCGGAGGCGACGCGCATGGCCTCGCGCAGGACTCGCGTGTCGGGGCTCTCGCGGCTGACCAGGCGCTTGCGCATCCGCTCATTCATCAGCGGCTCGACCGCTTCTCGGTAGAGCTTGATGTCGAACCATTCGGTCGTCCGCCGGATCTCGGCGCGGAGCACGGCATTACCGTGGATCATCGGCATCCGGTCGACGGTCTCGTCGAAATATTCGACGATCGGCTGAGAACCAATGAGGGTGATCCCCTGGTCGGGCTCGACCATTACGGGGGTTTCGCCAGCAGGATTGAGGTCGATGAACTCGTCGCGCTCCTCCCACGGGTTCTCGCGCACCAGCTCATGGCCGACGCCTTTTTCGGCGAGGACGAGCCGGACCTTGCGCGAAAAGGGGCAGAGCGGGAACTGGAAGAGCTGCCACATGGCCGGGCAGCTTTAACGCGCGTTGAGACGGCCACAACCCGTCATGCTGAACTTGTTTCAGCATCCGTTGTGGAGGCGTGCGGCGCGGGCGACGAAATGGATCCTGAACCAAGTCCAGGATAACAGCTCAGCGCTGCGGGTAGGTCGGATCCGGCATGTTGGCGATTGCCCGGTCAAGTGCTTGCCGCGCCTGGTGCAGCCCCTGCATCATGGCCGGAAGCGAGTCGTTGATTGCCTTGATGCTCTGCCGCACCATCGGCTTGGTCTCGGCGACTTGCTGGTGGAGCTTGCGCTCGAAATCCGGATCGTCGCGGCGGGCAATGTCGCGGACGGTCATCCTCTTTTCGGCGGGCGTGGCGTACCGTCCTTCGGCCGCCGCCTTGAGCTCGCCCACGGGCATATTGAGGACTGCATTGGAGAGCGCCTGCATTGCATCGGCAAGGCGGTCGGTCACTGCCGGATCGGTCAGCTGCGGCGGAAGTTGGGGGGCGGGTTGCGCGAATGCCGGGCTGGCGCACAGCAAGAGCGGAACAAGGATCAGCTTCGTACGCATGAGATCACCTCTAACTCGCTGAATCTAGCATTGGGCAGCCGCGAAATAAACTCAGCGCATGGTAAGCCAGGCGAGAGCGACCACCCCGGCAATAATCCGATACCACGCAAACGGCGCGAAGCCGTGGCGGGAGATGTAGTGAACGAAGGCTCTGACGATGACGATCGCAACAAGAAAGCTGACGACAAAGCCGACGGCGACGGCGCCGAAGCCGACGCCGCTCGCGCCGGCCATGAGCGTCGCGCGGTGCCTGACCAGCTCCAGCGTGGTCGCCCCGAGCATCGTCGGGATGGCGAGGAAGAAGCTGAACTCGGCGGCGGTGCGCCGCTCGACGCCGAGCGCCAGGCCGCCCATGATCGTCGCGCCCGAGCGGCTCACTCCCGGGATCATCGCGAAGCACTGGACGAGGCCGACGCCGACCACGGTGCCAAGCGGCATTTCCGCGACTCCGACGACCGGCGTCTGCTTCACCACGCGCTCGATGACGAGGATGGCGACTCCCCCGAGAATGAAGGCGATCGCTACGACCTGGGCGTTGCCGAGCAAGGTCTCGATCCGGTTGATCAGCAGGAAGCCAAGGATCGCCGACGGGAGGAAACCGATCAGGATGTTGCGCACGAATCGCCAGGAGATCGCCTGTCCTTTGAACAGCCCTTCGAGCACCGCCCAGAAGGTGCGCCAGTACAGGACCACGATCGCCAGAATCGCGCCGAGCTGAATGATCACGTTGAACGCCGCCCATTTCTCCGCGTCGAAGCCGAGCAATTCGGTGGCGAGGATCAGGTGGCCGGTCGAGGAAACAGGCAGAAACTCGGTGACGCCCTCGACGATGCCGAGGATGATTGCGATCAGGAGGATTGGCATTCGCTAGGTCGCTTCCGGCTCAGGAGGTCGCGGTCGAGTTCATTCGCCGGCCGGCGAACTTGCCGCCCTTGTGGAACCGGCCGAGCCATTCGTAGGCAACCGCGGCGAGCGGAGTCGGCCGAATCCCGAAGGCCTCCAGGCCCGGCGCGCCTTTGTCCGCCACGTTGTCGCGCTGGAGCATCAGCCATTGATCGCGCGTCAGCGGCGCCCCAGGCACCCAGCCGAAGCGCGACAGGAGGCTTCCGAACAGATCGGGCATTGCGACGACGTCGGTGTCCTGGTGCGTGATCTCGAGGATCGCGTGATGCAGCTCGGCCATGCTCAGGACCTGTGGACCGCCGATCTCGTAGGTCTTGCCGGCGTGTGCCTGTGGGTCGAGGGCGGCCTTAGAAACCGCCTGCGCGAGGTCGCGGACATAGACTGGCTGGAACTTGCAGTTCGCGGCGATCACCGGGAGGACCGGCAGTCGCCCCATGGCGGCGAAGCGGTTGGTGAGATCGTCCTCCGGCCCGAACACCAGCGACGGACGGAGGATCGTGGCTTTGGGGAAGGCCGCGCGCACGGCAAGCTCGCCCGCGCCCTTAGTGCGGCCGTAAATGGATTGGGACTGCGGGTCAGCGCCGATCGCCGAAACGTGAACTAACGCCAGAGTGCAGGCATCGCGCGCTGCTTCGGCGACGTTGCGTGCTCCATCGACATGGACGGCCTGCATCTTGCGGCCGAAAACCCCGACGAGATTGATGACCGCGCTGGTGCCGTCGAGCGCGCGCCGGACGCTCCCTGCATCGGTCACGTCCGCCTGGACGAAACCGAACTGGCCCACCTGGCCGAGAGGCTGGATGAAATATGAGTTGCGCGGATCGCGCGAGGCGACCCGCACCCTGACGCCGCTTTTCAGCAGGAATTCGCACACGTAGCGGCCGATGAAGCCGTCGCCGCCAAAGACCGTGACCAGCTCTTGATACCGCTCCATCATCGGGTGGCGCGATAGCGGCTCGCTGGCGCCGTTGACAAGGCGCGCGATTGAGCGCCGGGGGGTCGTTTCGCCGCCTTAACTACCGGAACGAACGGCAGTTCGAAGCTTTGGCTTTTCGCGTCTCCCGATGCGGCAATCGAGACGCACGGAGGTTCCCATGAAGATTTCGGAAATCATGACCACAGATCCCGAACTGATCGATCCCAATGCGTCGATCCGCGACGCGGCCAAGCGGATGAAGGCAGACGACATTGGTGCGCTTCCCGTCGGCGAGAATGACCGGCTGATCGGGATGGTGACCGACCGTGACATCGCCGTGCGCGGAGTCGCCGAGGGCCGGGCGGTGGAAACCACGACCGTCCGCGATGTCATGTCGGAGAAGATCTTCTATTGTTTCGAGGACGACGATATCGAGGACGCGGCGCGCTGCATGGCCGAAAACCAGGTGCGGCGGCTGCCGATCCTTAACCGCGACAAGAGGTTGACAGGGATCGTCTCGCTTGCCGACATCGCGCAGACCGGTGAGGACTGCGAGAAGACGGCGCTCGAGGGCGTGTCCAAGCAGAGCAGCGAAGCTCGACGGGAGCCGGCGCTGAGCTGATGCACCGTCCCGCCAGGGCTGGCTGATTAGACCGGATTTCAATGTGTTAGGGGAGCGGCGCTAGCGCGGTTGACAAGCGCGGCGCCGCTGTCCAAATGCCCCGCCCTACCGCACATTTTCAGCTCTTTGTGCCCAGGTGGCGGAATTGGTAGACGCACCAGCTTCAGGTGCTGGCGCTCGCA
>JBDTON010000020.1:0-7999 GCA_039933195.1 Sphingomicrobium sp. | reverse complement strand
ACCATCGCCTCGGCATCGGCGAAGCGGTAGTCGCGGTACTGGTCGCGCAAATCCTTCTTGCTGAGCTTGCCCGTCGCCGTGTGCGGCAGTTCGGCGACGAACTCGATCGCGTCCGGCATCCACCATTTGGCCATCTGGCCTGCAAGGAAGGCGCGAATTTCGTCCTCACCCACATCGCTCCCCGAATCGCGAACCACGAGCAGCAACGGACGCTCGTCCCATTTGGGATGCGGGATTCCGATCGCCGCAGCCTCGGCGACTCCGGGACAGCCGACGGCCGCGTTTTCGATCTCGATCGAGCTGATCCACTCGCCGCCCGACTTGATCACGTCCTTGGCCCGGTCGGTAATCTGGATCGTGCCGTCGGGATGAATGGCGGCCATGTCGCCGGTGTCGAACCACTGGCCCTCCCCGCACGCATCCTCGTCGTGCTTGAAGTAGCGCCGCACGACGGCCGGGCCCCGGGTTTGCAGCCTTCCCGAGCTGAGTCCGTCGCGCGGCAGGACATTGCCGCCGGCATCGATGGTGCGCAGCTCGACACCGAACATCGAGCGGCCGGGCCGCGACATATACTCGACCTGCTCGTCGTCGGTCATTTGATCCCAATTCGCCGCCGGCGCGCCAACGGTGCCGACGGGCGACATTTCGGTCATGCCCCACAGGTGATTGACGTGGATTCCGCGCTCGCGGAACCAGCGGATCGTGGCCCGCGGCGCCGCCGATCCGCCGATGATAACCAGCCGCAGCTTGCCGAGCTGAGCGCCGGTGCGCTCCACATGATCGATCAGACCGAGCCACACGGTCGGAACGCCGGCGGTGTGGGTGATCCCTTCCTCGTTGAACAGCTTGCAGAGATGTTCGGGCCGGTTGTCGCCGCAGATCACGAGCTTGCTGCCCGCGATCGCCACCGCATAGGGGATGCACCAGCTGTTGGCATGGAACATCGGGACCACCGGGAGCATCGCCGAGCGCGCCGACAGGTCGAAGGCGTCGGGCGCAATCACGCTCATGGTGTGGAGCACGGTCGACCGATGCTCGTACAACACGCCCTTGGGATTGCCGGTCGTCCCACTGGTGTAGCAGAGCCCGCAGGGGTCGCGCTCGTCGCCTTCATACCAGGCATAGTCGCCGTCTTCTGCTTGCAGCCAGGCGTCAAATTCCGTGTCGAAGCAGAGGTAATGCTCGATTGTCGGCCAGCGCGGCTTCATGCGGTCGATCAGCGGCTGGAATGCCGCGTCGTAGAGCAACACGCGGTCCTCGGCATGGGTCGCGATGTAGGCGAGCTGATCGTCGAACAGGCGCGGGTTCATCGTGTGGAGAACGCCGCCCATGCCGACCACTCCGAACCACGCCGCGAGGTGGCGGTCGTGGTTCATGCCTAACGTGGCGACGCGATCGCCCGGCCTGACCCCCAACCGTTCCAGCGCCTGGCCCATGCGCCGCGCATCGCGAGCCAGGGCCTTCCAGTTGGTGCGGATCGTGGTCCCGTCGGGGCGCGCGCCGACAATCTCGCGGCTGCCATGCTCGCGCTCGGCATGGTCCATCAGCCGCATGATGCGAAGCGGAAAATCCTGCATCGCGCCGAGTGTCATGGGCGCCTCCCCTGAGGCGCATCATGACGCGGACGCAGCTATTCACAAGTGCTTAAAAGGGGAGCTTGAAACCTGGCGGAAGCGGGATCGTGCTGGTCATCTTCTGCATCTCCGCCGCCGCCGCGGCGTCCGCCTTGGCGCGGGCATCGTTGATGGCGGCAGCGATGAGGTCCTCGACCATGGTCTTTTCGGAAGGAGCCAGCAGGCTTTCATCCACCTCGACCGCGAGGATACGCCCCTTGGCGGTTGCGCGGATCTTGACCAGGCCACCGCCGGCCGCGCCTTCGACCTCGATCTTGTCGAGGCTGTCCTGCGCTTTCTGAAGCTCCGCCTGCGCGTTCTGCGCGGCTTCGAGGATGGCATTGAGGTCGGGCATCTCGGGCATTTCAGGGGCCTCTCGTGGAAAAGGATTCAAGCTCGGAATCGGGGAATGCGTCCATGACCGCGCGCACGTTCGGATCGCCGAGAACGTCCGCGCGGACCCGCTCCTCGGCCATTTTCTCCTGGTCGAGCAGCGACGGTTCGCCGGGCTCGTCGGAGAGGGACACCTGCCAGCTCGCGCCGGTCACCGATTTCAGAGCCGCGGCGAGCTCACGCGGCCAGTCGCCCCCGAGCGGGCGCGTGGGTTTGAGCACCAGCTCGGGCGGAGCGTAGCGGACGAGGCCAGCCTGGTCGTGAAGCTGGACCGCGAGCTGATGCTTGCCGCCCTCCTCAAGACGGTTGATCAGTGAGCGAAAATCGGCGGGCAGCTTCGCGAAAGGCGCGGCAGTCGTGCTCGCCGGGGCGGACGCCGTCGCCGCACCTGCGCCCTCCCCACTCAACTTCGCGAGCAGCGAGGCGGGGTCGGGCATGTCCGCGGCGTGGATCAGCCGAAGCAGCGCCATCTCCGCCGCCTCGCGCGGGTCGGGCGCGATCTCGACGTCCTGAAGGCCTTTCAGAAGCATCTGCCAGATCCGGTGGATCGTGCCCCAGCTGAGCGCTCCAGCCATTTGCTCGGCGCTCTCGCGCTCCTCCGCCGACTGCAGGGCGCCGGAAGTCGCCCCCACCTTCGCGCGGGTTGCCGAGTGCAACGCTTCCATCAGCCCGCGCAGCAGCTGCATCGGGTCGATGCCCAGATCATGCGATTCGTCGAGCTCGGTCAGGGCCGCTTTGGCATCCCCCGAAAGCACCAGCTGCAGCAGCCGGCGGATGCGTCCGCGGTCGGCAAGTCCAAGCATGTCGCGGACCTGTTCAGTCGTCACGGTCCCCGCGCCATGGGCGATCGCCTGATCGAGGATCGACAAGCCGTCGCGCGCCGACCCTTCGGCCGCCCTGGCGATCATCCCGAGCGCTTCCGCTTCGACCTCGACCCCTTCGGAGTTCGACACTTGGGCGAAATGGGCGGCGAGCTTCTCGGCAGGGATGCGGCGCAAATCGAAGCGTTGGCAGCGCGACAGCACCGTCACCGGCACCTTGTTCACTTCAGTGGTCGCGAACAGGAACTTCACATGCTCAGGCGGTTCCTCGAGCGTTTTCAGCAGCGCATTGAACGCGCTCTTCGAGAGCATGTGCACTTCGTCGATGATATAAATTTTGTAGCGCGCTGAGACCGAGGCGTAGCGGACCGCCTCGATGATCTCACGAATGTCGTCGATCCCGGTGTGCGAGGCGGCGTCCATCTCGATTACGTCGATGTGCCGTCCCTCCGAGATGGCCCGGCACTGTTCGCAGACGTTGCACGGAGTGATCGTCGGGCCGCCCTGCCCGTCCGGGCCGATGCAGTTCAGCGCCTTGGCGATCAGGCGGGCGGTCGAAGTCTTGCCGACTCCGCGCACCCCGGTGAGCAGGAAGGCGTGGGCGATGCGCCCGCGTGCGATGGCGTTGGCGAGGGTCGTCACCATCGCGTCCTGGCCGATCAGCTCGGCGAAGGTCTGCGGGCGGTACTTGCGGGCGAGCACGCGATAGGGCGACGCACTCGCGGCAGGCGGTGATTCTTCGGGGAGGTCGAGCCCCAGGCCAGGCGATTCGGCGTCGTTCATCAACAGCGGTTTAGGCACACTCACACGTCATTGCGAGCGGCGCTGTGCTCTGTGTTTCTGGAAGGTGGGAGCCGGAACGACCCGGAACCAAATCGTTGTGGCTGCTTCCTTCCGGATCTGACCAGGTTGGCGACAGTTCCGTCCGCCCGACTCCCGGCGCGCATATGGGCAAACACCGCTGATCGTGCAAGTTCGCCCACACGCGCCTCCGTCTTCATCCGCGGTTCACGCTGGCCGCGCGACGCCGACCGAGTCACAATCAGGAATGGCCATGCCTCTTGCCGCGCTGATGCTTCCAATCCTTGCCGCGGTCGCGCAGGCGGGCGTGCCGCCGCCGGTTTCCTCACCAACCCCCATAATCGTCACGGGGCGCGGCGGGGTTCCCTTCATCAGTCCCATGGGCGAGCCGATCCGTGCGCGCACACCGAGCGAGGACACCCTCGCCCGCTGGTTCGGGCAGGTCGACCGTAACCGAGACGGTTTCCTGACGCCCGAAGAATTGCAGATGGACGCCGAGCGCTACTTCGACATTCTCGACACCAATCATGACGGTCAGATCGATCCCGACGAGCTCGTCCACTACGAGTGGACCGTCGCGCCAGAGATCCAGGTGAATTCTCGCTTGAGGCGGGCGCGGGCGCCGGGGGAAGCACCGCCCAAGGCTGACGCTGAAACCACAAACGAGCGAAATCACGGTCCTGCTCGCGGTCGGGATCGCTACAAGCTGGACGATGGCCCACAGGGCGCTGGCCGCTACGCTCTGCTCAACCTGCCGGAGCCGGTCGCTGCTGCCGACGCGGACCTGAACCGGGCGATTACGCTGGAGGAGTTCAGGCAGGCCGCGCTCGACCGCTTCGCCCTTCTCGACAAGAGGCACGAGCGCAGACTTACGCTCCAGGAGCTCGAAGCGCTGAAACCCGTTCTGTCGGCAAACGGGAAATCACATAAGCGCCGCGATGAGGAACCCGATGACCGCGTCGGTATCCCGCTTCCACCGGGAAACTAGACTTAACGCCCCATCCAGTTCGTCGCGCCGGGTGGGATTCGTACGCTAAGCTCGGCCAAGTCGGCAGTGAGGATGATCTGGCAGGCGAGCCGCGACGTGCGGGTGGCGTGCGCGGCGAGATCGAGAAGATCCTCCTCTTCCTCCGTGGCGGGGGGAAGCTTCGGGAAATCATGCGCCTCAACGATGACGTGGCAGGTCGAGCAGGCCATTACTCCCTCGCAGGCGCCTTCAAGAGGCTCGCGCGCCGCCCAGGCGACATCCAGCAACCTCTGCCCGGATTCCGCTTCAACTTCCTTGTCCAAGGTTCCGTCCGCCCTGAAAAAGCGCACCCGGGTCACGCGACGAGATGCTCCTGCGCCTTCACCGCGGCGACGATTTGATGACAGGCGTCGGTCAATTCCTGCACCTTGGTGTACCGGCCGAAGCCGAGCCGGATCGACGAGCGCGCCTCGCGATAATCGAGGCCGAGCGCGCGCAGCACGTGACTCGGCCGACCGGACCCGCTGGCGCAGGCCGAACCCAGCGAGAAGGCAATGCCGCGCAGGTCCGCGAGCAGTCGCGCCGCATCGACGCCGTCACGCCGGATATTGAGATTGCCCTGATAACGGCACTTGGTGCCGCCATTGATGGTCCAGCCCGCGCCGAGCGCTTTGGTCGCCGCGACCCAAAGCCGCTGAACATGATCGTAGTCGCGGTTCTCGCGCTCGGCGGCGAGCTTGGCCGCGGCGCCGAAGCCGACGCAGAGCGCCGGCGAAACCGTGCCCGAGCGCATTCCCCGCTCCTGCCCCCCGCCGTGGATCAAGGGAGCGGGCTCGGCGCCTTCGCGCATCCACAAAGCGCCGATCCCCTTGGGTCCGTGGATCTTGTGAGCGGACACCGCAACCAGGTCAGGCCCTTCGGAAAGCGACAGGCGGCCGAAGGCCTGGACCGCATCACACAGCATCAGCGCACCGCATTCGTGCGCCATCTTGGAGGCCTCGGTCACGGGCTGGATGACACCAATCTCATTGTTTACCAACATCATCGCGACGATTGCCACGCGTTCGTCGAGCTCCGCCTCGAGATCGGCGAGGTCGAGCATTCCGTCGGGCCCGACCGGCAGAATGGTGAGGTCGATGCCGCGACCAGCGAGCCATTCGCAGGTGTCGAGCACGGCCGCATGTTCGGTCGCGACCGTGATGATCCGGTTGCGCTTGGGTGAGGCCTTCTCAAGCGCGCCTTTGAGCGCCCAGTTGATCGCTTCGGTCGCGCTCCCGGTGAAGGCGACGCTGCCGTTTTCGAGCCCGATCGTCCGCTCGACCTGCCGCCGGGCGACGTCAATTGCGGCTTCCGCTTCATGGCCCCATTTCGATGGCGAATGCGGATTTGCGAATTTCTCCTCGATCCATGGGAGCATCGCCTTGGCCACTTCGGGCGCGATCGGCGTCGTCGCCTGATAGTCGAGGTAGATCATGCCGCCCTCTGAGCGGCCCGCTCGGAGATGCGCCGCCACTCGGCGAGGAACCGATCGACATCAGCCTCGCTCGTATCGGGCCCGAAGCTGATTCGGAGGAATCCGCCGGCGACATCTGGCGAGACATCCATTGCCGCGAGCACGACGCTGCCTTTCATCGCTCCTGATGAACAGGCGCTTCCCGCCGAAACCGCTATGCCGGCGAGATCGAGCTGCACGAGCAGAGACGCGCTCGCCGCGCCCGGGAGCGAGACAGCACCGATCGTCGGGATGCGCGGGCTGTCCTCGCCGATCACCACGCCTCCCGAGTCTTTGATTCCAGCCTCAAGGCGGCTCCGCAGCACCGTCAGCTGGTCCGTATCCCACCGCCGGGCCGCCAATGCCGCGGCGAAGGCCAGTGCGTTGGGCGCGTCCTGCGTCCCGCGGCGATAGCCCTTCTCCTGCCCGCCGACCGGCTCCAGCATTGCGAGATCGCGGACCAGCAGGACGCCGATTCCGGGCGCCCCCCCGAGCTTGTGGGCGCAGGCGGCGATGAAATCGGCATCGGGCAGAGGCAGCTTGCCGGCCGACTGCGCGCAATCGGCGAGCAATAACGATCCTGCTTCGCGAACGCGCGGCACGAGCCGGTCGAGCGGCTGGATGATTCCGGTTTCGTTGTTGACGTGCTGGATCGCGACGAGTGTGGGCCCAACCGCGAGAATCTCATCGAGCGCTGCTTCGTCAATCAGACCATCGCGCCCGACGGGAATGACGGTCGAACGCGAACCCATCGCATACGGCACGATGGCGTGCTCGGTCGCTCCGTGCGCGCGCCCCGGGACGCGGGCCCGCTCCGCGGCGATCTCGACGGCTTCGCTCGCGCCGCTGGTGAAGATGACGTCATGCCGCCAGCCGAGCACCTCGGCGATCGTCGAACGCGCCTCCTCGAGCAGCGCCCTCGACGCCCGTCCCTCGGCATGAGGCGAATTGGGGTTTGCCCAGGCGTCCAGCCCGCGTTCGAGCGCGGCGCGGGCTTCGGAAAGCAGCGGCGTGGTCGCGGCATGGTCGAGATAGAGGCGATTCTGCATGCTCAAAAGCCGTGGATTCCTGCCGATTGCCACATGAACGGGCGCCCCTATATAGGACCCAACGCCGCAGCGCACCCGCGCTCAGCGGCTTTCTGTTGTTACACGAGCCAAAGCACCCATGCCCGAAGTCATTTTCCCAGGCCCCGAGGGACGCCTCGAAGGACGTTTCCATCCCGGCAGCCGAGCCCGCGCGCCCGTCGCGCTGATCCTCCATTCGCATCCGCAGGCCGGCGGGACGATGAACAACAAGATGGTCCAGCTGCTGTACCAGACCTTCGTCCGGCGTGGTTTTGCAACGCTGCGCTTCAACTTCCGCGGAGTCGGCAAGAGTCAGGGCGTCTTCGACAACGGCATCGGCGAATTGTCCGACGCGGCCTCGGCGCTAGACTGGGTTCAGTCCATTCACCCGGAAGCCGAGACAACGTGGGTCGCTGGAGTGAGCTTTGGCGCCTGGATCGGCATGCAGCTGCTGATGCGGCGGCCCGAGATCCGCGGGTTCATCTCGATCGCTCCACCAGCCAACATGTACGACTTCAGCTTCCTTGCCCCATGCCCCTCATCCGGAATCATCATCCAGGGGGAAGCCGACGAGGTCGTCACTCCAAGCGCGGTGCAGAAGCTCGTCGACAAGCTCCGCACCCAGCGGCACATTACCATCCATCAGGACCTGATCCCGGGCGCGAACCACTTTTTCGCCAACGAGCTCGACCTGTTGATGAAGTCCGTCGACGATTATCTCGACATGCGGCTCGCCACCGACCCCATAAAGCCGCCTACACTGTCCAGATCATCACGTTCATGACGAGCACCAGCGCAGCGACAATCATCAGGATTCCGCGGACGCGCGTCTGACGGTCGAACAG
>JBDTON010000019.1:0-4726 GCA_039933195.1 Sphingomicrobium sp. | reverse complement strand
GACGCTCCGGCGGAGGTGAGGCGCGCGCCTAGCATGCCCGCGAGCGCTCCCGCAAGGGTTTGCCGGCACGGCTTGTGGCCGCCGCGCGAGCCGACCATATGGGCTTCGAACCGCAGATTTGACGGGAGGATCCTAAGCGCGTGGCGACCCTTGGCCTCAGCGAAGCCGAACGCGAATCGGTCGAGCGATTCGAGCAGGAGGTGATTCATCCCTCGATGACCTCACTGGTCGTGCTCGACTTCTGGGCCGACTGGTGCGGCCCCTGCAAGCAGTTCGGACCCATCCTTGACAAGGTTGCCGCGGACTATGCCGACAAAGGCGTCAAGCTCGCCAAGATCGACGTCGAAAAGGACAAGCTTCTCGCCGCACAGTTCCGCATTCAGTCGATCCCGACGGTCTATGCGATCTACCGCGGGCAGCCGGTCGCGGACCTCACGAGCCATCGCAGTGAAGGTCAGCTGAAGAAGGCGCTCGATGAATTGCTTGCGCAGTTGAAGATCGAGCCGGAAGGCGTGACTGCGCGGGCCGAGATCGAGCCGCTGATCGCGATGGCCGAGCAGGTGCTTCGCGAAGGCGACGCACCGCGTGCCGTTTCCATCTTCCGCCAAGTCAGCGACATGGCCCCGGACGATCCGCAAGTGATCGGCGGTCTCGCCCGCGCGCTGATCGCTTCGGACGAGACCACGGAAGCACGAGATATCCTCGATCGCCTCGCGCCGGAGCTCGCCGAGAAACCGGAGGTGGCGCGTGCGCGGGCTGCGCTCGAGGTCGCATCGGCTCCGGCGGCCGACACGAACGCGCTCGAGCAACGCCTCGCGGCGAACGCCGACGATCATGAGGCGCGGTTCGAGCTCGCTTTGGCAAGGATGGCCACGGGGGACCGCGACGGCGCCGCCAACGCGTTGCTGGAGGTCGTGCGCCGGGACCGAGATTGGAATGACGGCGCGGCGCGCAAGCGCTTCCTGCAGTTGTTGGAAGCGCAAGGCCTCGAAGACCCTTGGTCGAGCGCTCAGCGGCGGCGCTTGTCGGCGGTGCTGTTCACATGAGCAGATTGCTCCGGCTGCCGATCTTTCCACTGTCCGGAACGATCCTGTTCCCGCGATCGCAGCTGCCGCTGCACATCTTTGAGCCGCGCTATCGGGATATGGTGCGCGACTCGATCGACGGCGCCGGCCAGATCGGAATGATCCAGCCGCAGCGGCTCGACGACGACAATCAGGCACCGCTCTACGGCGTCGGCTGCGTCGGCGAGATTGTTGGTGTCGAGGAGCTGGACGACGGCCGTTTCAACATCGTGCTGCTGGGCACCAACCGCTTCCGGTTCATCCGCGACGTGAGTTTCGACGCAGCCTATCGTTGCGCCGAAGTCGACATCGAGACTTTCGACGACAGCGATCCGCCGGCGCTCGCGCTTGCTCAGCGCGCGGAGGTCGAGCGCGAAGCACGCCGGCTCGGAGACGCGCTCGGTCTCCTGGTGGACTGGGATGCGGTGAGCCGGCTCGACGACGAGATGCTGGTCAATGCGATCGCGCAGGTCGCGCCGTTCGACGTCGGCGCGAAGCAGGCGTTGCTCGAGGAGCCGACGCTCGCCGAGCGGGCGGACTTGCTCGTTCAGCTGATGCAATTCCAACGCGCAGCCGTGAACGGCGGAGTGGAAATCGAGCCGACCCTGCAGTAACCTAGATCGGCAAGCCCCTCAGCAGCAGCGGAAGCTGGCCGCTAGTCCCGCGTGCTTCGTTCATCAGCCGGCCGCGGATTGGGGAAATCCGCCCGACCAGACCCATGCCGAAGCGGCGGATCGCCGAGGCGGTCCTCCCCGGCACCCCGTAGATGCGTGTCAAAGTGTCCGTCGCGAACGCGACCGAAAGCGAATCCAAAGAGCGCCAGCTTTGGTAGCGCTCGAGCAATTGCCTGTCGCCGAGGTCGAGCCCCAGCCGAGCGCCTTCAACCAGCACTTCAGCGAGAGCAGCGACATCGCGGAACCCCAGGTTAAGGCCCTGCCCGGCGATTGGATGGATCGCATGAGCGGCGTCGCCGACCAGCGCGAGGCGCCTGGCAGTGATCTGCGCCGCATGATGGAAGCCGAGCGGATAGGACGAGCGCGGAGCGAGCATCGCGACCTTGCCAAGAAAGCCTCCCATCGTCGCTTCGGCTTCGGCTGCGAATTCATCGTCGATCAGCGAGAGCCAGCCGGCGGCATCATCGCTCGGCACAGACCAGACGATCGCGGAACGGTGCCCCCCCGCATCGTCGGTCATCGGCAGAAGCGCGAAGGGGCCCGTCGGATAGAAGATTTCATAAGCGACATTTTGGTGGGCGAGCTCGTGGCGAAGCACCGAGACGATCGCCTGATGATCGTAGCGCCAGCGCGCGACGCGGATTCCCGCTGCCTCGCGGGTGGCCGAATTTCGCCCGTCGGCGGCGATTAGCAGCGGCGCGTGGAGCTTACGTCCGTCGTCCAGCGCGACAACGACGCCATACTCGCCGCGATCGACGCCGATCACGCTCGACTTCCACAAGAGCCAGGTATTCTTCCCGCCTTCTGCGGTCGCCCGGAGCGCAGCCCTGAGATGGCGGTTCTCGTGCATCCAGCCGAGCGGCTCGTCATCCTCGGCATCGAAGTGCAGCCCGCCGGGCTCGAGACCGTCGGCAACCGCTATGCGCAGAATCGGACAACCGGGCTCCGCGAGACGATCGGTTACACCAATCGTCCGCAGCATGCGCATCGAGCTCGACGACACGGCGCTTGTCCGCCCGTCGAAGGCGGCCCCTTTTCGGGGCTCCGGATCGGCTGGATCGACGACGATCGCGGAGACTCCGCTTGAATCAAGCGCTGCCGCAAGCGCGAGCCCGACCATCCCCCCGCCGAAAATAATCACATCCGCGCGGTCCATCGGCAGCGCCTATAGGAATAGTTCGCTTGACCGGCGAGTCCGCCTGAGAGATTCTACACTCGCAATTACCGGGGATGGGACATGGCGACGGTTGCAGTGCGCGCTCCGAGGCGGGACCTCGCGCCCGACTGGCGCGACGCGTTGCGCGATGCCGTCCGACGGTTCGCGATCCGCGCCTGGGGCGCGCTGCTCATTGGCGTTAGCCTGGCGGGCGCGCTCGCGCTCGGCAGCCACAATCCGACCGACCCTTCGCTCAGCACGGCCGCGGGCGGCCCTCCGACGAATTGGCTCGGCAGCGGCGGGGCTTATTTCAGCGATTCGCTCCTCTTGTTGTTCGGCCTCGGATCGGCCCTGTTCATGCCGGTCGTCGCTCTTGCCGGATCGCGCCTGCTGCGGCTGCAGCCCGCCGGACGCATCGGCCGGTCACTTCTGCTCGCCATGATCGGCGCCGTCCTGATCGGAGTCGCATTGAGCCTCGCCAGCGAATCTGCGGTATCCGGCCTGCCCGCGGGATGGGGCGGAGCGCTCGGACTCGCCGTCGCGCACGGTGTCGATGCGGCGATCGGATTGGTCCGCAATCCATCGATCGCGGGGCCAACGCGCCTGACGGCGCTGCTGCTGTTCGCGCTCGGAGGCCTGGCCACGGGCTACGTCGCGCTCGGGCTCAACTCCGATGAGAAGGGCTGGTTTGGCGGGCTGCTGCGCCGTCAACCCCGTGAGCGGCGAGCCGCACCGCGCCGGACGGAGATTGAAGAGGTGGGCCCGATGCCCGCCGCTCCGCCCCGATCGCGACCCGCCGTCGCCGTGGCCGAACCGGCGCGACCGGTTGCGCCCGCGGCCCGGGGACAGCTGCGCAGGCCCGCGGCGCAGCCGAGCCTCGCCCTCGGTGACAGCTACCAGCTTCCCACCCTCGACCTGCTTGCGCGAGCGCCGGAGAAGGGCAAGCAGCAGATCGACCGCGCCGGGCTGGAACGCAATGCGCGCCTCCTCGAGACGGTGCTCGAGGATTTCCACGTCCGCGGCGACATCGTCGAGGTGCGCCCGGGGCCGGTGGTCACCATGTACGAGCTTGAACCGGCGAGCGGGATCAAGGCCAGCCGAGTCATCCAGCTAGCCGACGACATCGCACGCAACATGTCGGCGCTGTCGGCGAGGGTGGCGACGATCCCGGGCCGGAGCGTGATCGGGATCGAGCTTCCTAATCCGAAGCGCGAAGCTGTCGCTCTTAGCGAACTGATCGGGAGCCAGGCGTTCGAGGACCAGAACATGGCGCTGCCGCTGATCCTCGGGAAAAACATCTCGGGGGATCCGGTGATCGCCGATTTGGCCCCGATGCCGCACCTGCTCGTCGCGGGAACCACCGGATCCGGCAAGTCGGTCGGGCTCAACTGCATGATCCTGTCGCTGCTGTACCGGTACGGGCCCGACCAGTGCAAACTGATCATGATCGATCCGAAGATGCTCGAACTGAGCATGTACGACGATATCCCGCACTTGCTCGCGCCAGTGGTCACGGAGGCGTCGAAAGCCATTCGCGCGCTCAAATGGGCAGTCGAGCAGATGGAGGAGCGCTATCGCATGATGGCGAACCTCGGTGTGCGCGCGCTGCCGAGCTTCAACGCCAAGGTCCGCGAAGCGAAGGGGAAGGGGTCGAAGCTCGGGCGACGCGTGCAGACCGGCTATGACGCGGACACCGGTCAGCCTCTCTACGAGGTCGAGGAGCTCGAATATGAGGTCCTTCCGCAGATCGTTGTGGTGGTCGACGAACTGGCCGATCTCATGATGACCGCCGGCAAGGAGGTCGAGTTCCTGATCCAGCGGCTGGCGCAGAA
>JBDTON010000018.1:0-12655 GCA_039933195.1 Sphingomicrobium sp. | reverse complement strand
TCCTTCACCCGCGCCTCGTCGGGGGTGATCGTCGCGCACTTCACGCCGACGCCATGCTCCTTGATGGCATTGGCCGCATCGACGGTCACCTTGTCGTCGGTCGCGTCACGGTGCTCGATTGACAGGTCGAAATAGAGGAGGTCGACGTCGAGATAGGGGACGATCAGCCGCTCGCGGATCCATTGCCAGATAATCCGGGTCATCTCGTCGCCGTCGAGCTCGACGAGCGGGTTCTTCACCTTGATCTTGGCCATCGGTCGTCCTGCGATTTTGGATTTCGCGGGGCCTTAGGATGCGCGTGGCGGTCAGGCAACCGCGGCGTTGTGCGCGGGGCATGCCGCCACTAAGGAAGCCGCGATGCCAGAGCTTGAAAGACCCGATGGTCCGCTGACCACAACCGTAAAGTGGCGCTTCCCGTCGATCCATCCGGAGGGCCGCAAATTTGTCGTTGGCGCGGCGTTCATCGCGCTCGCCATTTATTGGATCGCCAATCACTTCCTCGGCTATGTGCTGTTTGGCCTGACGCTCTGGGTCGCGGCGTTCTTCCGCGACCCGGTGCGGACCACTCCGCGCGGCGACAAATTCATCGTCGCGCCCGCGGACGGCCTCATCACCATGATCGCCAAGGTCCCCCCACCGCCCGAATTGCGCGGTCCGGAGGCTCTGGACGACGGTGAATACACGCGGGTGTCCATTTTCATGAGCGTGTTCGATGTGCACATCAACCGCGCGCCGATCGCTGGCCGGGTGCGGCGCATCGCTTACGTGCCCGGCAAGTTCGTCAACGCCGACCTCGACAAGGCCAGCGAGGACAATGAGCGCCAGCATTTGCTCATCGAGGGGCCCGACGGACTGAAGATCGGTTTCACGCAAATCGCGGGCCTCGTCGCGCGGCGGATTATCGCGTTCGTCCGTGAAGGCGACGTCGTCGAGGCAGGGCAGCGCGTCGGCCTCATCCGCTTCGGGAGCCGGGTCGATGTCTATTTGCCCGCGGGAATCGCGCCCCGCGTGCTGCTCGGACAGCGCGCAATCGCCGGCGAGACCATCCTTGGCATCGTCGGCCTCGACATTCCGGTGACGGGCAGCAGCCAGTGAACGATGAGGGGGAGCCGCGGGGGATCCCCTTCCGCGCGATGATCCCCAACACGATTACCGCGCTGGCGCTGTGTTTCGGTCTGACTGGAGTGAGTCTCGCCATTCGCGGAGAGTGGGAGAAGGCGCTTGGCGCGATCGTGCTTGCCGCCGTCCTCGATGGGCTAGACGGGCGCATCGCCCGCCTCCTCCGCGCGCAGAGCAAATTCGGTGCCGAGCTGGACTCGCTGAGCGACAATATCGCGTTTGGGACCGCGCCGGCGCTGATCCTGTTCCTTTGGTCGCTGCAAACTGCTCCGCGTTTCGGATGGATTGCCGCCTTGGCGCTGGCAGTCTGCTGCGCGCTGCGCCTGGCACGGTTCAATGCGCGGCTCGATTCGGCCGAACAGCCGCACAAGGCCGCCGGGTTCAACACCGGCGTTCCGGCGCCCGCCGGGGCGGGCCTGGCGTTTGTGCCGATCTATCTGTGGCTCATCACCAACCAGGACATTTTCCGCCGCTGGGAGCCGGTGATGGCGTGGACGGTCTTCGTCGCGCTGCTGATGATCTCGAGCCTGCCGACCTACAGCTGGTCGAGCATCCGCATCCGGCGCGACTGGCGACTCTTTGCCTTGGCCGGATCTGCTCTGTTGGGGGCCGCGCTGATTGTCGCTCCGTGGCCGATGTTGCTCGCGTTGGCTGGGCTCTATTTGCTGATGATTCCGGTCAGCCTGGCGAGCTATGCCAAGGTCAAGCGGCGGCGCGCAGCCGCCTCCCTGCGCGCATAGGCTGGGCCCCTCGCATGCGAACCCGCACGCGGGTGGGAGCAATCGCTTTCGGACGCGCCGGCTCGCCCTTGAGGGCAGCGGCGATCTTCGTGCCGCTTTCCTCAAGAACCGCGGCACCGATCACCACGAGCAGCCACAGTGTGGCGAGGAAGGGAAGGGTGCCCAAAGCTGCGATCATCACGTCCAAGCCTCCTGCTGACGGTCTAATGTTCCTGTTTTGTTCTTCATTGTCAAGGGGGCTTTGAGGCCAGACCCAAGCCCTTGAAACCACTGGCGCCTTCGGCTAGTGCGCCGGCCATCCCACAGGCGGAGCTGACATACCGGTGCCGGCCGTAAGGCTGGTGACTGGCTCCGTCGAGGCAGAACCGGAAGGAGAAGACCTATGGCGACCACCGTCGTCACGATGCAGCAATTGCTCGAGGCCGGAGCGCATTTCGGCCACCAGACCCACCGCTGGAACCCCAAGATGAAGCCGTACATTTTCGGCGATCGCAACGGGGTTCACATCATCGATTTGTCGCAGACCGTGCCGCTTTTCGCGCGCGCGCTCGATTTCGTCCAGCAGACCGTCGGCCGTGGCGGCAAGGTCTTGTTCGTCGGCACCAAGCGCCAGGCGCAGGACCCGATCGCTGAAGCGGCGCAGGGCAGCGGCCAGCATTTCGTCAACCACCGTTGGCTGGGCGGAATGCTGACTAACTGGAAGACCATCTCCAATTCTATCAAGCGTCTGAAGAGCCTCGAGGAGCAGCTGTCGGGCGACACTGCTGGCTTGACCAAGAAGGAAGTCCTCCAGCTGACGCGCGAGCGCGACAAGCTCGAGAAGAGCCTTGGCGGAATCCGCGACATGGGCGGGCTTCCTGACGTCATGTTCGTCGTCGATACCAACAAGGAAGAGCTGGCGATCAAGGAAGCCAATGTGCTCGGCATTCCCGTCGTCGCGATTCTCGATTCGAATTCGGATCCGAGCGGCATCGCCTTCCCGGTTCCGGGCAACGACGACGCCAGCCGGGCGATCCGCCTGTACACCGGAGCGGTCGCGCAGGCCGTCGGCGAAGGGCGAAGCGGCAATGCCGCGGCTCGCGGACAGGACGTCGGCGAGATGGCCGAACCGCCGGTCGAAGCCGCGCTGGAAGCCTAAGCATCGCGGGGCGAAAGTCCCGATCCATACCTACATATGATTGGACCCCGGCCTTTCGCCGGGGAACGAGAGGAAGAAGAACATGGCTGAGATCACGGCCGCGAGTGTGAAGGAACTGCGCGAGCGCACCGGCGCCGGCATGATGGATTGCAAGAAGGCGCTCGCCGAGACCAATGGCGAGATGGAGCCGGCGATTGATTGGTTGCGTGCCAAGGGTCTTGCAGCCGCCGCCAAGAAGGCGGGCCGCACCGCCGCCGAGGGCCTTGTTGGAGTCGCCGTTGAGGGCAATCGCGGCGCCGTCGTCGAGGTCAATTCGGAAACCGATTTCGTCGCCAAGAATGAGCTCTTCCAGGACTTCGTGCGAAACGTCGCCAAGGTCGCGCTCGAGCATGGCACCGATGTCGAAGTACTGGGCGCAACCGCTTATCCGGGCGGCGGCACCGTCGCCGAGAAGCTGACCGACAACATCGCCAAGATCGGCGAGAACCAGTCGCTGCGCCGCGCGGCGATTGTCGAGGTGAGCGAGGGAGCGGTCGTGTCATACGTCCATAATGCCGTCGCTCCGGGCCTCGGAAGGATCGGCGTTCTGGTCGCGCTGGAGAGCGCGGCTCCGGCGGACACTTTGCTCCCGTTGGGCAAGCAAATCGCAATGCACGTCGCCGCGGCCCACCCATTGGCGCTGGATGCGGATTCGCTCGACGCGGCCCTGATCGACCGCGAGCGCGCGATTGCGATGGAGAAAGCCAAAGAAAGCGGCAAGCCGGCGAACATCGTCGAGAAGATGGTCGACGGCGGACTTGCGAAGTTCCGCAAGGAGAATGCGCTGTTCACCCAACTGTTCGTGATGGACAACAAGACCCCGGTCGCCGAGGTCGTCGCCTCTGCCGCCAAGGAAGCCGGCACCGGCATCGAGCTCAAGGCCTTCGCTCGCTTCCAGCTTGGCGAAGGAATAGAGAAGAAGGTCGATGACTTCGCGGCCGAGGTTGCTGCTGCCGCGGGCGTAAAGAAAAACCCGGAACAGACGGGCAGCCCTGAACCGGTTGCCTGATTCGCACTGGCTGCTTAGCAGTTGGCAACGAGGCGGCTGCACCATAAAGGCGAGGCCGCCTTTGTTGCATCTTAGGGACAATCCAGCCGCATGACCCGCCCGCGCTTCAATAGGATCTTGCTGAAGCTTTCGGGCGAGGCATTGATGGGGCAGGGGCAGTTCGGGATCGATCCCGACGCGGTCGCTGGTCTCGCCGGTGAGATCGCCGCCGCGAAAAGCGCCGGGCATGAGCTGTGCCTGGTCGTCGGCGGCGGCAATATCTTCCGCGGTATGGCCGCGGCGGCCAGGGGCTTCGATCGCGCGACTGGCGACTACATGGGCATGCTGGCGACGGTGATGAACGCTCTCGCGCTCCAGAACGCCCTGGAAAAGCTTGGCGTCGACACCCGCGTCCAGTCGGCGATTCCGATGGCCAGCGTTTCCGAGCCTTACATCCGCCGACGCGCGCTTCGGCACATGGAAAAAGGCCGCATCGTCCTGTTCGCCGCCGGCACCGGCAACCCCTATTTCACCACGGACACGGCGGCGGCGCTGAGGGCGGCCGAGATGGGCTGCGATGCGCTGTTCAAGGGCACCAGCGTCGACGGCGTCTACACCGCGGATCCCAAGAAGGTGCGCGATGCGACGCGCTACGACAGTTTGACCTTCAACAAGGTGCTCGGCGACGATTTGAAAGTCATGGACGCCGCGGCCGTCGCTCTTTGCCGTGACAACAATATTCCGATCGTCGTGTTCAACATCCGCCAGCCCGGCAACCTTGCCGAGGTGATCGAGGGCCGCGGAACCGCGACGATCGTGCAGGATGGGGAGTAGGACATGACCACGACTGTCAGCACCGCCGATCTCAAGCGCCGAATGCATGGCGCAGTGGAGGCGCTGCGCCATGACCTCGCGGGGCTGCGCACCGGCCGCGCGTCGACGGCCTTGCTCGATCCGGTGCAAGTCGAAGTCTACGGCACGAACATGCCGCTGAACCAGGTCGCGACCGTGTCGACTCCCGAAGCCCGCATGCTGTCGGTGCAGGTGTGGGACCGGGCGAACGTCCAGTCCGTCGAGAAAGCCATTCGCTCCGCCGGCCTAGGACTCAACCCGATCACCGATGGACAGATGATCCGCCTGCCGATCCCCGAGCTGACCGAGGAGCGGCGCAAGGAGCTGGCCAAGCTGGTTGGCCAATATGCGGAAAAGGCGCGGATCGCTGTGCGCAACGTCCGCCGCGACGGCATGGATCACCTCAAGACCGACGAGAAGAAGCACGAGATCAGCGAAGACGAGCGCAAGCGGCTCGAGCACGAGGTGCAGAAGCTCACGGACGACACGATCAAGGAGGTCGACGAGCTCGCGCAAGGGAAAGAAAAGGAAATCCTCGGCAAGTGAACTCGACCGCTCCTTCGGAAGGAGCTGAAGACCTGGGTCAGCAAGGCGGACGATCCGTCCCCCGCCACGTCGCCATCATCATGGACGGCAACGGGCGCTGGGCGAAGCAGCGCGGGCTGCCGCGCGTCGCCGGTCACCGAGCAGGCGCGGAAGCCGTACGCCGCGCGCTCCAGTCAGCCGCGGACCACGGCGTCGAGGTGCTTACCATGTACGCCTTCTCATCGGAGAACTGGCGGCGAAGCGCCGAGGAGATCTCCGACCTGACGGCGCTGATGCGCTTCTATCTCGATCGCGAGCTCAAGACGCTCGAAAAGGAGGGGGTGCGGCTGAAGCTCATCGGCGATTATTCGGCCTTTGGCCCGGAGCTGGCCGAGCGGCTCGAAAAGGCCCTCGAGCGGACTTCGGGCAACCGCCGGCTCACGCTGGTGATCGCGCTGAACTACGGCTCACGCGCTGAGATCGCGGCGGCCGCGCGGGCAGTCGCTTTGCAGGCTGTCGCCGGGGAGATCGAGGCCGAGGCGATCGACGAGCACAGTATCGCCGGCGAGCTGCAGACCCGGGAGCTGCCGGAATTGGATCTCCTTATCCGCACGTCCGGGGAGGTGCGGCTGTCCAATTTTCTTTTGTGGCAGGCCGCTTACGCCGAGCTGGTGTTCGTCGACACCCTGTGGCCCGACTTCGACGAGAAGACCTTCGCGGACGCGCTTGAGCAGTTCGCTGCCCGCCAGCGCCGCTTCGGTGGCCGGTGAACGAACTCCTTCTCCGCACCCTCACCGCTATCCTGCTGATCGCGGCTGCATTGGCTTCGGCGGCTGTCGGCGGGACCATATTCGCGGTCCTTGTCGCGGCAGTCGCGACGGCGATGTTCTACGAATGGACGCGCCTCGTCCGTGGCTGGGGCGTTGTGTCGTACGTTTCCGGTTTCTTCTACGCGCTCGTCCCGGCGCTCGCGCTGCTTTGGGTGCGCGAGCGCGATGTCCATGGGCTCGAGTTGCTTGTCTGGATGTTCCTCGTGACCTGGTCGACCGACATTGGCGCTTATTTCGTCGGCCGCAGCTTTGGGCGCCGAAAGCTCGCGCCCTCGATCAGCCCCGGCAAGACAGTTGAGGGGCTCTACGGCGGGATCGCGGCCGCCAGCCTGATCGGTGGCGGCTGGGTCCTCGCCATGGGCCTTGGGAAACCGCTGCTCGCACTCGCGCCTTTGCTCGCCATTGCCGCACAGGCCGGCGATCTGTTCGAAAGCGGCATGAAGCGGCGTGCTGGGGTTAAGGACTCCGGCGCATGGCTGCCGGGGCACGGAGGCGTGCTCGACCGGCTCGACGGGCTAGTGCCCGTGGCTGTGCTTACCGCGCTGGCGCAGCTAGGGGGGCTCACGTGAGCCGCACGATCGCAATCCTCGGAGCCACCGGCTCGATCGGCAAGTCAACGCTCGACCTGGTCGAGCGCTCGCCCGAGCGGTTCGAGGTGGTTGCCGTGACCGCGGCAACCAATGCGGAGGCGCTCGCCGCCATCGCGCGCCGCACCAATGCGAAGCTCGCCGTCGTTGCCGACGAGACGCGCCTTGGCGAGCTGCAACAGCTGCTGGCCGGCTCCCGCTGCCGCGCTGCGGCGGGCGAAGGGGCGCTGATCGAGGCTGCTGCGGGCGAGGCGGAGTTGGTGATTGCGGCGATCGTCGGTTGCGCTGGCCTCACGCCTGTTATGGCGGCCGTGGAAGCGGGGCGGGTGGTTGCACTCGCCAACAAGGAGGCCCTGGTCACCGCCGGCAAATTGATGATCGATGCGGCGGCAGCGCAAGGCGCTACGGTCCTCCCGGTCGACAGCGAACATAATGCCATTTTCCAATGTCTTGCTGGCAGCCGCAACGAAGACGTCTCAAAAATAATCCTGACTGCGAGCGGCGGGCCGTTCCGGACGGCGACGGCGGAATTTATTGGCTCGGCGACTCCGGCGCAGGCGGTAGCGCATCCGAACTGGTCGATGGGCGCGAAGATTTCGGTCGATTCGGCGACGTTGATGAACAAGGGGCTCGAGCTCATCGAGGCGCATTATTTGTTTGGGCTTCCGTCGGACCGGATCGACATCCTGATCCATCCGCAGTCGGTGATCCATTCGATGGTCGAGTTCGTCGACGGATCGGTCCTCGCGCAGCTGGGCAGCCCCGACATGCGGATTCCGATCGCTTATGCGCTCGCCTGGCCGGAGCGACTGGAGACCCCGGCGCAGCGGCTCGATCTTGCGGCGATTGCCCGGCTCGATTTCGAAGCGCCCGATGCAGCGCGGTTCCCTGCACTCCGCCTTGCCCGGGAGGCCCTCGAATCCGGCGGTGCCGCCCCCATCGTTCTCAATGCCGCCAATGAAGTCGCAGTCGCGAAATTCCTCGCAGGCGCCATCCGGTTCACCGACATCGCGGAAATCGTCGAAGAGGCCCTTGATGATGCGGATTTCGTCAATCCCCGGTCAATCCCCGACGTGCTCGAGATTGACCGGGCCACGCGCTCGCGCGTCGATTCGGCTATGAAAGCGTATTGCCACTGATGTTTCCGCAACCGCCGCTGTGGCTGATCCTCGTCGCGTTCATCTGCGCGCTGGGGCCGCTCGTCTTCTTCCACGAGCTTGGCCATTATCTCGTCGCGCGCCTGTTTAAAATTCCCGCCGAAGTATTTTCCATCGGTTTCGGCCGTGAGCTGTTCGGCTGGACCGACAAGCAGGGCACGCGGTGGAAGGTGGCGTGGTTGCCGCTCGGCGGCTACGTCCGCTTTGTCGGGGACATGACCCCGGCGGGCAATCCCGCCGACCTGGAGAGCATACCGCCGGAGCTGCGCGACCGCGCCTTCCAGCTGCGCCCGGTGTGGCAGCGCTTCCTCGTGGTGCTCGCGGGCCCCGCCGCCAATTTCCTCCTGGCGATCATCATCTTCAGCGCCTTCTTCTCGTTCGCGGGGACTCCGCGTGACAACGTTGTCGGAGACGTGTTGCCCAAATCCGCTGCGGCGTCGGCTGGAATCCAGCCCGGTGACCGGATTTTGTCGATTGCCGGGCGTGCTACTCCGACGTTCGACGATGTCGCGAACATCGTAATGTTGCGTCCGAATGAAACGGTTGCGATCCAAATCGAGCGCGGCGGTGCTGTGCAGGCTCTGCGGGCCACATTGGACTCAGCGAACATAACCGACCCGACGGGCCGCAAGGTGCGCGCTGGCGCGCTCGGAATCCACTCGACGCTGAAGATTGGTGATCCCGTTCCGGTCTATCAAGCCGTGCCGATGGCGGTGGACCAAACGGCGCGCCTGACCCGCTCGATCGCGGATGGACTCGTGCAACTGGTCAGGGGTCAAGTATCCGCAAGCCAACTGGGCGGGCCGATCACCATCGCTCGGGTCGCCGGACAAGGGGCAGAGCTCGGCTTGTTGCCGTTCATCGGCCTGCTCGCGCTGCTTTCAATTAATCTCGGATTCATCAACCTCTTGCCAGTCCCACTGCTGGATGGAGGGCACTTGCTATTCTATATCGTCGAGGCGGTTCGGCGGCGTCCGATCAGCGCCCGTGCGCTCGACTGGGCGTTCCGCGGCGGTTTGGCGGTCATCCTCGCGTTGGTTCTGTTCGTGACGATCAACGATTTGGGCTCGCTTGGTCTCTGGGACCGGCTTCAGCGCTTGATTGGTTAGGAGGGTTGGGGCAGGGCAGGAACGGGGCTGGCGGCGAAGCGCGCCGATCGCACCAATTGCACAAAAAGGCGGGACGCGTGATTTCAAGAGCGAAGTTTATTAATCGGCGTGCGGGCGCGCTGCTCATGGCCGGAACCGTCCTCGGGGGTTCGGCCGCGCCGCTGCTCGCGCAGACGGCGCCCGCGACCCAGCAGTCTCAGCCGGTAGCGACCCAGCCGCCGGCGGACGCTCTTGCGCCAATTGCCGCTCCCGCTCCCCAGCAGCGCACGATCCGCTCGATCGCCGTTCGCGGCAACCAACGGCTCGAACCCGAAACGATTCGTTCCTATGCGAACCTCGCACCGGGCCAGACGTATACGGCGGGAACGCTCGATCAGGCGCTGAAGGACCTCTACGCGACCCAGCTCTTCGCCGACGTCACCATCACTGGCGCGGAGACCGGCGACCTGGTCATCAATGTGCGCGAGAACCCGGTCATCAACCGCATCATCCTCGAAGGGAACAAGCGCCTCAAGGACGACAAGATTACGCCGGAGATCAAGCTCGCGCCGCGGCAGATCTTCACCCGTTCGGCCGCGCGCGCCGACGTCGAGCGGATCCTCGAGCTGTATCGCCGCCAGGGCCGCTTCGCCGCCCGCGTCGAGCCCAAGATCGTCCAGCTCGACCAGAACCGCGTCGACGTCGTCTTCGAGATCTACGAAGGCGACCTGGCGAAGGTCCGGGCGATCAATATCATCGGCAACAAGGAGTTCCACGACGAACGCCTGCGCAAGGAAATGTACACCCGCCAGGCGGGCGGAATGCTCGGGTTCCTCAAGTCCAATGACACCTATGATCCGGATCGGCTCGCCGCCGACCAGCAGAAGCTTCGCGCATTCTATTTGACGCAGGGTTATGCCGACTTTCGAGTCGTCTCCGCGCTCGCCGAGCTCACGCCCGACCGGAAGGACTTCGTCATCACCTACGTCGTCGAGGAGGGGCCGCGCTACAAGTTCGGCAAGGTCGACGCGCAGAGCGCTCTTCGCGACTTTCCTGCGTCGACGATCAAACAAACGCTGAAGATCCGTAACGGCGACTGGTTCAACGCCAAGGCCGTCGAAGACGCCGTGACCGACCTTAACGAGAAGGCGGGGAACCTCGGCTATGCCTTCGCCGACATCAATCCGTCCTATGATCGCGACCAAGAGCATCGCCTGATGAATCTCACGATCAAGGTCGGGGAGACTCCGCGCGTCTACGTCGAGAGGATCGACATTAGCGGGAACACGACGACGCGCGACAAGGTGATCCGCCGCGAGTTCCGACTGAACGAAGGCGACGCGTTCAACGCGCTCAAGGTCAAGCGCAGCCAGGACCGCATCCAGAGCCTCGGCTTCTTCCAGGAAAAGCTCGAGATCAAGCAGACCGAAGGTTCAGCGCCCGACCGCGTGGTGCTCGGTGTTGCCGTCGAGGAGAAGCCGACGGGCCAGCTGCAGCTGTCGGGCGGCTATTCAAGCCTCGAGAAGTTCGTCGTCCAGCTCGCGGTGTCGCAGAACAACTTCATGGGCAAGGGCCAGCAACTCGATGCCTCGGTCAACTATTCGTCATATTCGAAGTCGATCCAGCTTGGCTTTGTCGACCCATACTTTCTCGACAAGTCGATTCTGCTCGGCGCCCAGCTGTTCCGCCAGGATTACAACAGCTTCAACTACAACAGCAGCGGGAACAGGAACACGACCTACCGGCAGCTGAGCACCGGCGGCGGGCTGAGGACGGGCTTTCCGCTGACCGAATATTGGACGCTGGGCGGCCGCTACACGTTGACGCAGGACAAGGTGTCGCTCGACCAGTCGACGTTCTACACCAACGGCGTGTGCAATCCCGACCTTGCGGGGCGTTATCTGTGCGACGAAATCGGTTCGCATCTGACCTCGCTGCTGGGTTGGTCGACGTTCTACGATAACACCGACGGCATTCGCCCGACTCGCGGTCAGCGGATCACCGTTTCTCAGGACTTCGCCGGCCTTGGCGGTGACGTTCGCTACCTGCGAACGCGCGTTGACGCGACCAAGTACCACGGCTTTGGCGGGGGCTGGATCCTCTCGCTTCATGGCGAAGGCGGCTACATCAAGGCGCTGCAATCTGCGCCCGGACCAGGCCGCGACGCAATCCGCCTGACCGACCGCTTCTTCGGCCCGCAGATGCGCGGCTTCGACATCCGTGGCATTGGGCCGCGAATCTCCCGCCAGAATTACGAGTGCACCGACAGCACCACCACAACCACGACCGTAACGTGCAACTCCGTCGGGCTCGTGTCGGGCAAGCCCACTGTGACCGACGCGCTGGGCGGCAAGGCTTATTATATGGGCCGGATCGAGCTCGAGATCCCGACCAGCTCGGGCTTGCGCAGTGTCGGATTGCGGCCGTCGGCGTTCATCGACGTGGGATCGCTGTTTAGCATGACCAGGCCAATCCTGACCGATATTACGACCATCTGCTTCCTTCCAGCCACCACGACCACGCCGTCGGACACGATACGGTACCCCCCAGGCGGGGCGATCAACTGTCCGACGGGTTATTCGCGGTCAAACGGTTACAAGGAACTTTTCATCGGCGATTCAGTCAAACCGCGCCTGTCGATCGGCGTCGGCGTCAACTGGACTTCGCCGTTCGGTCCACTGCGCCTCGATCTAGCCAGGGCGATACTGAAACAAGATGGCGACGAAACCAAACTCTTCAGCTTCAACGTAGGGACCCAATTCTGATGAACAGATTGCTATTTTCCGCCGCGCTTGCGGTTTCACTCGGCGCCGGCTCGGCGGCGAATGCTCAGGCCATTCCGGCAGCAACGGTCGCAGTCGTCGATCTTGAAAAGGTGACCAGCGAGTGCACTGCCTGCAAGAGCGCCGCAGCGACTCTGCGCGGCCAGGTGACGGCGCTCCAAAGCCGCGAGCAGGCTCTCACCAGTCCGCTTGAGACCGAACAGAAGTCGATCCAGGCAGCAGTCGATGCCCTGGCCGGCAAGCAACCCGATGCGCCGCTGCAGGCTCGGGCCAAAGCCTGGGAAACAAAGCGTCAGCAGGCGGCGCAGGAGCTTGCGCGACAGCAGCAGCAGATCCAGCGCAATCAGGCCTATATCTCGCAGCAGATCCAGACGAAGCTTGGGCCGATCTATCAGCAGGTGATGCAGAGGCGCGGCGCCAACCTCATGGTCGAGGCCGGCAATACGCTTGCAACGAGCTCGGCCATCGACGTCACGACGGACGTTTTGGCGGCACTCAACTCCGCGTTGCCGGCGGTGCAGACGACTGCCCCGGCCGCAGCGCAGCAGAAGCCGCAGGGCCGCTAAATTGAACGATACGGCAGGCTCCGCCATCGGACCGCTCGATATCCAGCGGGTCATGGCGGCGCTGCCGCATCGCTATCCGATGCTACTGATCGACCGGGTCGAAAGCCTCGATCCGGAAAAGGGGATCACCGCGATCAAGGCGGTGACCATCAACGAGCCCTTCTTCCAGGGCCATTTCCCCGCGCGCCCGATCATGCCCGGTGTGCTGATCGTCGAGGCGCTCGCCCAGGCGGCGGGCGTTCT
>JBDTON010000017.1:0-4952 GCA_039933195.1 Sphingomicrobium sp. | reverse complement strand
GCAATGGGTCGAAAGCAGACCTAAGCGCTAATGTCTGCAATGGGTTGAAAACAGACACTCGGCTAATGCCTGCAATGGGTGGGAAGTCCGCAATCGGTGGCATGCGGTCGTTGCCGCCAGCACCAAGAGCCCGCCGACGCCGGAATCGAAGAAGAGGATGGGGTTCCGGCAAATGCCGGGAAGGATGTTTTGCGCCCGCGCTCCGGTTTGCTACCACCTGCGCATGACGGGGGAGATGCTTTTCGCTTTGGCGCTCGGCTATCTGCTCGGATCGATCCCCTTCGGGCTGGTGCTGACGCGGCTCGCGGGGAAGGGCGATGTGCGGGAGATCGGCTCCGGCAATATCGGCGCGACCAATGTGCTGCGCACCGGAAGCAGGGTTCTGGCGGGCCTGACGCTCATCCTCGATTGCCTCAAGGCGACGGCCGCGATCGTCGTTGCGCAACGCCTGCTCGGCCCCGAAACGGCGCCCGTCGCCGCCGCCGGGGCCCTCATTGGCCACCTCTATCCGGTCTGGCTCAACTTTCGTGGCGGAAAGGGGGTGGCGACGCTCCTGGGAATCCTGATCCCGCTGCTGTGGCAGGCGGCGGTCGTTTACGCTGTTGTCTGGCTTGTCCTGCTGCTGACGATCCGAATCTCGTCGGTCGCGGGTATGGCGGCGGCGATCAGCGCGCCCGTCACGGCCTTCATCATGAAAGAACAGGCGCTTTTCCAAATGCTGCTCGGTTTCGCGTTGCTTGTGCTGTGGAAGCACCGCGAGAACATCCTTCGCCTTATGAAAGGAACCGAGCCACGAGTAACATTAAGGACTTAGTCGACCGATTGCGGCTGGTCCGCTCGCAGGGAATCGGGCCGGTCACGTTCCGCCAGCTGATCGCGCGGTTTGGAACCGCGGCCGCGGCGCTCGAAGCCGTGCCGGACCTGGCGCGACGCGGGGGCGGCGCTGCGCCAAAGCTGTTCAGCCGCGACCAGGCCGAACGCGAGCTCGCGCAAGTCGAAAAGTTCGGCGCAAAATATCTGACGATCGGCCAGGGATTATACCCGCGGCTGCTGGCGGAGCTCGAGGATGCGCCGCCGCTGCTCATGGCGAAGGGCGATTTGAAACTGCTCGACAGGATGGCCGTGGCGATCGTCGGAGCGCGCAATGCCTCCGCTGCGGCGTGCCGCTTCGCGCGCGGCCTCGCATGCGATCTGGGCCGGCACGACCTGGTCGTCGTTTCCGGGCTGGCGCGCGGGATCGACAGCGCGGCGCATGACGGCGCGCTGGAGAGCGGCACCATCGCCGTGGTCGCAGGCGGGATCGACGTTTTCTACCCGCCGGAAAATGAGCAGCGGCAAAAGGCGCTGTACGAGCGTGGATTGGTTTTCGCGGAAATGCAGCCCGGGACCGAGCCGCGCGCGCGGCACTTCCCGTACCGCAACCGGATCATCGCCGGGATTGGCGCCGGGACAATTGTTGTCGAGGCGGCGCCGCGCTCGGGTTCGCTGATCACCGCGCGGCTCGCGGCGGAAGCGGGGCGCGAGGTGATGGCCGTGCCCGGCTCGCCGCTCGATCCGCGTGCGCAGGGTTGCAACCAGCTGATCCGCGACGGCGCCACACTGGTGCAAAGCGCCGCCGACGTCGTCGAGGAGCTGCGGCCGATGGAATCGCGTGTTGCGGCGCCGCCGCAGCGTTTCGAGCCCGCGCCCGCGGAGTCGCCGGGCGATGATGTGCTTCGGTCCGTCGAGGAGCTGCTGGGACCATCGCCAGCGCCGGTCGACGAAATCATGCGTTTGTCGGGAGCGTCGAGCGGCGCCGTTCAAATGGCTTTGCTCGAGCTGGACCTTGCCGGGCGCCTTGATCGCCACGCTGGCGGCAAGGTGAGCCTGCGGACCGCTTGACGCACCGAATCTCGATCCGCCACCATCGCGCGTACGTACGTATAGGAATCCAACACCTTGAAACTTGTCGTCGTAGAATCGCCAGCCAAGGCGAAGACCATTGAGAAATATCTGGGAAGCGGGCACCGCGTGCTGGCTTCGTTCGGCCACGTGCGCGACTTGCCGCCCAAGGATGGGTCGGTCGATCCGGAGCACGGCTTCGATATGCTGTGGCAAGTCTCTCCCGACCGTTCGAAGCAGCTGAAGGCGATCACCGACGAAGCGCGCAACGCCGATACGCTGATCCTCGCAACCGACCCTGACCGCGAGGGCGAAGCAATCAGCTGGCACGTTCAGGAAGTGCTTCGGCAGAAGAAGGCGCTGCCGGCCAACGTTCAGCGCGTGACATTCAATGCGATCACCAATTCGGCGGTGACCGAAGCGATGAAGCACCCGCGCGGCCTCGATGAGGATCTGATCGACGCCTACCGGGCGCGCCGGGCGCTCGATTATCTGGTTGGCTTCACGCTCTCGCCGATCCTGTGGCGCAAGCTGCCGGGCGCCAAGTCGGCCGGCCGCGTTCAATCGGTCGCGCTCCGGCTGATCGTCGACCGCGAACGCGAGATCGAGGTCTTCAAGGCCCAGGAATATTGGCAGGTCAGCGCCACCTTCGAAGCTGACGGGCAGAGCTTTACCGCGCGGCTCGTCCAGCTCGACGGCACCAAGATCGAGCGACTGACGATCGGCAACAAGGGTGATGCCGACGCGGCCAAGGCTGTGCTCGATGCCGGCCGCTTCACCGTCTCGTTGGTCGAAACCAAGCCTTTCGCCAAGAACCCGCCGCCGCCGTTCACAACTTCGACGCTGCAGCAGGAAGCTGCGCGCAAGCTCGGCTTTGCCGCGAGCCACACAATGCGCGTTGCGCAGGCGCTCTACGAGCAGGGGCTCATCACCTACATGCGGACCGACGGAGTCGACATGGCGCCCGAGGCGATCAGCGCGGCGCGGCGCGCGATCACGGCGCGCTACGACGCGGGCTACGTGCCCGACCGGCCGCGCCAGTACCAGAGCAAGATCAAGAATGCGCAGGAAGCGCACGAAGCGATCCGTCCGACCGATTTTGACCAGGCGCACGCAGCTTCGGGCGATCACGCCCGCCTGTATGAGCTGGTTTACAACCGCGCGCTGGCCAGCCAGATGGCCTCGGCCCGGCTCGAGCGCACGACCGTCGAGCTCGCCGATGGAGCGGGGAGGGCGGTGCTTCGCGCCTCAGGACAGGTGGTGCTCTTCCCCGGTTATCTCGCGCTGTACGAAGAGGGCCGCGACGAAAAAGGCGAGGACGAAGAGGGCGCGCGCATGCCCGCGATGCGCGAAGGCGACGCTCCGGCAAAGACCGGAGTCGAGGCGACGCAGCATTTCACCCAGCCGCCGCCGCGGTATTCCGAGGCCAGTCTGGTCAAGCGTCTGGAGGAGCTCGGCATCGGGCGTCCGTCGACCTATGCGTCCATATTGCAGACGCTGAAGGACCGCGAATATGTGCGGGTCGAAAAAGCGCGCTTCGTTCCCGAGGAGAGCGGCCGCCTGGTGACTGCGTTCCTCGAGCGCTTCTTCGAAAAATACGTGAGCTACGATTACACCGCCGAGCTGGAGGAAGAGCTTGACGACGTCTCCGGCGGGCGGCTGAACTGGCAGAAATTGCTCGACGCTTTCTGGCGGGACTTCAAGCCGAAGGCCGGCGATGTGATGGAGCAGAAGCCCTCCGAAATCACCGAGGCTCTAGACGAGTTTCTTGCGCCGTGGCTGTACCCGCCACGCGCCGACGGCACCGATCCGCGCGTCTGTCCGCAGTGCGGCAACGGTCGCCTCAGTCTGCGCGGCGGAAAGTTCGGCGCATTCGTCGCCTGCTCCAACTATCCCGAGTGCCGTTACACGCAGAAATTCGGCCAGCCGGGCGGCGAGCAGGCGGGCGAAGGACCGCAGGAGCTTGGCGACGGCATTTCATTGAAGACGGGCCGCTTCGGCCCCTACGTCGAACGGGGCGAGGGCAAGGACGCGAAGCGCGCGTCGGTTCCGAAGGACGTGCCGGTCGAGGATGTCACGATTGAGGTGGCCGAGCGGCTGCTGTCGCTGCCGCGCGAAATCGGCGCACATCCGGAGACCGGCAAGCCAATCACGGCTTCGATCGGCCGCTATGGGCCGTATCTCGCTCACGACGGCAAATATGCAAAGCTCGGCTCGACCGCCGAAGTGTTCGAGACGGGTATGAATGCAGCCGTTGCCAAGCTTGCCGACGCAGCAGCGGGCGGCGGGCGCCGGCAGGGCGCGTCGCGCGACCCGATCGCGGTCCTCGGCAAGCATCCGGAGAGCGGCAAGGACATCAAGGCGATGGCCGGCCGCTACGGCCCCTATGTCAGCGACGGCTCGACGCACGCGACCTTGCCCAAAGGTGCGGATCCGAAGACGGTGACTCTCGATGAAGCCGTGCGGCTGATCGATGAGAAAGCCGCCAAGGGTCCGTCGCAAAAGCGTGGACGCAAGCCGGCGCGGAAGAAAGCGAAATGATCGAGATTCAGCTCCAGCGGCTGCCGCATGGCGAGGGACTTCCCGCGCCCTCCTATGCGACCGAGGGCGCGGCGGGCCTCGACGTGGTCGCCGCTGAAGATCTGACGCTTGCGCCGGGGCAAAGGCAGGCGGTAGCGACGGGCTTCGCAATCGCCATTCCCGAAGGGTATGAAGTCCAGGTTCGCCCGCGTTCCGGGCTCGCGCTCAAGCACGGCGTCACCTGCCTGAATACGCCGGGCACGATCGATCACGACTACCGCGGCGAGGTGAAGGTAATTCTCGCCAATCTCGGCTCGGAGCCGTTCGAAGTGCGGCGCGGCGAGCGGATCGCGCAACTGGTGCCGGCGCCCGTGCTCAAGGCGAATTTTCGCGAGGTCGAGACCTTGGGCGAAACCAGCCGCGGAGCCGGGGGTTTCGGCTCGACGGGGCGGTGACTCTCTCTGACCATGAACTCGAGCGCTACGCACGGCACATCGTCCTGCCGCAGGTCGGCGGGGTGGGGCAACGCAAGCTCAAGGCGGCGAAGGTCG
>JBDTON010000016.1:0-9318 GCA_039933195.1 Sphingomicrobium sp. | reverse complement strand
GACCCCTGCGATGTCAACACAGTGCTCTACCACTGAGCTACACGCCCACTCGCGGAGGCATTTAGGGAGCAGTCGGCGGAGGCGCAAGCATGTCCTGAGCCGTGCGAAAGGCAGGCTTTCGGCACTACAGCCGCCCGTGCTGATCCTCGGTCTGGAACATCCGGTCGACCTCCATGACGAGGTCCTTCAGGTGGAACGGTTTTGAAAGCAGCTTCGCCTCCGGCGCGGTGCGCCCGCCCTGGAGGGCGACGGCTGCAAATCCGGTGATGAACATCACTCGTATCGCAGGGTCGATCGCGCTCGCCTTCTGTGCGAGCTCAATTCCGTCCATCTCGGGCATCACGATGTCGGTCAAAAGCAGATCGAAACGCTCGGCTTCGAGCAAAGGCATCGCCTCGGTGCCGCAACCGACAGCCGAAACCTCATAGCCGACGCGCTGCAATGCGCGTTGCAAATACTCGCGCATCGAAGTGTCGTCTTCGGCTAGAAGGATTCTTGCCATGGCGTATCTATGCTCTGATCATTTAATTTTGGCCAGAAGCGAATAACGCTGCGGTGCGTTGCCGTTCCTCAAAGCGAGTCTTAAACTGGCACAAATCTTTACCGTGACGTCGCTTGCGCCGCCCATCGTCCAGCCGCCACGCGGCGAGCTGCCCGTGCTGCTGTCCGTGCCGCATTCGGGCCGCGACTATCCCGATTGGCTACTTGGCCTCGCCTCCGCCGGCAAAGACTCTTTGACCTTGCTCGAGGATCCGCTGGTCGACCGGCTGGTCTGGCGGGCGGTGCAGCGCGGGTGCGGAGCAGTGATCGCCCAGGCGCCGCGCGCAGCGATCGACTGCAACCGCGCCGAGGATGAAGTGGATCCGTCGGTGATCGACGGAGCGCGCCACGACCAGGTGACCGCCCGGGCGCGCGGCGGCCTCGGAATCGTTCCGGCGCGGACTCAGCAGCACGGCTATCTCTGGCGGCGACCGGTAACGCAGGGTCAGTTGGAAGAGCGGATCGCGCAAGTTCACCGCCCCTATCACCGCGCGATCGAGGAGCAGCTCGCCGCTCTGCACGACCGCTTCGGATGCGCGCTCCTGCTCGACTGCCATTCGATGCCGCCGCCGCCGGCCGGCGTCCCGCCCGTCGTGTTCGGCGATTTCCGCGGAAAGACCGCGGAGGCGTGGCTCAGCGCCGAAGCGATGGCGATCGCCCGCCGCACAGGTTTCGAGGCTGGTCTCAACGACCCGTTTGCCGGCGGCCACGTAATCGAGCGCCATGGAGCCCCGGCGCGGGGCATCCACGCGCTGCAGATCGAGCTCGATCGCCGCTGCTATCTCGACAAGCGCCTGAAATCGCCCGGACCCGGCTTCGACCAGGCCACCTCACTCATCGAAGCCGTCGCCGTGGGCCTTGGCGAAGCTCTGCTCGGCCAGCAGTTCGCGACTGCCGCGGAGTAGCTAGGCGGTCGCGTCCGCGGGTTGGGGGACCTGGGCGGGGGCTGTGCCCTGCTGCATCTGGCGGGCGAAGACGTCGCGCATCTGCGACAGCGAGAAGAGATGCGCATAGATGAGCGGAAGCATGCCGTTCTGGTTCATCTTGCGCAATTCGTCGCCGCGAAGCTCGCGCAACTTGTCCTCGTCGACCATGCGGAAGCCGCGATAAACGAACGGCTGCTCATAGCCCTCGGGCTGGATCGCCACCTCGCCCTCCATCAGCAGGTCTGTCTTCTTCAGATCCTCGATGAACGCCGCTGTGCGCTGGCCGGCCGCCTCGAACTGCTCGCAGAACTGGAGGACGGCTATCGTCGCCTCGGCCGGTTGCTCGCCGTTGAACAAGGGCTCGCCTTCCTTGAAGTCGCCGACCGCGTTCGCCGCCGGGTCGAAGCACAGGGACAATTCGTCGCTGTCGGGACGAAGCCGCGCGAGCAGGAACGGGTAGCGGCGGATGTAGGCCGGAATATAGAGCGCCGGATCGCTCGGCCGGCCGTCATCGGTGAGGAACACGTTGACGCCTTCGTTGAGGCCCATCAGGGCCATCGGGATCGGGCTGTCGCCGATCGAAAAGACGATGGGATAATGGCGCTGCACGAGCGTGAATTCGTCGACCGTGAGCGGGATCGCATGCGTCGTTCCGATCTCGCCCATGTCGACGACCGTGCGCACGTGCATCTGACCGTGCTGCGACACGTTCAGCGGTTCGATCCCGCGATAGAAAAGCGGTAAGGTTTGAGTGGGGGCGGCAGTCGCCATTCGTGAAGGTCTCCTGGGGAGCGGGTTTACCGCCTCGCGCTGGCGCGAAGCGACCGCCTGGCAATTTCGAGCGCGCATTATTGGCCTTGGCGGCATTAGGCAAGCGGCGGCGGCTTGCCCGTTGAGGCGGATCGCGTGCGTGGAACATCAACTTGAGTTCATTGATCATTCAACGCCCGGCTGCGAAGCCGCTTCCGAGGGGGGTCATCGGTGAGCGGCAATTGGTAACTCCAGGGACAATCCTAAGCTTCATTCCCGTGCTGTTCGGGCTTTTTGCTGCGCAGCCGGCCGCGATGCAGCAGAACGTCACGCGCCTTGTCATCCAGGACGAGGTGGTCCTGCGGGTGCCGGTGCAGCCGCGCGCGCCCGGGCCGCAGATCGACTGGGTCGAAAAGAAGGCGCCCAAATGCCTGCCCGTGACAGCGATTCGAGCAGCCTTGCTGTCAGGCGGTAGTCAGGTGGACTTCATCCTCGCCGGCGGGGCGCGCGTGCGCGCGAAGTTCGACGAGAATTGCACCGCGCTGGACTATTACGGCGGTTTCTACCTCCAGCCGAAGGACGACCGGATCTGCGCGGGCCGCGACGCGGTGCACTCGCGCATCGGTGGAAGCTGCACCATCGACAAGTTCAAGCAGCTCATTCCCCAGATTCGCCGACCTTGACACTCTTATAGCGGCGGCATAGCCGCATTCGCTGCAGCCGCACCGGCCCCAAGAAGCCGGGCCGACCCGTTTTTTCCGGATATCTGAATGTCTTTCGCCGATCTCGGGCTATCAGAAGAATTGCTCAAAGCCGTTGCCGACAGCGGCTATGGCGAACCGACCCCGATCCAGCACGCGGTGATCCCGTCGGTGCTGATGGGCAAGGACATCATCGGCATCGCGCAGACCGGGACGGGCAAGACCGCCGGCTTCGTCCTGCCGATGATCGACATTCTCCATCACGGCCGCAGCCGCGCGCGAATGCCGCGCTCGCTGATCCTCGAGCCGACGCGCGAGCTGGCGATGCAGGTGGCCGAGAATTTTGAAAAATACGGCAAGTACCACCCGCTCTCGATGGCGCTGCTGATGGGCGGGGTTCAGATGGGCGACCAGGTCAAGGCGCTCGAAAAGGGCGTCGACGTGCTGATCGCGACGCCGGGTCGGCTGATGGACCTGTTCAGTCGCGGCAAGATCATGCTCAACGACTGCAACCTTCTCGTCATCGATGAGGCGGACCGGATGCTCGACATGGGCTTCATCCCGGACATCGAGGAGATTTGCTCGAAGCTGCCGAAGTCGCGCCAGACCCTGCTCTTTTCCGCGACGATGCCGCCCCCGATCCAGAAGCTCGCAGCGAAGTTCCTCAACGAGCCGAAGCAGGTCGAGGTCGCCAGGCCCGCGACCGCGAACATCAACATCGAGCAGAGGTTGGTCGAGACGCGCGGCGACAACAAGCGCGACGCCCTCAGGGACCTGCTTCGCCACGAGGAGTTCAAGAACGCGATCGTCTTCTGCAACCGCAAGACGACGGTTCGCGAGCTCGCCTCGAGCCTCAAGCGCTCTGGCTTCGCCGTCGGCCAGATCCAGGGCGACATGGACCAGTCCGACCGCATCGCCGAGTTCGACCGATTCAAGCGCGATGAGATCACCATCCTCGTCGCATCCGACGTCGCCGCGCGCGGGCTCGACGTCAAAGGCGTGAGCCACGTCATCAATTTCGACGTTCCGTGGCAACCCGACGATTACATCCACCGCATCGGCCGCACCGGCCGCGCCGGATTGACGGGCATCGCCATCACGCTCGCGACGCGCGAGGATTCCGAAGCCGTGGCCGGGATCGAGAAGCTCATCGGCCACAAGATCCCGCGCGTCGGCAAGATTGAGGTTGGGGACGCGGAACCAAAGCCGCGGCGCGCGCCGCGGGCGCAGCGCGAGTCGAAGAAGACGGAAGCGCGCACGCCCAGGTCCGCCAAGGCGGAAGCTCCGCCGGAGCGTCCAGAGGAGCCGAAGCGGCAACCCCGCCCGCAACCCACCGCCGAACCCAAACCCGAAGCCAAACCCGAGCGCTCACCCGTCGTCGAGGACCTCAAGAGCGAGTGGAACGGGCCGGTCCCGTCGTTCCTCTCCTTCGGCGCCGACTAGCCACCGCTATACCGCGCCAGGAAGTCTCGGGTGAAGACGTCCAGCCGCTCCCCGGCAATCGCGTCGCGCAGGTCCTGCATCAGCCGTTGGTAGAACCACAGATTGTGCTGGGTCATCAGCATCGCTCCGAGGATCTCGCCCGATTTCACCAGATGGTGGACGTAGGCGCGCTCGAACCGCGAGCAGGCGGGGCACGGGCAGCTTTGCTCGATCGGCTCAGCGTCCTCCGCGAAGCGGGCATTGCGCAGGTTGAGCGGCCCGTCCGCGGTGAACGCCTGACCGGTGCGGCCCGACCGCGTCGGGAGCACGCAATCGAACATGTCGATCCCGCGCAGAACCGCCTCGACGATGTCGTCGGGCTTGCCGACGCCCATCAGGTAGCGCGGCTTGTCGGCGGGAAGCATGCTGACGGCGAAGTCGAGGCAGCCGAGCATCGCTGCCTGCCCCTCCCCCACGGCAAGCCCGCCGACCGCGTAACCGTCGAACCCCATCTCGATCAGCGCCTCGGCCGACCGCTTGCGCAGGGTCTCGTCGAGCGCGCCCTGTTGGATGCCGAATAGAGCCGCGCGCTCCGCGTGCTCGCCGCCGCGGCCGAACTCCTCTTTGCTGCGCTTCGCCCAGCGCATCGAGCGATCCATCGCCTCGGCCTGCTGCTCGCGGGCTGCTGTAGTCGGCACGAGCTGGTCGAAGGCCATCACGATGTCCGACCCGAGGAGCCGCTGCACCTCGATGGATCGTTCGGGCGAGAGCAGATGCCGGCTTCCGTCCAGGTGGCTGGCGAAGGCGACCCCTTCCTCGCTCACCTTGGTCAACTCCGACAAGCTCATCACCTGATAGCCGCCGCTGTCGGTGAGGATCGGCCGCTCCCAGCCCATGAACCGGTGCAGCCCGCCGAGGCGCGCAATCCGCTCGGCACCCGGGCGGAGCATCAGGTGATAGGTGTTGCCGAGAATGACGTCGGCGCCGGACGCGCGCACCTCTATAGGACGCATCGCCTTCACCGTCGCGGCTGTTCCCACAGGCATGAAAGCGGGCGTCCGGATCTCACCGCGCTCCATCGCGATCGTCCCGCCGCGCGCGAGGCCGTCGGTGGCCGTGATGCTGAAGGCGAAGCGGATCATGAACCGCGGCGCTTAGCGCAGCTGCCGCTTCACGCAACCGCGGCGAACGGGAGTTGAATCCCTGCGCTCAATATCAAGGTAACCAAGGTCATGCACCCGATCCTCATTCCCAGCCGCGCAAAATCGCCGCATTGGCTAAGGATCGGTCCGCCATGGGAGTCGTTGCCAAAGACGTTCATCCGCCGCGCGATTCGTCGCGCAAGCGAGTGCTCCTGCGCGGCACCCTGTTCACGCCGCATGGCGCGCAGATTGTCTGGATCCGTGACATTTCGCCGTCGGGCGCGCTGGTCACGAGCGAGGATCGCCTGCCCGCCGGCTGCGACGTGATCCTGAAGCGCGGCAACATCTTCGCCGCAGGGCACATTGCGCGTTCGAACGACAGCGGCGCCGAAATCGCCTTCTACCGCGAGCTCGAGGAGCGCGAGATCGCATCCGCGGTGCAGCCGGGGCCCAGCAGCGCCGCTTGAAGCAGCCGGCTAGTCTAGCGCGGCAACAATAAACTCGAATCGCCGTAGCTGTAGAAGCGGTAGCCCGCGTCGATTGCGTGGGCGTAGGCCGACTTCATGAGGTCGAGGCCCATCAGCGCGCTGACCAGCATGAACAGGGTCGATCGCGGCAAATGGAAATTGGTGATGAGGCCGTCCACCGCTTTGAAGCGGTAGCCGGGGGTGATGAAAATCGCCGTATCGCCCTCGAACGGGTAGATCGTGCCGCCTTCGTCCGCCGCGCTTTCCAGCAGGCGCAGGCTCGTCGTGCCGACCGCGATCAGGCGCCCTCCCGAGGCGCGGGCGGCGTTCAGTCGTTGCGCGGTTGGAGCGTCGATGCGACCCCATTCGGCATGCATCTTGTGCTCCGCCGTGTCCTCCGCTTTCACCGGAAGGAAGGTGCCGGCGCCGACGTGAAGAGTCAGAGTCTCGCGCCCGATCCGGCGCGCATCGAGCTCGTCGAGCAGCCGTGGGGTGAAATGCAGCGCAGCCGTCGGCGCTGCAACCGCGCCCTTCTCCCGCGCGAACATCGTCTGGTAGTCGGAGCGGTCCGCCTCGTCCGCTTCGCGCCGCGAGGCGATGTACGGCGGGAGCGGCATCCGCCCCGCCCGTTCGATCAGCAACTGGACGGGCTCGTCGCCTTCGAAGTGCAGCAGCGCCGAACCGTCATCCTGCTTTTCGACGACCGACGCTCGGACGCCCTCGCCGAAATCGATTGTGTCGTCGATCCGCGCGCGTTTCGCGTTGCGCAGAAACGCCTGCCATTCGCGCGGCCCCTGGCGTTTGTGCAGAGTGGCGCCGATGCTCGCTTTTCCGCGCTTCCCCTCGAGCTGGGCGGGAATCACCTTGGTGTCATTGAACACCAGCAAGTCGCCAGGCTCGAGCAGCTGCGGCAAATCGAGGACCTGGCGATCGGAAATCTTGCGGCCGTGGACCAGGAGCAGCCGCGCACTGTCACGCGGCCCGGCCGGCCGCAGCGCGATGCGCTCGGGGGGAAGGTCGAAATCGAAATCGTCGACGCGCATCTGGCGGTCATTGCGAGGAGCGCAGCGACGAAGCAATCCAGCTTTGAGCCCACGGCTGGATTGCAGCGCTGCGGTCGCAATGCCGAGGGATTTATCCGCCTAGAGAAGCCCTCACAATTTTGGTCGGCTCGGCCGGCGGTTCGCCGGGGGCGATCCTGTCGACCGCATCCATGCCGGAGATCACGCGGCCGAACACCGTGTAATTCCCATTCAGCCCCGCATTCGGCATGAAGACGATGAAGAACTGACTGTTGGCGCTGTCGACATTGTCGCCGGTGCGCGCAGCGGCGACGGTGCCGCGCAGGAACGGCACGGCGGTGAACTCGGCCTTCAGGTCCGGCAGGCTGGACCCGCCCTCGCCGGTGCCCTTGGGATCGCCGCCCTGAGCCATGAAGCCTGGGATCACCCGATGGAAAGTGAGGCCGTTGTAGAAGCCCTGGCGCACAAGTTGCTGAATCCGCGCGACGTGCTGCGGAGCGAGATCGGGCCGAAGCTGAATCACGACTGTCCCACCGTTCGACAGCTGGAGGGTCATCTTATTGGCGGGATTGGCAGCGACGTCCGCCGGAGCGGCAATGCTCGGCGTCGCGGGCTCTTCGACCGGTGGCGGCGCCTTTGCGGCAACCAGCGCCAGGGCGGCGAATGGCAGTACGAACAAGGCTTTAACGAGCATATTCCTCCCCGAAGCTTGGCCGCGTCCTACTGCGGCGATGCGGCTGACGCTACCGTGAACCGCCCTTCAAATGACGGCGAACATCTTCAGCGACGGCGGGCGTGACGAACTTGTCGATCGCCCCGCCGTAGCGCGCGATCTCCTTCACCAGCTTGGAGGCAATCGGCTGCAGAGACACGTCCGCCATCAGGAAGACCGTCTCGATCTTGTCGTTCAGTTGCTGGTTCATCCCCGCCATCTGGAACTCATATTCGAAATCGGCCACGGCGCGCAGGCCGCGAAGGATCATGTCCGCGCCCTGCTTTTCGGCGAAGTCCATAAGCAGCGAATCGAATTCGACGGTTTCGATGTTTCCGGGAATGTCGGCGACCTCGCGCTCGACCATGGCCATTCGCTCCGCGACCGCGAACATCGGCTCCTTGGACGGATTGGTCGTTACCCCGATGACCAATTTGTCAACGAGGTGCGCGCCGCGGCGGATGATGTCGAGATGGCCGAGCGTGACGGGATCGAACGTCCCCGGATAGACTGCGACTTTCACCCCGCCCTCCCCTAGTGATCCCGCTCGACCGCGAAGCGCGCGATCGCTCGGAGCAAGTCGGCTTCCGACCCGTGACCCGCCAGATGCTCGATCGCCTGGTTGACGAGGAACCCCGCCTGCTGCCGCGCGCGCTCCTCGCCGAGCAGCGACACGAACGTCGCTTTCCCAGCATGCGCATCCTTGCCCGTGCGCTTGCCCGCCGCCGCTTCATCGCCGCTGTGGTCGATGAGGTCGTCGGCGATCTGGAAAGCGAGCCCGATGTTGCGGGCATAGCCGCGGTACGGCGTCCGCGCCTCGGATGGCAGCTTGGTCATGATGCACGCAGCCTCCACCGAATATTCGATCAGTGCTCCGGTCTTGAGCTGCTGCAGGCGGGTGATTGCCGGAAGATCGAGCGTCTGCCCTTCGGCGACGAGGTCCATCATCTGCCCGCCGGCCATGCCGCCAGGCCCCGCAGCGCGTGCAAGTTCGAGCACCAGTTCGCACCGCACCCACGGATCGTCGTGGGTCGCCGCGTGAGCGAGGATGTCGAACGCGAGGGCGTGCAGACTGTCGCCGGCAAGCACCGCTTCCGCCTCGCCGAACGCCTTGTGGACCGTCATCTTGCCGCGCCTCAGGTCCGCGTCGTCCATGCACGGCAGATCGTCGTGGATCAGCGAATACACATGGATTGCCTCGATCGCGCAGCCGACGCGGAGCGCCCGCTGCGGATCGATCGCGAACAGTCGCGACGCGGCGATGGTGAGCATCGGGCGGAGCCTCTTGCCGCCGCCGATGGCCGCGTGACGCATGGCCTCGTACAGCCGCTCGCGGCCGTCGCCCGTCGGAGCGAGGAGGCGTGCGAAGAAATTATCGACGTCGGCGCGGACTCGCGCCGCTTCAGCGTTCAGCTCGCCGGCCAAACGGTCGATCGTTTCAACCGGCATCGAACGGCTTGAGGCCGGCCGGCTTGCCGTCGCTGCCGAAAGCGATCTGCTCGATCCTTGCCTGCGCGTCCTTGAGCCGCGCCTCGCAATGGCGCTTCAGTCGGTCGCCCTCCTGGTAGAGCTCGATGGACCGGTCGAGCGGCGCCTCGCCCTTTTCGAGCGTGCGCACGATCTCCTCGAGCCGCGC
>JBDTON010000015.1:0-15549 GCA_039933195.1 Sphingomicrobium sp. | reverse complement strand
CCCTGCGCTGCAAGGCCGCCGGCGAAGGTCACCGCATGCTGTTCGGCGATGCCGACGTCGAACGTCCGGCGGGGGAATTTCTCCGCGACCTTGTCGAGCCCGGTGCCCGACGGCATCGCGGCAGTAATCGCCACGACCTTCTCGTCCCGCTCCATCTCTCCTTCGAGAGCCTTGGCGAAGACGCTGGTGTAGCTCGGCGCGCCCGCCGCCGCTTTGGCCTGCACGCCCGACACAACGTCGAACTTGACCACGCCGTGGTATTTGTCGGCGGCGTTCTCGGCCGGCGCGTAGCCCTTGCCCTTCTTGGTGACGACGTGAACCAGCATCGGTCCGACGTCGGCGTCGCGGACATTCTCGAGGACCTCGACCAGGGCGCGAACGTCGTGCCCGTCGACGGGACCGACATAATAGAAGCCAAGCTCGTCGAAGAGCGTCCCACCGGTCACGAGCCCGCGCGCATATTCCTCCATCCGTCCGGCGATCCGGTGCAGCGGTTCAGGCATTGCACGGGCGAGTTTCTGCGCTAGCCTGCGCGGCGTCAGATATTTGCCCGAGCTGACCAGCCGGGCGAGCGAATTGCGCAAGGATCCGACCGGCGGAGCGATCGACATGTCGTTGTCGTTGAGGATAACGATCAGCCGATTGCCCGCGGCGGCGGCGTTATTCATCGCCTCATAGGCCATTCCGGCGCTAAGCGCCCCGTCGCCGATCACGGCAATGGCGCGGGCGGGGTCTCCCGCAAGCTTGTTGGCAATGGCGAAGCCGAGCGCGGCCGAAATCGATGTAGAGCTGTGCGCCGCTCCGAAGGGATCGTATTCGCTCTCGCTGCGCCGGGTGAAGCCGCTGAGGCCGCCGCCCTGTCGCAGCGTGCGGATCCGCGCGCGACGGCCGGTGACGATCTTGTGCGGATAGGCCTGGTGGCCGACGTCCCAGATCAGTCTGTCCTTTGGCGTCGCGAACACATAATGGACGGCGACGGTGAGCTCGACCACGCCGAGCCCCGCGCCAAGATGCCCGCCAGTCACCGAGACGGCCGAAATTACCTCCTGCCTCAGCTCGTCGGCCAGCTGCGGGAGTTGGTCCTTGCTCAGGCCGCGGATGTCGGCCGGATACTCGACAGTATCGAGTAGCGGCGTTTCGGGACGATCACTCATCAGGGGCGCGCCTTAACCGCGATTGCGAATCGGGGAAAGCTAATCGGCTAGTTCGACTCGCAATCGCCGCAGGTGCCGCGCACTTCGATCACCGGGCGGGGTGCCGAGAAGCCGGCGCTCTTCGCCGCCTGGCGAACGCCGCCGGACAGGCTGTCGTCGTCGATGTGCACGGTCTGGCCACACTGGTCGCAAATCAGGAAGATGCAGTCGTGCAGGCAGTCGGGATGGGCGTTGGCGACATAAGCGTTGGCGCTCTCAACCCGGCGGGCCAGGTTCGCCCCGACGAACAGGTCGAGGATTCGATAGACGCTGTTCGCCGCCACTCGTCGGCCCTGCCGCTTCGAAACCTCCTCGGCGATGTCGTAGGCGCTGGCAGGCTTGTCGAAGCTGGCGAGCGCATCGAAGACGGAAGCGCGCATGCCGGTCCACTGCTCGCCCTGCTCGGTGAGCCGGTCGCGTGCCGCATTCTTCAGCGACTCGCCTTCGTGGAGCTGGTGATCGTGGCGCGTCATGAACATGAGAGAAGATAAACCCCGCGCCTTCCTCGGGCAAGAAGCCCTATTCGGCCGCCAGGACGTTGAGCCGGTGCCCAAGGGCCAGAATCAGCACGCCGGCCATTGTATAGACCGGCTCGTTGCCGCCTTCGGGAAGGCTCAGCGCCCCAGCCATCACTCCAAGACCCAACCCACCGATGGCGCTTGGAAGCATGAAACCATGCGCGAGGATTCCGCGGCCGAGCGCGATGCTGCCGAGGATCATCGCCAGAGTCAGCCCCACTTCGTGGATGGCCGGCGAACCGAGGATTCCGCCAGCGGATGCAAGCAACCCCAGCAAGATCGCCGTCGCCAGGCAATGGACGAGGCAAAGGCCCGATACGCCCATCGCGATCCGGTCGAGCCGGGAGATCGGAATCGACAGCTGCGGCATCGCAGCGCGACATAGGGCAACGACGGAGAAGTTACAACATTACATCGACGAAAATCTGGGCCTTGCCCCTCGGGCTGTCGCACGCGAATAGGCGCTTGCCCGATGGATAGCCTCCTTCATTCCACCACTCAGACCAGGACCGGGTCACAGGCCGCTTCGCGCGCGCTGTCGAACCTGCTGTTCGTCGTCGCCGCGCTGGTGTTCGCGATGGTCGTGGTGGGCGGGATCACCCGTCTCACCGAAAGCGGCCTTTCGATCACCCAATGGCAGCCGATCAGCGGGATCGTCCCGCCATTGACGCAAGCCGACTGGCAACGCGCCTTCGACCTCTACCGGCAGACGCCCCAATACCAGCAGGTTGCCGGTCCGGCCGGAATGACTCTCGCCGGCTTCAAGTTCATCTTCTTGTGGGAATGGGTGCACCGGCTGCTCGGCCGAATCGTTGGTCTCGTCTTCTTCCTCGGCGTCGGCTGGTTCGCGCTTCGGCGCCGGATTCCCAAAGGCTATCGCTGGCGGCTCGCGGCCTTGTTCGTCCTCGGCGGCGCCCAGGGTGCTGTCGGCTGGTTCATGGTGATGTCGGGGCTCGAAGGCCGCACCGAAGTCAGTCCCTATCGCTTGTCCGCGCACCTGCTGTTCGCCTTGTTCCTAATGGGCGCCCTGATTTGGACCGCGCTCGATGTCAGACAGCCGGACTCGAAACCGGCGCGCCTGACCGCCTGGGCGATCCTCGCGCTCGGCATACTCTTCGTCCAGCTGATGCTCGGCGCCTGGGTCGCCGGCTTTCGTGCGGGTTATGTGTCGAACAGCTGGCCCGACATGAACGGACATTTCGTCCCGCAGGGGATCGACTGGTCGCGCGGCATCGGATTCGCGCTTACCCATGACCCATTCCTGCTTCATTTCATGCACCGCTGGTGGGGATGGGTCGTCGTCGCCGTCCTCGTTGTCTTCGCGCGCAACGTGCGGAGGATGCCGGGCGCTCGGCTCGCTTCGGTTGCGATCCATTCCGCCTTGGGGACTCAGATCATCCTCGGGATCCTGACCGTGCTCTCAGGAATCGCGATGTGGCTCGCGGTGCTTCACCAGGCGACCGGAGCGCTGCTCGCGGCCGCGACGGTATGGGGGGCGCATAAGCTTGGACGGAATGCATCGTGAGCGTCCTCTCCGTCTATGCGGTGTTCGCCAATGCCGACGAGGCCGAGCGCATCGGCAGAACCGTCGTTGAGGAGCGTCTCGCCGCCTGCGTGAACATTCTCGGGCCAGTCCGCTCGATCTACCGTTGGCAAGGCAAGATCGAGACCGCCGACGAGAGGGCAGCGATCTTCAAGACATCGCAGTCGAAAGCCGAGGCGCTGGTGGGCCGAATTGCGGGGCTGCACAGCTACGACGTGCCGTGCATCGTCTCGTGGCCCATCGAAAAGGCTCTCCCAAAGTACGCCGAATGGGTCGAGGACAGCGTGGCCCGCGGCGACTAGCCGCGCTTGGCTTTCCCAAGCTCGTAGGGGACCTCGTCGAGCTTGCGCTTCAATTCCTCGATCGTCGGGTCGGTCTCGTCTTCCGCATATTTCGCCTCGAGCTGGGCTTCTTCCGAAGTCTGCTCGCGGAAATAGGTGATGGTCAGCCGCCGCCCAAACACCTCGTCGCCGCGAATCCTGAGCTCGGCTTCACCGTCCTTGGGCAAGCCGGCGCGGATCGCTTCGAGATAGCGTATCAGGTCGTCGAGCGAGGTATATTCGCTAATGTCGATGAAGTCCTTGACGCGTCTCGGCACGGCCGCTTGCTCTCCGGAGAAATCGCAAATGCGAAGGCTTGCGCGCTCGCCTAATTAAGCCGCAACCGCGCCCCAGGCAACGCCGGAGCGGCGTCCGCGCCGTTGTGGCGGGCGGCATTGCCGCCCTGCCGGATTCAGATGACGCCGAGCAGCCAGAGGATGAGAATCAGGATCAAAATTCCGCCGAGACCGATATACATGGCTTCCTCCGTATTTTCGTGCGTCATCAACCAGCGCGGAAGCCACCGCGTTCCCGTCGTTGCGAATGCGTTACGATCATTGTTGGGATGTGCTGTGCCGGTTCCGTTCCATACGGGTGAGGTATTATTTTACCCATTGGCAAACTCCCGCTTTTGCTTGACTTTCTCGCCCTTGCCCGCAAATAGCGGCTCGCAAGCGCTGCCCGGAGAGGCGGCGCGATTTCGTTTCAGAAGGTTCGATAGCCATGAAGGCGCTGATGAAGACGACCAAATCGGCCAAACCGGCCGAGGTCGAGAAGAAATGGCATCTGATCGACGCCGACGGCCTGGTCGTGGGTCGCGTCGCGACGATCATCGCCAACATCCTGCGCGGCAAGCACAAACCAAGCTACACGCCGCACGTCGATTGCGGCGACCACGTGGTGGTCATCAATGCCAACAAGGTGCGCTTCACGGGCCGCAAGCTCGACCAGAAGCTCTATTACAAGCACACCGGTTTTCCCGGCGGGCTCAAGGATGTCACCGCTGGCAAGATCCTCGAGGGCCGCTTTCCCGAGCGCATCCTTGAAAAAGCGGTCGAGCGCATGATCCCGCGCGGGCCCCTCGGGCGCGACCAGATGCGCGCGCTCCATCTCTACAACGGCACCGAGCACCCGCACGGCGGCCAGAACCCCGAACCGCTCGACGTCGCGTCGATGAACCGCAAGAACAAGGTGGGCGCATAATGGCTGACAAGAAGTCCCTTTCCGATCTTGGCGAGCTGACCAGCCCGAAGGCCGAGACTCCGGCCGTGCCCGATGCCGCACCGGCGGAAGCTGCGGCCGCCGCCGAGCCCGCTGCCGAACCCACCGCTGACCAGGGCGTTTCGACCCAGGGTCCGCAGATCGAGGCCGTGCTTCGCGAGCAGCAGCTCGACAAATACGGCCGCGCCTACGCCACCGGCCGGCGCAAGGATGCGGTTGCCCGCGTCTGGCTTAAGCCCGGCTCCGGGCGGATCGTGATCAACGGGCGCGAGCAGGAAATCTATTTCGCGCGTCCGACGCTGCGCCTGATCATCAACCAGGTCTTCGACGTCACCGATCGCCGCGGTCAGTATGACGTCGAAGCCACCGTCAAAGGCGGCGGCTTGTCGGGCCAGGCGGGTGCCGTCCGTCACGGCATCTCGACCGCGCTGACCCGCTACGAACCGGCCTTGCGCACCACGGTCAAGCGCGAGGGCTTTCTCACCCGCGACCCGCGCGTCGTCGAGCGCAAGAAATACGGCCGCGCCAAGGCCCGCCGCAGCTTCCAGTTCTCGAAGCGCTAGGTTTTATATGCTCCGCTCCCTGCAAGGGAGGGGAATGGAAGGGGTGGGTGCGGCCGAGCGAGCTCAATGCCGGTGAGGAGTAGCGGCGCCGTCGAAATCACCCCTTTCCTACCGGGCCGATTCTGTGTTCCACAGGCCTATGAATTGGAAGCTCACGTCGGCCGTTCGTGCAAAGCTCGGCCGTTACGCACGCGCACACGTGCGCACGCGTAGGCCTGCTTCAATTGCTGCGTTTCGCCCGATTTGGCACAGCTTTGCTCTCCTGACCGCCCTCCTTTTCGCGGCGCCCGCGACGGCCGACTCTCTCCTTCTCCGCCCCAGCCGAGTGTTCGACGGCGTCAATCGGCAGCCGCATGAGGGCTGGTCCGTGCTCATCGAAGGGGACAAAATCGCGGCCGTCGGGCCGAATATCACCGGACCGGCAAACGCGCGCACCGTCGAGCTCCCGGGCACCACGCTCATGCCCGGAATGATCGAGGGCCATTCGCACCTGTTCCTCCACCCGTACAACGAGGCGAAGTGGGACGATCAGGTACTTCACGAGCCGCTGGCGCTGCGAACCGCGCGCGCCGTGGTTCACGCCGAGCGTACGCTGATGGCCGGCTTCACTACCGAGCGCGACCTTGGCACCGAAGGCGCCGGCTATGCCGACGTCGGGCTCAAGCAGGCGATCGACCAGGGGATCGTCCCCGGTCCGCGGCTGCTCGTGTCAACGAAGGCGAACGTCGCGCGTGGCGCTTACGGGCCGAAGGGATTCGAGCCGGGCATTCACGTGCCGCAAGGCGCGGAGGAGGTCAGCGGTCCCGACGAGATGACCAGGGCGGCGCGTGAGCAGATCGCCGCCGGCGCCGACGTCATCAAGATGTACGCCGATTACCATTACCTTCCTGGCGAGCCGTCGCGGCCGACGCTGACGGATGCCGAGATGGCCGCGGGAGTCGCGGTCGCGCACGACGCCGGAAGGCTTGCGGCGGCACACGCCACCACCGCCGAGGGCATGCGCCGCGCAATTCTCGCCGGCGTCGACACGATCGAGCACGGCTACGGCGGCACCGCCGAGGTTTTCCGCATGATGCACGACCGGCACGTTGCGTTGTGTCCGACCATCGCAGCGTCGGAAGCCTATGCCCGCTATTTCCAGGGCTGGAACGGACAGGAACCGGCGCCAGAGAGCGTCCAGGAAAACCGGCGTTCGTTCCAGCTGGCGATGAAGGCCGGAGTGCCGATCTGCATGGGCGGCGATGTCGGAGTGTTCAGCCACGGCAAGAATTGGCTGGAGATGGAAGCGATGCAGCGTGCCGGAATGTCGGCAGGCGATGTCCTGATCGCCGGGACCTCAGGCAACGCGCGCATCTTCCACCTGACCGACCGCGGCGAAGTTCGGCCGGGGCTCCTCGCCGACCTGGTAGCGGTGGATGGCGATCCCACGCGCAACGTCTCCGCGGTGGAGCATGTGCGCTTGGTGATGAAAGGCGGCCGAATTGTCCGCGGACCGTAGGACCTTCCTGACCGCCGGTGCTGCGCTGCTCGCCGCCTCGGGCGCGGCGGCGCAGGCGCCGAGTCCGTTCTCCGGTGATCCGGGCGCGCCGTTCTTCCCGCCCAGGGAGCGCTTTCCGCTATGGCCCGGCAAGCCGCCCGGCGCTCCGCTTAAAGCGATCGTCCCCAATTGGACGATGAACAATCCGCCGCCCAACCGCGAGCTATGGATCCGCGGAGTCCCCATCCCCGAAGTGCACGTTTATCGCGCGGCCAGGCCCGACGGCTCGGCGCTGCTGTCGCTTCCAGGCGGCGGCTACGAGTTCCTCTCCGTGCAGAACGAGGGCATCGACGCCGCAGAGCGCTTGAATGCGGACCGCACCACCGTGTTCGTACTGACCTACCGCTTGCCGGTCGAAGGCTGGTCGAACCGCAGCCAGGTTGCCCTGCAGGACGCTCAGCGCGCGATGCGTCTGATCCGCTCGCGTGCGGCCGATTTCCGCATCGATCCGGCGCGCCTCGGTGCAATCGGCTTCTCCGCCGGCGGCCACCTCGCCGCCGATCTCGCGACTGCTTTCGACGAGCGCACCTATGCGCCTTTGGACGCGGCTGACACGCTCACGGCGCGGCCGGCATACATCGGCCTCATCTACCCCGTAATCAGCCTCGACACGAAGATCTCGCTGGGAGCGTCCAGCCCCAACCTGCTCGGCCCGAACCCGTCGGCGGACTTGGTCGCGGCGCGCTCACCGGCCCTGCACGTTACCGCCCAAACTCCACCGAGCTTTGTCGCCGCCGCGTTCGACGATGGCCTGATCCTCATCGATAACAGCCTCACCTGGATCGACGCCTGCCGCCGAGCGAAGGTGCCGGTCGAAACGCATCTGTTCGCGGACGGCGGCCACGGCTTCGGCTTCCACTTGCCCAAGGACCTGCCCGGCTCACGCTGGCCCGATCTGTTCGCGCTGTGGATGCGCAAGCACGGCGGTTGATGAGAGCGTTTACCAGAGCGGTGAGCCCGAACCTCGCCGATTGCGCTCTCACACATCTCGAACGCACGCCGATCGACGTTTCCAAAGCCACGGCACAGCACGCGGCCTATGAGCAAGCGCTAAGCGACGCAGGCTTTGAGGTGATTCGCCTCGCCGAGCTTCCGGATGATCCAGACGCGGTGTTCGTCGAGGACACGGCGCTGCTGCTCGACGGCCATGCCGTAATCACTCGCCCAGGCATCGCCTCGCGGGCGAACGAGACGGAGTCGACCGCCGCGGGCCTCGCCGACCATTTCGAAGTGCACCGGATCACTTCGGGCCATGTCGACGGGGGCGACGTCCTGCGCATCGCCCGAACGCTCTACGTCGGCCTGTCGACCCGGACCGACGCGGCCGGAATCGAGGCGTTAGCAGCCCTCGTCCGGCCTTTGGGTTACAAGGTGGTGCGCGCAGAGCTTCGCGATTGCCTGCACCTCAAGACCGGCGCGACTCTTGCCGGACCCGATGCGAACGGCACGCCGGTGCTGCTTTACAGCGAGCGCTCGATGGACCCCGCTCAGTTCGCCGACGTCGAGCCGATGGCCGTGCTCGAGCCAGCTGCTGCCAACTGCCTGCAGGTCGCCGAGACTCTCATTCTCCCCGCCGGCAATCCGCGTACAGCCGAACGACTCCGGGAACGCGGCTTCCCTGTCGTCGAAGTCGCGGTTTCCGAACTTCAGAAGGCCGAAGCCGGAGTCACCTGCATGAGCTTGATCGACGAGAGGCCTTAGCCATTGATCGTCTCCATTCCGCGCGCATGATAGCGGGTCCCGGCGGCTGCACCGGGCGGAAGTATCTCGTCGAGTCTGCGCAGATCCTCGGACGTGAGCCTGATCTCCAGCGCGCCGATATTCTCGTCGAGATATTTGATGTGCCGCGTTCCGGGGATCGGGACGATGTCCTCGCCCTGCGCGAGCACCCAGGCGAGGGCGAGCTGAGCGGTCGTGCAACCCTTCTCGCGCGCCATCTGCTCGACTTCGCGGACGAGATCGAGGTTCCGCTGGAAATTCTCGCCCTGGAAACGCGGGTGATTCTTGCGGAAATCGTCCTCGGCGAAGTCGTCGGGCGACTTGAACTGCCCGGTCAGGAAACCGCGCCCGAGGGGCGAATAAGCGACATAGCCGATGCCCAGCTCGCGAACTGTCGGGATCACTTCGGCCTCCGCGTCGCGGCTCCATAGCGAGAGCTCGGTCTGGACGGCGGTGATCGGGTGCGTCGAATGCGCCCGCCGGATCGTCTGCGGCGCGGCTTCGGAGAGGCCGAGATAGCGGATTTTCCCCTCGTCCTTGAGCCGCGCCATTTCCCCGACGGTATCTTCGATCGGAACATTGGGATCGACGCGGTGCTGATAATAGAGATCGATCCTGTCGATCCCGAGCCGCTTGAGGCTGGCTTCGCAAGCGCAGCGGACATACTCCGGATCGCCGCGCACTCCGAGGAATTCGCCATTGGGCCCGCGCACGTTGGCGAACTTGGTCGCGAGGAACACCTGGTCGCGGCGGCCGCGGATCGCTCGCCCGACCAGCTCCTCGTTCTTGAAGGGTCCGTACATGTCGGCGGTGTCGAGGAACGTAACGCCCTGCTCGAGCGCGTGATGGATGGTCGCGATCGACTCCTCGTCGTTGCCGCCTCCGTAGAACTCGCTCATGCCCATGCACCCGAGGCCGATTGCGGAAACTTCGGGGCCGCTTCGGCCGAGCTGGCGCCTGGCAAACGTGAACATGCGTGTTCTCCCTCTGGTCAGTCGCGCAATCGGCGGCGCGCTTCTTCGGTGTCAAATGGGATCGCGATCCGCTTGTGACGACTGGTCTCACCAGAAATGATCGTCACTTCCGAACGGCTGATCCCGAATGATTCGGCAAGCAGCCTGATTACCGCCTCATTCGCCGCGCCGTCGGCCGGCGCTTCGGCAACTCGGACCTCGAGCGCCTCGCGGCCGTCGGCGGCCGGTCGCCACCCGCCGATCCCCGGCTTGGCCGAACGCGGCGTCACCCGGACGGCGATCATGCCCATCAGTCCATCGCAACGTGCGCCGGAGCACCGCTTCCGGGCTTGTTCCCCCGCTTCATGAACAGCAGCAGCGGAAGCACGGCGAAGGTGACAATCATCATCAGCTTAAAATCGTCGAGATAGGCGATGAACAACGCCTGCTTGGTGATCATCGCGTTGATGTAGGCAAGCGCGGCCGGCCCTGCGACTGGCACCACGGTCTGGAGGATCTCCGGGTTCGCCGTAGGGATCGTCTGCTGCGTAATCGCCTGCGCGAGGTCGGCGTGCGCGACCTGCGTCATTCGCACGAGCTGCGTGCTGACGATGGAAATCCCGACCGACCCGCCGATGTTGCGCGAGAGGTTGAGCAGCGCCGCCCCAGTGGTCCGCATCCGGGGCGCCAGCGTTTCGAACGCGAGGGTTTGCAACGGAACGAAGATAAGACCGAGCCCAAGCCCTTGGACCACGCCGCTAACGATCACTGGGCGCGACGGCTGATCGATGGCGAAGCCCGTCATCATGTAGAGGGACACACCCATCAGGACGACGCCGATTCCGACGAGCAGCCGCGCGTCGATCTTGCCGACGAGGCGCCCGGCAAGCAGCATCGAGATCAAGGTTCCCACCCCGCGCGGAGCGGTGAGGAAGCCCGATTGAAGCACCGAATAGCCATACATGTTCTGCAGCAGCGGCGGCAGCAAGGCGAGGCCGGCAAGCAACAGCACCCCAGTGACCGCCATGAACAGCAGGCTGGTCGCGAAATTCCGGTCCGTGAACATCGCCCGCTCGAACAACGGATGCTTGCTCGTGACCATATGGACCACGAACATCCAGCTGGCGGCAATCGCCAGGCCGGCTTCGATGATCGTCTCCCAGCTCGAAAACCAATCGTTCTGCTGTCCGCGGTCGAGACAGAATTGGAGCGCTCCGAGCGCGATCGCGAGAAGCGCGAAGCCGAACATGTCGAACTTGCGCTCGTGCGTGTCCGTCTTGGGCATAAAGCGCAGCATCAGCAGCAGGCAGAGCACTCCGACCGGAAGGTTGACGAGGAACACCCAACGCCAGTTGTAATTGTCGGTGAGCCAGCCGCCGAGCACCGGCCCGAGGATCGGTCCGATCATCACTCCGCCGCCGAACAGGGCCATTGCCTGCCCGTGCTTCTCGCGCGGGTTGATGTCGAACAAAGTGGCCTGGGCGAGCGGAACGATGAACGCTCCGCCGACGCCCTGCAGCGCGCGGAACACCACCATCTCGGTCAGCGACGTCGCGGTCGCGCACAGGACGGAGGCGATGGTGAACATCACCACCGAGATCAAGAGCAGCCGCTTGCGCCCAACCTTGTCGGCGAGCCAGCCGCTGATCGGCAAAGCAATGGCGGACGAAACGATGTAGCTCGTCAGCACCCAGTTGATGCTGTCCTGGGTCGCGCTGAGGCTCGCCTGCATGTGCGGCAAAGCGACATTGGCGATGGTCGTGTCGAGGACCTGCAGAAGCACGGCCATCATCACCCCGACGGTGACGATTAACCGCTGGCCGGTCGGAAGCGGGTGGGTGGCGACGTCTGGCGCGCTGGCCATCGCTACTTCTTGCGATTCTCGTCGAAAAAGACCGTTGCGGTCACCGACAAGCCGGCGATCATCGGCTTGGCCGGAGTACCGTCGAACGCGATCCGCACAGGGACCCGCTGAGTGACCTTGACCCAGTTGCCGTTCGCGTTCTGCGCTGGGAGCAGCGAGAACTGGCTTCCGGTGCCCATTCCTATGCTCTGAATGTGGCCGGCGAATTTCATCCCCGAATAAGCGTCGACCTCGATCGTCGCCTTCTCGCCCGGGATCATCCGGCCGACGTCCTTCTCCTTGAAGTTCGCCTCGACCCACGGCGCCTTGCTGTGGACGAGCGAGAGCATTCCAAGGCCGGTCACGGCCATCTGGCCGATCTGCAGGTTGTCGGCATTCTCGACCACTCCGTCCATCGGAGCGCGGACTTCGGTCCGCGAGAGGTCGAGCCGCGCCTTGTCGACGGCGGCTTGCGCCTGCGCGATCTGCGGCTGCTCGCCCGGCGCGAGCGCCGCATGCGCGTTCGCCGAACGAGCGCGCGCGTCTGCAAGATCCTTCTCGGCCGTGCGCACTTCGTTCAAGGCATCGTCATAATCGGCACGGGTCGTGAAACCCTGCTTCAGAAGTGCCTGCTGCCGAGCAAGAGCGTTGCGCTTGATATCGAGATTGGCCTGCTCGCCGACGATGTCCGCGCCGGTTCCGGCCGCCGTCGTCTGCAGCTGGCTGGTCTGCAGCTTCGCTGCGGAGAGCTGCGCGAGCGCCTGCTCGAACGCTACGTGGTACGGCGCCGGGTCGATCCGGAACAGGAGGTCGGCCTGCTTCACCCGGCTGCCGTTGCGGACGAACACCTGGACGATGGGCCCGTTCACTTGCGCGCTGACGGAGACGATATCTTGCTTCACCTGAGCGTCGTCGGTCGACACCTTGCCGCCGCTGGTCAGCCAGTAATAACCGCCGCCGATCACGAGCAGCGCGGGCACGATGAACATCAGGATCGTGCGCAGCAAACCCGCGTTGCCGGCGACCCGCCGCGCCTTTTTTATGGCCGTGCCGGTCAGCTTTTCGGTGCTGATCTTGTTCATTGGTTCGATGCCTTCTTGATGGCTCCGGTGCGGCCGGCGTTTTCGCGGATTCGCCCCAGGACTTGCCGTGTCAGCTCGACATCCTTGCGGTCTATACCGGCAAACGCATGCTCAACGAGTTCAGAGCCGACACTCTGGAGTTTTTCGATGAGCGGCTGCGCCTTCGCGGTGACGTGCAGCTTCCACGCGCGCCGGTCATCGGGATCGCGGGTGCGCTCGACCAGGCCGGCTTCTTCGAGACGGTCGACGATTCGGCACAAAGTGATCGGCTCGAGGTCGAGCATGTCGGCCAGCTCGACCTGCCGCAGGCCCGGCGTGCGGGTCAGCTTGAACAGCACCTTCCATTGCGCGCGCGTGACGCCGAGGCCGGTGGCCAGGCGGTCGAACGCCTTGCGCAGCGCGTGCGCGGTTTCGCCGATTTCAAAAGGGAGCGTTTCCATTGGGGACGAATATAGTAAGTGTGCTTATATTAAGCAACGCTTTTTCGCGGCATGCGTTCGCCGCCGCGAGAGATTTCATCTCGCGTTGACGCGGATGGAGCCGCGACCTAACTCAAGATCCGTCAAGCGGGCGTAGCTCAATGGCAGAGCAGAAGCTTCCCAAGCTTACGACGAGGGTTCGATTCCCTTCGCCCGCTCCCACTATCCTTACGTCCGAACGCGCGGCAAGCAGTTCATTTGCGGCGCCATCCGGCGCTGTGGCATAAGCTGCTCCTTCGGGGGATTGCCAATGCGCCTGCTTCTGATCTCATTTGCTCTGGGTTGCGTACTGGCGCCCTCTTCCTCGCTCGCTCAAGAACAAGAACAAGAACAAGAACAACAACAGGAAGAGAGCCGGGGCGCGACGCCGTGGCAGGCGCAGATCTACAGTGGTCATCCCGTGTGGGCCCCGGAGGATTTGGAAAGCGGCCGCGACGGCTGGGACCTGGCGCATAAATGCGGCGGGTCGCTGATCGCCAAGGGCTGGGTGCTGACCGCCGCCCATTGCATCAATGCGGAGCGGATCAGGAACGGCCACCGCGTGCGGCTCGGCGCCGACTATATCGATAATGACGAAGGGGTGTCCTACCGCATCGACCGGATGGTTCGGCACGCGGACTGGAACAAGGATAAGCACCTCTATGACGTTGCGGTCGTCCATTTCGTCGCGGACAAGGAGACGCATCCGGAAAAGGCCGGGCCGATCGAGGTCATTCCGCTATACGACGGTCCGCCCCTCGAACCCGGAGCGGATGTCTATGCGACCGGCTGGGGGCAGCTCGACGAAGCCAAAGACTCGGGCTTTCAGTCCGAGCTCACCTCGGTCGATCTCGTGACCGCCGATTGCTCTGAATATCGGCAATACGCGCATGTGCCGGAGTACCAGCTATGCGCGACTGGACGCACGCCCGGCGACGATGCCGACACCTGCACCGGCGACAGCGGCGGTCCCCTCGTGCTCGACTCAGACACTCCAGTCCTCGTTGGCGTCGTCAATTCCGGCGTCGGCTGCTACCGCGAGGAAAGCGCCGGGGTGTACCTCAGGATCGATCGCGATCACTTCCTCGACTGGATCCACCGCGCAATGGCGGCCGACCCATCGATCAGCGAGCTGCGCTAGCGATCAGTATCGCTGCCCCGATCGGTGTCGCTCCCGCGATCGGTGTCGCTCCCGCGATCGGTGTCGCTGCCCCGATCGGTGTCGCTGCCGCGATCCTCTTCGTCGTCTTCAGGACCAGCGCCCAAGCCAAAATCGTCCCGAGTCATCATGATTGATCTCCCAAACGGTGGAACAGGTAGAGTCTCATGAAACGAAGACCCCGAACAGTGCGATTCACTCGAAGCCCAAGTCTTTGACCAAGCGAGTAAATCTCGGATCCCGCGAAATCGGGTCGAGCAAAGGATCGGTCGCGATCATACTGAGACCTGAGTCGCCGATCGCCCGCGCACGCTGGAGTTTCGCCATCGCGTCGTCCACTCTTCCCCACTGAGCCATCACTTGGGCCTGTTGGTACATCGCCGCGTCCCCGACTTCGCTGACCAGCTGTGCGAACGCCCTCTCGGCCGCCGCTTGATTACCGGCGCGATGTTCTAACGCTGCCAGTCCGCGCAGGCGGAACATTGCGGAAGGTTCTTTCAGATAGGCCGCTCGCGCGTAGGCAAGTTTGCCGAGTTCCATGAGGCTGTCCCCGATGGAAGCATTGGCATTGGAGATTTTCGGGTTAAGTTCGAGTGCTCGCTGGGCTTGCCTGATCGCATCGGCATAGCGGCGGGATGCATAAGCGATGGTTCCAGCAGCGCGGTGCGTGCGGGGGTTGAGCGGGTCAAGCGCAAGCGCCCAATCGATTGCGTCGCGCGCCTCCTGCGAACGCCGCGTTCGTGCCATGTACGCCGCACAGAGCAGGACGATGTCGGCGTTGCCGCGGCCATACTGGTATGCCTTGTCGTAGGACTGCCTTGCGCCACGAACGTCCAGCCTACCGGAGAACAAAGCATAGCCGAGCGCAAGATGGCCTTCGGCCAACGTCGGTGCGATTCCGATTGAGCGCCGAGCCTCATCGATTGCCCTTGCGTAGATTGCCTTGAGCTCGCCGGCTTCCGCATATGCGGCGGCGATCGACGACAGGCTCCGCGACAGCGCTGCATGGGCCAGAGCGAAATTGGGGTCGGCGGCGATGGCGATCTCATAGTCCGCCTTGGCCTGGCGGTCGCTCGCTTCGTCCTTTGCGAGATTGTACAGCGCCCTGCCCTGCAGATAGGCTTCGTAAGCGGGTACATTGCGCGTGCCGCCCGGGGCGGGGGCGTCGGTCGCCACCCGCACGGACAGAGCGTTCGAGACGATCCGCGCAATCTCGCTTTCGAAGGCGAAAACGTCTTCAAGCCGCCGCTCGGCCTGCTGCGACCATTCGCTGAAGCCGGTGCGGCCGTTGGTCAGGTTGGCGGCGACCCGGATGATGTCGCCGGACCGCTGCACCGAACCTTCGAGAAGATAGGCGACGTCGAGCTTACGGGCGATTGACTTGGCGTCTCCCGCCATTTCACTCGCTTGGTTTGACGATGTCGCGGCAAGCACCCTCAA
>JBDTON010000014.1:0-62739 GCA_039933195.1 Sphingomicrobium sp. | reverse complement strand
CCCGCAGACCTGAACTTACCGGGCCTGCCCTGCCCTCTCCAGAGCGCGCGAGAGCTAATGTCCGCTTTCGACCCATTGCGGACATTAGGTTCGGCGCTACGCTGGCCTAATGGACTATGCTGCTGAGCCTGGAGTTGTCCGTCCGACATACGGTGCCATCAGGCGCGCTCTCCTGCCGATCTATGCGGCCGACCAACTAATCTTTTTCGCACTTGCGGCGCTGCCGCTCATTTGGCTTGCGACCGTGAACTCGCGCCTTGCGCTCTTCATGGGAGTGGGAGCCTACGTCGGAGCGATGCTCACCATGCAACGGTCCACGCCCTCAAGCCTTTTGCTGGCGCACGGTCAGAAGCGCCGCGTGATCGAACTGTTGGATGGGTCGCACTTCTTAGAGCGGTCGGGCAGCGGTGACGAATGGGTGAGCACGCGGGGTCGCTTGAGGCGATGGAGCACAGACACAATCAGACTGAGACGCACACCCGCTGGCGTGCTGGTGACGGGGCGGCTTATCGACCTTCAGATCATCGCACACCAGCTAGCAAACTAATGTCCGCTTTCCACCCAAACCCGACACTAGCAGCTTAGGTATGCTTTCAACCCCTTGCCGGTAATCGGCTGTTCTGAGGCGGCAAAAAGGATAAGACAATCGCCGCGATAGGGGTTCGAGCTTGGCCGATGTGTTTCTATCCTATGCCAGAGCAGACGAGGCGGCGGCGGCGCGTATCGCGCGAGCGCTAGATAAATCCGGTATCCGCGTTTGGTATGATCGGGAACTTCCCGCGCACCGGACCTATTCTGACGTAATCGCCAGCGAACTTGAGGCGGCATCGGCCGTGCTCGTGCTGTGGTCGAGCGCGTCAGCCAAATCCCAATGGGTTCGCTCGGAGGCGAACCGCGCACGTGAACTCGGCAAGCTCGTGCAGGCTCGCGTGAACGATGCGCGCCTCCCGATGCCGTTCGATCAAATCCAGTGCGCAGATTTGCGAGAGTGGCGTGGCGGCGATTCTCATTGGGGCTGGGCACAGGTCCGCAAGAGCATCGACGCGCTCGCGAGCGATGACAGAGCCGGACCCCCACCCCCTGCCCCGCAACGGCAAATAGATCGACGCAAGCTAGTCCTGGGCGGCGCAGCAGCAGTCACCGTTGCTGCCGCCGGCTCCGTCGCATGGTTGCGGGGCTCAGGGCCAGAGCAGCCCAACCCGGAAGCGGAAGTGCTTACTCAGAAGGGCATTGACGCACTTCAAAACAATGATGTTTTCGCCGCCGATGATGCTGGTTCATTGGCCAATGCAGTCGCCTTGTTGACGGAGGCAACGCAGGCAGCCCCGCGTTCGGCACTTGCATGGGGTTCATTGGCTCTGGCCTACGCAGGATTAAAACGCGTAGCTCCGCTTGCGCGCCGGGCCGGTCTAGACTCGCGAAGCCGGTCCGCGGCTGCAGAAACATTCAAGCTTAAGCCCAATGAGCCGCGCGCGACTGCCGCTCTCCTTCTCCTTAATCCTGTGTACCGCCACTGGCGATCGGCCGAACACGCAGACCGCGCGGCATTAAGAGATGCGCCGACACCGCCCATCCCGCTCCTCGGCTTTCTATTATCCGAAACCCTTGGAAGCGTTGGCCGCTGGGATGAAGCCGCCGCAATCTCGATCCGGGCGGACAGGAAGCGCTTCGTCATACCCGGCGCTGACAGGCGGGTTGTAGTTGATCTTTGGGCGGCAGGCGACCTCCAGGGCGCTGACGAAGCGCTTAAACTCGCCGTCGAACATTGGCCGCAGCAACCGCAAGTTTGGAGGACGCGGATCGAATACCTCATGTACAGCGGCCGGCCTTCGGATGCGCTAGCGGTTCTCAACAATGAAGCGGAGCGGCCCGTCAACACTCATACCGGCCTCGTCTCGGCCGTCGAGGCCACAGCGGGAGCGCTGGCAGGACACGGCAACCCGAGCGACGCGGTGCGGCACAGCTTGGATTACCTTCGGTCACAGCCGGCCGCTGTCTTTACGGCGGCACAAGCCTGTGCGGCTCTCGGCGATTTGGTCGCGACCTTCTCGATTTTACACGGCTATTATTTTGGCCGCGGACCATGGAGCAAAGTCGCACCGGCCGCGGGCGACGCGGATCGCCAAACAAGCTCGCTTTTCCTCCCGCCCATGCGGCTAGCGTGGCAGGACGCGCAATTCGCGCAGTTGATCGAGGAAGTCGGGCTCGAAGACTACTGGCGTGGAAGCGGCGTAGTTCCGGATTTTCGGAGACGCTAACTGGGCCTTTTAATCCTCAATGCGATCCAATGTCCGCTTTGGGTCGAAACGAGACCTTAGCAGCTCCTCAGAAATCGCAGGCTTCCGACGCGGCTGTCCTTACGTGGTGCTACCCTGGGGCGTAAAACGGTGTGCCTGGCCTCTAAGAAGCTGTTGATTGGAGATTAGAGGGTCGCCGAAACCGGCCTCCCTTTTGGCGCCGCCCAGGGCAAATAGGACGCCATCCGTTCACCGACGCGAAGCCATGGAGGTTTGTGCTGCTCCGGTATGTGCCGCGCAAGGAAGTAACTGAGCAACGCCAAGCCCTGCTCTTTGGAGTCCATCAGAACTTTGGCGCGCTCTTCCATAGCATGTAGGCGGCGACAACGAAGATCAGCGCGGCGAAGATGGTGCTCAAGTGCCCTGCGCCCGACATGCGCTTGGCCACTTTGGTGCCGGCGACACTGCCCACCAGACCGCCAGCGATGAACACGCCCGCTAAAATCCAATCGACCAGCCCCGAAAAGGCGTAATTCGCGGCCGTTGTCAGGCCGAAGGCGGTGACCGCCACCAAGCTCGTTCCCACAGCATTGATCATGGCCATGTCGGTCGAGGCGACCAGACCCGGGACGATCAAGAACCCTCCTCCGATCCCGAAAAAACCGGAGAACGCGCCGGTGCCAAGGCCATAGCCGAGGACCTTGGGCGCGTTGGCGCGACCACATGTCGCGCCTGGAACGCCCACGTTCTTGCGCCTGCGCAGCATGAGAACGCCAACCACGACCATTACAATCGCGAACAGAAACAGCAGGCGCTGTCCATCGAACGCCTTCCCCGCCGACGACCCGACGAATGCGCCGATGACTCCAGCAAGGGCATACATGATCCCGCAGCGCCAGATCACGGTGCCGTGCCTCGCGTGGTTGAACACGCCAAGGGCGGCATTCACTGCCACGGCAAGCGCACTGGTGCCAATTGCCACGTGCGGGCTCTTCACCCCCACGAGATAGACCATCAGCGGCACCGCAAGGATTGAACCACCACCGCCGACGAGACCGAGGGTGAAGCCGACGAGCGCGCCGGACAGTGCGCCGAGCACCATCTGCACCGTGTCGATCATTGGGATGCGTCTTGCAGCGGCTTTGGCGCGGCGAGCCATTCATGGCCCTTGAGCATCGCGTCCCAGTAGATCGTGGGAAGCAGATCCTTCTTGAGAAGCCAGGCAAGGCGCGACGGCTTGGTTCCGTCAATCAGCCACGTCGGAAAACTCGGTTGCAAGGCACCGCCATAGCCGAATTCGGCCAGGATGATCTTTCCCTTCTCGACCGTGAGCGGACAGCTGCCATAGCCGTCGTAAGCGGCCGCTGGCTCCTTGCCATCAAGGATGGCGAGCGCGTTTACAGCAACCACCGGCGCTTGCTTGCGCACCGCCGCGGCGGTCTTGGCGTTGGGCATGCTGCCGGCATCGCCAAGGGCCATGACATTGGGGAAACGCGTGTGACGGAGCGTCGCCTGGTCGACCTCAACATAGCCAGCCGCGTCGGCCAGCTCACTGTCAGCGACAACCTTGCAGCTTTTTTGCGGCGGGGTGACGTGCAGCATATCGAATTCGCGCGTGGTTTCGCCGGCTTCCGACTTGAAAACCGCCGTTCTTGTACGTCCGTCGACGGCGATGAGATTGCTGCCCAGTTGAACGTCGATCCCATAACGCTCGACCGTCTTCTCGAGCGCTGGCACATAGGCTGGTACGCCAAATAAAACGGCACCCGCAGTGTGAAACTCGACATCGATCGCGTCGAGACGCCCGTGCCGCTCCCACTCGCTGCAGGAAAGGTACATCGCCTTTTGCGGCGCGCCGGCGCATTTGATCGGCATCGGCGGCTGCGTGAACAGCGCGCGGCCCTTGGCGAGATTGCGCACCAGTTCCCACGTATATGGGGCAAGGTCGGACCGGTAATTCGAGGTGACGCCGTTCTTGCCGAGCGTGTCCGAGAGACCTTCGATAGCGTCGAAGTCGAGGCGGTTGCCCGTGGCCACGATCATCAATCGATAGTGCAGCCGGCGTCCGTCCTCGAGGATCACGCAATCGGACTGCGGCTCAAAAGCCTTGGCCGATGTCCTGAGCCACACCGCCCCGTTCGGGATAAGGCTTGCTGTCGGCCGCCGCAGTTGCTCGGGCGTAAAGATGCCGGCGCCGACCAGGGTGAAGCCTGGCTGGTAGTCATGAGTGTCACTCGGCTCGACAATGGCGATGTCCAGGCCGGGCCGACGGCGACGCAGGGACGCCGCCACGGAAATGCCGGCAGCGCCGCCGCCGACGATGACGATGTCATGCCTAAGCATTGGTCGCCTCCCGGGTCAGGAGTGCGCGAAACGGTTCGAGGTCATATCCTTGGTTTCCCGCGATCTCGATCCGCTGATCCGCGCTCAGGCCCTCCTCATTCGCCAGCGCCCACAGCAAAGTCGAGCGCGTCCCGGTGCGGCAGAAGGCGGCAATCGGCTTGGGCAAGCGTTCCAGTGCCTCGCGAAAGGCGCGAATGTCCGCCGCATTAATCTCGCTGACGACTATTGGGATGTGAACCGCTTCCATCCCCCGCGCGCGAGCCGCCGCCTTTATCGTCTTCCATGTCGGCTGATCTGGAGCTTCGCCATCGGGCCGGTTGCCGATGATCGAGCGATAGCCGAGGTCGGCCAGTTGTCCGATGTCGTCCACAGACAGCTGCGGCAACGCGCTGAGATTGGGCGACAGAATAGCGGGTTTCATGCTCATGTTCCTTGACGTTGGGGGCGGAGCATTGGCCCCGGGAATAAGTTATGGACGGCCATGCCGGCCAGCATGGCGACGAGAAATGGAAGAACCGACAGCGGCGACAAGGCGAGCGACGCGACGGCCGGGCCCGGGCAGAGACCCGCAATGCCCCAGCCAATGCCAAACAGCGCAGACCCGGCAATCAGGCGACCGTCCAAGTCGCGGCGGTCCGGAAGCGAGAACTTTTGCCCGAACAGCGGCGACTTCATCCGTGACTGGATGCGCCAGGCAATTGCCATGACGATCACCGCGCCGCCGATCACGAACAGGAGCGTTGGGTCCCAGCGTCCGAACACGTCGAGAAAGCCGCGCACGCGCGCCGGATCGGTCATGCCTGACAAGGTCAGGCCAGCACCGAACAGCATCCCGGAAAGGAGTGGCGGCAGGAGCTTGCGAGCCATGCTCATGACGCGCCTCCACCGGCGCCCATCAGCGAAACGGTGACGATTCCTGCCGTGATGAAGGTCGCGGTTGCCAGCATCGAACGCTGCGAAAAGCGGCTGACGCCGCACACGCCATGCCCACTGGTGCAGCCACTGCCCATACGCGTTCCAAACCCCACGAGCAGGCCGGCGATAACCAGAACTGGCCAGGACGCGAACCCGGCCGCTTTCCAGTCTGTCGTCAAAGCGATGGCCAATGCGCCCAGGGGCAATCCGGCGAGGAAGCCCCACGCGCTGGTCATCGACATATCGCCGCCGCTGATCCCGGTCGCGCGGGCGGCGATCCCAGACACCCCGGCAATGCGGCCGGCGCCAAGCAGCATCATCGCGGCGGCGAGACCAATCAGGATGCCGCCGATCAGTCCGTGCAGCGGCTGCGCGTAAGGGAATGCGTCGAAGCTCACAGCTGGTTTACCGGCAGTTTGAGGTAGCGCACCCCATTCTCGTCCGGCGGCGGCAGATGCCCAGCGCGGATGTTGACCTGCAGCGAGGGCAAGATGAGTTTCGGCATCGCCAGGGTCGCGTCCCGCTTCGTTCGCATCTCGACAAACGCGTCCTCGCTGACGCCTTCGTGGATGTGGACGTTGCTGGTGCGCTCGACGAGCATGGTGGTTTCCCATGCAAAATCGTCGCGGTTCGGCGCCTTGTAATCGTGACACAGGAAGACCCGCGTTGGGTCGGGCAACTCCATCAGTCGACGAACCGACCGGTAAAGCTGGCGCGCGTCGCCGCCCGGGAAATCAGCACGGGCCGACCCGTAATCGGGCATGAACATGGTGTCCCCAGTGAACAGCGCGTCGCCGACGACGTAAGCCATGTCGGCCGGCGTGTGGCCGGGGACGTGAAGAGCGATCAGCGGGATATTGCCAATCTTCAGCGTGTCGCCGTCGGCGAGCAGCCGGTCGAACTGCGATCCGTCGCGAGCGAATTCGGTGCCCTCGTTGAAAATCTTGCCGAAGACGCCTTGCACCGTGACGATCTCGCGCCCGATGGCCAGCTTCCCGCCAAGCTTTTCCTGCAGGTAGGGGGCCGCCGAGAGATGGTCGGCGTGAGCGTGGGTCTCGAGTATCCAGTCGACGTCCAGGCCTTCGGTTTCGACGTAGGCGATGATCGCGTCGGCAGATTCAAAGGTCGTCCGGCCCGACGCCTGGTCGAAGTTCCAGACGCTGTCGATGATCGCGGCCTTATTGGTGGCGGCATCGCTGACGACGTAGCTCGCCGTAAAGGTCGGCTCGTCGAAGAAGGCTTTGACCTGCGGCGCGTGGAGCTTTCCTTCCAGGACCGCAGTGACCTGCGCGACAGCATTTTCGAGATGCGGATCGGCTTGCATGTTATTCTCCGGATGGTTTGAGCGCCGCATCGCGGCCGAGATCGGGGCAGAAAAGATCGTGGAGCAAGGCAAGGACCTCGCCTGCCTTGGGATCGCACACGCGATAGAAGACGGTCTGCGCCTCCTTTCGGGTGGCGACGAGCCCTTCCTCCCGAAGCTTCGCCAGATGTTGCGATAATGCCGACTGGCTGAGGCCAACCCGATCGCCGAGCTGGCCGACGGAGAGTTCGCCCTCATCTGCAAGATAGCAGAGCACCAGCAACCGGCTCTCGTTCGACATGGCCTTCAACAAGCTCGCGGCGTGGCCAGCCTGACCCTCGAACGTACCTAAAAAAACAGGGCTCACACCATTCTCCACGGCAGTAATTTAGTATTTCCTAATATTGTTTCAAGGCTGCGGTGATGGCCGCCGGCGTCTGCGGCGGAGCCAAACGAAGGCTACCAGCATGATGCGGAACGCGACGGCCGCGGCAATCAGAGGCGCGGTCGCCCACCCGCTGGACGGCTGATCAGCGGATCGCCCGCCAGGCGTCGTGTTTCGGTTGCTGTGGACCGCCCTTTGGGTGGAAAGCGGACACTTCGCTACCGGACCGCGCTGAGCCGGAGCGCCACCGCCCGTCCGCAGCGGCGGTATGGCTCGGCACCTTCCGCGAGCCGCAACCCGTCGGGAACCTTAGCGCGCTCCCATCTCAGAAACTGAACCTGATCGATCCGACGATGCGTCCCTTGTAAATCTCGCCCGCTTCCGAGCGGTTCGTGCCGTAATAGCGCATATCGAGCTGCAACAGCTTGATCGCCTTGCTGACGCCCGCATGCCAGGCGGTGTAGTCGACGCCGCCCCTGCGCGAGCGACGCCCCGCGGCGGCGGACACGGACCAGCCTTGCCGGAGCTGCACGGATGGCCCGCCCTCGACGAACAGGGACTTGCGCGCGCGGCCGAGATCGTTCGGGCTGTAGATCGCAATGACGCGCGCGGTCACCGGCCCAAACTTGCGGCTCAGCACGCTGTTGAACTCCCAGGATGCGGAGTCAGTGGGGCCGCGCACGCCCGTCTGGAACTTGTACGCGGCTCCGGCGCTGACATGCAGCGAGCCGAGCTCGCGCGAGCCGTTGACGAACAGCGCGGCCTCCCCCTTCGCAGTTCTCGAGCTCACGTTCTTCCACTGCGCGCCGACTTGGAGGTCGCCGACACGAAGCGACGGCTTGGCCACGATTTGCGGCCCTTCGGTCTGGGTAATGCCCTTCGACATCCCTCGGCTTGCAAGCACTATCTCGAACGCGGGATCGGGCGGGGGCAAATTGAACATCATCCCTCTCCTCCGCTGGGGGCTACCCGAGAGCGCGGTAGATGCCGTAGGCGCTGGTTGCAGTCAGCACGACGCCGACCATCAGCAGCAGCGGCCTTGGGCTCACCCGACGCGCTACAACCGCCGCAAGCGGCGCGGCGGCCACGCCGCCGATGAGCAGGCCAAGCGTGGCGATAGTGAACGCCTGCCAGCCGAGCGTCGCGATGAAGGTCGCCGACGCGGTTACGGTCACGAGGAACTCGGCCGTGTTGACGGTGCCGATCGTCCGCCGGGGCTCTGCCCCCTGGACGAGCAGATTGCCGGTTACCACGGGGCCCCAGCCGCCGCCGCCGGCGGCGTCCAGGAACCCGCCGGCAAGGCCGAGCGGCTCGATGATGCGCGGCGCCTTGTGCGTGGGCGGATAGCGGATGGCGCGGAAGACCAAGTAGATGCCGATCCCCGCCAGATAAGCAAGAACGAAGGGTTTCGCGCTCGAGGCGTCGATATTGCTGAGCACGTAAGCGCCGAGTGCCGCGCCGATGACACCGGGCAGCGCCAGCCGGAGCAGCATCTTCCAGTCCACATTCTTGTGAATCATGTGGCTGACCCCCGACACGCCCGTGGTCGCGCATTCGACCGTGTGCACGCTCGCAGACGCGGCCGCCGGCGGCACGCCCAGAGTCACGAGGAGGGTCGTAGAGATCACGCCGAACGCCATTCCGAGCGCCCCGTCGATCAGCTGCGCGACGAACCCCGCAGTGATGAATGGAAGGATTGAAACAAGGTCGAACTCCGGCATCTTTGAGCCTTCCTGTGCGCAAGCCCCGATCGGCGAATCGATGATCAGCAGAGCTATACCCTAGTTGTTGACTAGACAACGTGGCCCGTGATCGGATGAGCGCCAACGGGGGTCAATTCGTCGCTCGGACCCGCTGCTCTGTGGAGCCGTGGCAAGACCTAGGCCGCCAATGTCAGCTTTGGGTCGAGAGCAGATCTAAGCGGCCAATGTCCGCCTAGTGCGTCCACCATTTTCTTCTCGAATAGCTTCCGGCGACTCCCCGGCCCCAGCCGGTTTCGCCGAAAGGCTCTTCTCGGCACGCTCTGGGATCGGTTGACGGAAGCTTCCGTGAAGACAAGAGCAGATCCGCAAGACCCAATTCGAGGTGATGCGTGAAAGTCCTGTTCTATGGCCGGTTGGCCGAGGTGATCGGGCCGGAGCTGGAAACCAGGGCTCAGCCCGGTTGTTCGGTCGCACAGCTTCGGGAGCGGCTCATCGCCGAGCATCCCGAAGCCGAACAACCGCTGCGCAACAAGCGAGCGCTGGCTTGCGTTGGCAATGCACTGGTCCTGGACGATTATGTTTTGGCAGAGACCGAAATTGTCGAGTTTCTTCCCCCGGTGTCGGGCGGATGAGCGTCGTCGCTCGGCTCGAAGAGCATTCACTCGACCCGCCAAAGGAGCTGGGCGAGCTGTTGCGCGACGTCAGCGGCGAGGGAGCAGTGGTGAGCTTCGTCGGCCTTGCCCGTTCTCACTCCAGGGCAGGGACGCCACTGCAGGCGCTGGTGCTGGAGCATCATCCGGTCCTCACCCGCCAATCGCTTGAGGATATCGCAGCCGCCGCCGCGGCGAGGTTCGAAGCGAGCCATATTCGAGTGGTGCACCGTTGCGGCGTCGTTGCTCCGGGCGAGCCCATCGTCTTCGCTGGAGCCTCATCGGCGCACCGGCGCGCGGCGTTCGAGTGCGCCGACTATCTGATGGACCGGTTGAAGACCAATGCCGTGTTCTGGAAGCGCGAGACCGGAGAACAGGGGTCGGAATGGATCGAGCCGACCGATGGCGATTACGCCGATAATAGCCGCTGGGGCTGAGCGCGTGGCGGGAATCGACGAAAAGCTAACCTTCTATCCGCTGCGCATCGCCGTGCTCACCATCTCCGACAGCCGGACGGAGGACACCGACACATCGGGCGGCTTGCTCGTCGAGCGGCTGACGGCCGCTGGGCATGAACTGGCCGGGAAAGCCATCGTTCGCGACTCCGTTGACGTGATCCGCGAAACCGTAACTGCCTGGGTCACCGACGAAGTTGTCGACGTGATCATCTCGACTGGCGGAACCGGCTTCGCCCCACGGGACGTCACACCGGAAGCGGTGAAGCCCCTGTTGCGGCGCGAGATGGACGGTTTTTCCATCCTGTTCCACCAGGCGAGCAACGGAACGGTGGGCCTGTCGACCCTGCAGTCTCGCGCCTTGGCCGGACAAATCGAGGACACATTCATCTTCTGTTTGCCGGGCTCCACTGGCGCGTGTCGCGACGGCTGGGACCTGATCCTCGCCCACGAGCTCGACAGCCGCTACCGCCCGTGTTCGCTGGCCAGCCAGGTCCCGCGCCTGCGGGAACTATGCGGATGAGCGGTCTCACGCATCTCGACGACAGCGGACGGGCAAGAATGGTCGACGTGTCCGACAAGGCGGTAACCGCGCGGACTGCCACCGCCGCGGGTACGCTCACTTGCCGGCACGATACACTGGGGCAAGTGCGCGCCGGAACGACGCCGAAGGGCGCGGTGGTCCAGACGGCCGAGCTCGCGGGGATCATGGCCGCCAAGCGCACCGCCGATCTGATTCCCTTGTGCCATCCGCTGCCGCTCACCAAGATCGAGGTGCGCATCGAGATTGATGACACGCTTCCTGGCTTCCGCTTGCGTTCGGAGGTTCGGACCAGTGCAGTCACCGGCGTCGAGATGGAGGCACTGACCGCCGTATCGGTCGCATGCCTGACCCTGTTCGACATGCTCAAGGCTGTCGACCGCACGATGATGATCGGCGGGATTGAAGTCACCTCAAAGAGCGGCGGCAAGTCGGGCGACTGGCAGCGCGGATGATCAGTTTCGACGAGGCGGTCGCGCTGATCGACGCCAATGCCGGTCCGCTCTCAACCGAAATCGCCCCTCTCGAGCAGGCGCATGGCCGAACCCTTGCAGAACCGGTCGTGGCGCAGGTCCGTTCGCCGCCGTTCGATGCATCGGCGATGGACGGATATGCGCTGCGCGAAGCGGACTTTGCACAGCTCCCCGCAGTTCTGCGGATCGTCGGCGAATCCTTCCCCGGAGCGCCCTGTAACCAGCCGCTGGGCAGCGGCGAATGCGTGAGGATCTTTACGGGCGCGGCAGTTCCGGCGGGTGCCGACCGGGTCGTCATCCAGGAGTTGGTCGAGCGGCGCGGATCCGAAGCGCATTTCGACCAGCCTTTGCCGGCCGAGCGGCACATTCGCCGGGCCGGCTCCGATTTCGAGTGCGGCGAAACGTTGCTCGACGCCGGCGCCCGCCTCGATCCGCGGTCGCTCGTCGCTGCTGCCGCGGCCGATCTGGACGAGCTGTGCGTGTGGAAAAGGCCGCGAGTTATGCTTCTCGCTACGGGCGACGAACTCATGGACCCAGGGACAGCGCGAGACATCCCTGGAGCCATCCCGGAGAGCGTGTCCTTCGGCATCGCCGCCATGGCGGCTGAATGGTCGGCCGAATTTCTAGGCTCGGTTCGACTCGCGGACCGGCTCGGCGAGATGCAGAAAGCCGCCGCCCTCGCCATCAGGGATTCGGATTTGGTCGTGGTCACGGGTGGTGCCTCGGTCGGAGAGAAGGACTTCGCCAAGTTCATGTTCCAGCCTTCGGGGCTCGAGCTGATCTTCTCGAAAGTGGCGATCAAGCCGGGTAAGCCGATATGGCTCGGGCGGGCCGGCAAGGCGCTGGTCATCGGACTTCCGGGCAATCCCACCTCCGCCCTGGTCACTGCGCGTTTGCTGCTCGTGTCACTGCTCGCGCGCTTGTCCGGCCGGCCGATCGCAGCGGCGCTCGCTTGGCGCTCCGCGCCGCTCGTCGGCGCACTCGAGGAATGCGGAGCCCGCGAGACTTTCCATCGGGCGAAGTGGAACGGAAGCTCGGTCGAAATCCTGTCAAACCAGGATTCCAGCGCCCAGAAAATGCTTGCGCAAGCCGAGTTGCTCGTCCGCCAGCGAGCTTATGCGCCGGCGGTAGAGCCGGGCGAATTGGTCGAAACGGTTGAGTTTTAGCTCGCCGGGCGTTTCCTCATGCGAACAGAAGCTTCGCGCCCGCGATTGAGAGGACCAGGCCGAGGGTTCGAAGCAGCCACGGGCGCGGCAGCCGCTCGACGCCGAGCCACGTGCCGATCAGGGCGCCCGCGCCGACCGCCGCCATGAAGACGGGCAACTCATGCGGCAAATGGCCAACCGAAGCCGCATTGCCCGCAAGCCCGGCGGCGGAGTTGAGGAAGATGAAGGCTGCCACCACGCCCGACGTGTGCCGCGGCTCCTCCCAGGCCATCAGGATGATGAGCGGGCTCAGAAAGATTCCGCCGCCCGTTCCGGTCAGGCCGGCGAGCAGGCCGAGCACCGCACCGGCAGGCAAGGTGATCCAGAGCGATGGCGCCCGCACCTCCCGCTCCGCAAGCGCCCGGGGCTGCCATAGAAGGCGCGCCGCAGCGAGCCACAGAAAAATTCCGACCAGCGGTTTGTAATAAATCGCCGGCAGGTGAATTCCCCCGCCGATGAATGCCGCCGGCGTGGCCGTGATGGCGAAGGCGAGCACCAGCTTCCAGTTGGAAAGGCCGCGGCTCCAGTAGCGCCATGCGCCAAAGCCCGCGACCAGCAGGTTCAGCGCCAGCGCTGTCGGCTTCATCGTCTCGGGCGCGACCGAGAACAGTACCATCGCCGCGATGTAGGCCGACGCGCCGCCATGCCCGACACTCGAATAGAGCGCCGCGCCGAGCGCGAACAGGATCGCCAGCAGCGCGACGGTCGTCGGGTCCATTTGCCGAACCTAGTGTTGTTCCTGTGCCCCGCTCAAGCGCCGCCTTCGGCGCATTGCTTCAATGCCTCGCGGTCGAGGATCTCGATCCTGTCCATCGCCTGCAACCGGATCATGCGTTGACCCTTCAGCGCGGACAGGACCCGGCTTACCGTCTCCTTGGTGAGGCCGAGATAATCGGCGATATCCAGGCGGCTCATCGGCAGATGCACGACATTCGTCATGGCGCCCGCCGCACGTTCGGCCCGCGCTGCGAGAATCAGAAGAAAGCTTGCGAGCCTTTCGGTTGCGGTCTTGCGCCCGAGCAGCACCAGCTGCTGTTGGGCCGCGGCGAGCTCGTGCGCGGCCATCCGATAGAGCGCCCGCTCCATCGATGAATGCTCCTCGAGGAAGTCATCGAAGCGGCGGCGCGGAAACCAGCAAAGCTGAGCAGTTTCGAGTGCTTCGGAGCTGAACGCATGCTCGTCATCGATACTGATGCCGAGGAAATCGCCGGGATGCATGAAGCCGGTCACCTGGCGCCGGCCGTCGGCAAGCAGCTTGTAGAGCTTGAGTGTGCCCTTGGTCAGTGTGAACACCCGCGTCGCAGGATCACCTTCGTGGAACAGGGGCTGTCCGGGCGCGAGCGTTAATGTCCAGCCGAGATTCTTGAGTTGGGCGAGGTTGGCGCAGTCGAGCACGCCGCAAAGCGCTTTGCTGCGCGCCTCGCAGCCCTGGCAGGGATGACCGATCGGCAATGGTTCCAAGTGAGGGTCGGCCGGCGTGAGCACTGGTTCGATCCCTTGTCCGTTGTGATGCAGATCATTCCCTAAGGTGATCTGGCTCATCGCCGAATAAGGATTGTCCCTTACTCACGAGCGTGAGGTAAAGCCGCCATGCCGCATTTCACCGTCGAGCATTTGCGCGAAGATCAACTCGCCGAGGCGAGAGCGTTCGTCCAGATCACCGGCGGAGACTCGCTTCCCGAATGGTGGGAGACCGAAGCGGTAGAACTGATCGGACGCGGAGGCGGAGTTCTCGTCGCACGGGCCGGTGATGGCTCCGTGCACGGGCTTGCCACCTATGAGGTCGTGAAGCGGCCGCACATGGCCCGGGTGCTTGCGGTTGCCAGGCTGGTCAGCTTCGAGCTGAGCCGAAAACAGCCGGCCAAACAGGCTCTAATCCATGCTCTCGACCCGATTTCGGCCGCGTTCGAATGCTCTGCGGTCGCCATGCCGCTGTTGGCGAAAGGCGACCTGCGAAGTTCGAGCAGCAGGGTTATAGGAAACGGCGCGCGGATCTGATCCTTCGGACAACGAAAAAAGCCCCGGCCGTGAAGCACGGGCGATCCGGGGCTTAGTCGCGAGAGGAATCGGCCGGGCGGGGAGCGGGTGCCGAACCTCCGCAGCTGCATTCGCCGCTTCCTCAACAGTCCGCGTTGATTCAAATCATTTGTCGCAGCGGCTAGCCGCCCGTCATATTCATATGCCTCGCGACCGCGGGCTTGGCCGCGTCGATGCTGAATTGGTGGCGTTCGGGCTTTCCGGCGAGCAGCTGGTCGAGAGCCGACGTGACCGCCGGCGCTCCTCCGCCGCGCAGGAAATCGCGCAGCTCGACCTTCTGATCATGACCGAGGCAGCCATAGACCGTTCCCGTCGCCGCGACACGGATACGGTTGCAGCCATCGCAGAAATTTTCCGTCAGCGGCGTGATGAAGCCGATTCGGATACCCATCCCGTCAACCTCAAAATAGCGGGCGGGCCCGCCGGTGCGCGCCAGCGACGGAATCAGCCGGAATTGCCGTTCCAGCCTCGCTCGAACATCACTCAGCGGCAAATAATGCTCGGTGCGGTCGTCTTCCACTTCGCCAAGCGGCATTGTTTCGATCAAGGTCAGATCGAAGCCCCGGTCGCCGCACCAGAGTAGCATCGGGGCGATCTCGTCCGCGTTGAGCCCGGCGAGCGCGACCATGTTGATTTTGATTTTCATCCCCGCGCTCGCCGCGGCGTCGATACCGCGCAGCACCTGCGCGAGATCGCCCCTTCGCGTGATGTGTCGAAACCGTTCGGGCTCGCGGCTGTCCAGGCTGACATTGATCCGCCGGATGCCGGCGTCGAACAGCATTAAGGCATGCAGCGCGAGCTGCGTGCCGTTAGTCGTCATGGTCAGCTCGTCGAGACCGTTGCCGACGCGTTTGCCCAGTTGCCGGATTAGCTGATCGACGCCCTTGCGCACCAGCGGCTCGCCCCCGGTCAGGCGGATTCGCCGCACGCCGCGCGCGATGAAGATGTCCGCCAAATCGACGAGCTCCTCGAAGCTAAGCACGTCCTTCCTCGGCAGGAAGGTCATCTTCTCGGTCATGCAGTAGCGGCAGCGAAGGTCGCAACGGTCGGTTACCGACATGCGCACATAGGTGATCTGTCGGCCGAAGCCGTCGATCATCGGTCTTGAGAGGATCGCGCTGTCGTTCACACCCGCCCCTGACCGACGCCCTGACTGATGGCCCAGCTTGGCGTAAGGAGCCTGTCGGAAGCGCTTCGGCTTGCCTTCGCCGCACAAGACGAATGACGGCTGCCATCGAGGATCTTGATTGCCTTGTCCTTCATGGCCTTTCCACCTTGGTCATGCTCAGCCAGTCGTGCCCTATCAATTTCAGCTGGGTCAGGAGAGAAATGAGGAACGCCGTCGACCAGCCCAGCATGATAATCCCCGCCGCCCCTTCGATCGCTCCGAGGATTCTCCAAGCATGCGGCATCAGCACGTCGCCATAGCCGATCGTGGCATAAGTCACGGTTGAGAAGTACAACGCCTGCTCGAAATGGCTGAAAGTCCCGAGCTGCAGGTACAGAAGCGCGTAGAGCCAGATTTCCAGCGTATGAATTCCGATGATTCCAATCGTCGCCGCAAGCAGCAATGTGAGGGGCATGATCGTCAGCTTGCGAAAGATACGCGTATGCGAGCGAAGTACACGCATCAGCATCGCGAGGCCAAACAGATGAACCAGCACCGTCATGATCACCATGACTGTCGCGAGGACCAGCTGGAGTAGCATTTAACGTCTCCGCATATCTTGCCGCTGCCCGTTCACTAGCAAGGCGACGATGGTTGCCGCGACACCGCTGTTCGCCCGACGAAGTTCAGCGGCAGTTGCCCTGACAACGTTCGGCAGCCAGTGTTCGCCAATGTCGGCTGTGAAGCAACTTGAAACGCGAACGGGCCGCACTCGATCATTCCTTCGAACGCTCGGTCCCGGCCTCATTACCGGCGCAGCCGACGACGATCCGAGCGGGATCGGCACCCACAGCCAGATCGGCGCCGAGTTTGGTTACGGGCTCGCTTGGACATTCGTACTGAGCTTCCCGCTAATGGTCGTCATTCAGGAGGTCGCCGCGGAGATCGGGCGCGTCACTGGGGTTGGCATCGCCCGCAATTTGAAAAAACATTATCGAAGCGCGCTGTGGCCGATGGTCTCGCTGCTCCTGATTGCCAATGTCGTCAATTTGGGCGCTGACCTGAGCGCGATGGGCGCGGCCATGGCCCTGCTGATTGGCGGAAATGGTGAGCTCTACACGCTGCTTTTTGGCATTCTCTGCATCGGTCTCGAAGTCGGCCTCAGCTATCCGCGATATGCGTCCGTACTGAAATGGACCACGCTGACGCTCTTTACCTACGTTGGCGTCGTTATGGTCGCTCACGTGCCCTGGCCGCATGCGCTACGCTCACTGGTTGTACCTGAACTGCAATGGAATGCGGCTTATGCGACGGCGCTGGTGGCGATCCTCGGCACGACCATCAGCCCGTATCTGTTTTTCTGGCAGGCGGGTCAGGAAATCGAAGAGCAGCGAAGGCACCATATTAAGCCGCTTTGCATCACCCCGCGCAGCGCTGGACCCGAGCTCAGACGGATCCGCGTCGACACGCTTACGGGCATGGCTTTCAGTACGATCGTCAGCCTTGCCATCGTGTTCGCGACCGCAGCGACGTTACACGCAAACGGCATTCGGGACATCGCAACCTCGCAGCAGGCGGCCGAAGCGCTCCGACCGATTGCCGGGCAGTTCGCCTTTGCGATGTTCGCCATTGGCATCATCGGCACGGGACTGCTGGCCGTGCCGGTGCTGGCCGGATCGGCCGCCTATGCCGTTTCAGAGATGGCGGGGCTTCCGGGCAGTCTTGATGCCAAGCCGCTTAGCGCGCGGCTATTCTACGCAACGATCGCAATCACCACCTTGGCGGGCGCGGCGCTGAACGGAATCGGAATCGATCCGGCCCGAGCGCTCTATTGGGCAGCTGTCGTCAACGGTATTCTCGCCGCCCCCTTGATGGCCGTGATGATGCTCATCGTGCGTAATCCACGCGCCATGGGTCGGCTGTCGGTTTCCAACCGCACGATGGTGCTAGGCTGGGTTGCAACCGCGGTGATGTTTGGCGCCTCGGGACTGTTCCTGGCGTTCGCACTTGCCCCATGGCTTTGATCCGCCAGCGGTGTCGCTTTCGACCGACTGCGGGAAATGCCAGGTTCGGGCGCCGTCGTCGGTGCTGCTCGGCATTGCCGCCTGCTCCTCGTACTGTATGCTGCCGCGCCCGCCCTCCAAATTCCGGTTGAAGACCAATATGATCCGCTATGCCGTCGCACTTGCTGTCATCGCCCTCCCCCTGGCTGCTGCAGCCGCTCAGTCCGACGAAGGGCCACCCAGGTGGGCCGCGAACATCGCCCGCAAACAGCACGTGGTCATGAACGGGCTTCCGCCCGCCTATGCTAACGCCCGCGATCGGCTGCCGGACACGCGCGCGAAGCTCAGCCGGGGCGCGCGGGTGTTCGACCAGCATTGCGCGTCCTGCCACGGCTGGAATGGGCAAGGAACCGGCCCGGAAGCTTTCGCTCTCGTACCTGCTCCCGCGGATCTGGAATGGCTGCGAAATACGCCAAAAGGTCGGTCTCAGCCTTACATGTACTGGACGATCGCCGAAGGCGGACGGCAATTCGAGTCTGACATGCCTGCCTTCAAAGGGAAGCTCTCGCAAAAGGATATCTGGTCCCTCATTGCGTACGTTCGGGCGGGGATGCCGCGGCGCTCGCCTTGAGATAGGGAGAGACGGAGGCCGCGCAGCAAGGCGAAGGATTTGCGATGGAACAACCCGCGCTCGAAATTCTCGACGCCAACAGAACCATGACGATCGCGACTGTTCGTCCGGACGGTTGGCCGCAGGCGACGATCGTCGGCTATGCGAACGAAGGTTGGTCCCTCTACTTCCTGATTTACCGGGACAGCCAGAAATTCGCGAACATCGCGCGCGATAACCGCATCGCCGTCACCGTCGGCAATGAGCCTTCGGAAATCCGCCTGATCAAGGCCGTCTATGCAGGCTGCGAGGCCCAGGAGATCACCGATCTTGCCGAGCGGAGCGCCGCCTGGAATCTCCTCGCGAAGAGGCACCCCAATCTTACCGACCTCGCCCCTCCCCAAACCGCTGCCGTGGCGACAATGATCGCGCGGTGCCGGCATGTGTCGGTGCTCGATTACACCCAGGGCCTGGGCCACACGGAATCCCTCACCGTTTCTTAGCGTCCTCTTTCGACCTGGACTGGCTTTCAGGGCACGCTGCTCGGCGAGCGGCGCCACACGCCCGGCGCGAGGACGCAGCCGATACCCCAGTCTTGGTCGGGCGGTGGAGGCCGTTCGTCGAACAAGGGGGTCAAGCTCGCCAAGAGTTCACCTAGCCGCCCACGACAGTTCATGTCCGGCGGCCCACGGGCAGCGGGCTTGCAATCCAAGCTCTTAGGAGAAAGTGCGCTTCAGCGTGACGACGATTCGACTCACCCCTCCGATGCGATGCCGTTCGGCCTTTCTCCTTGCAGCCGTTCTGGTGCTGAGCGCGTGCGGCAACAGCGATCCGAAAGGCCGGTCCGGCGGACGAGGCGGCCCCGGCGGGGCGATGGGCCCGACCCAGGTCGGATACGTCGTCGTTGAACAGGGTAGCGCGCCGATCGTGCAGGATCTCCCCGGCCGGGTCTCGGCTTACCAGGCCTCCGACGTCCGTCCGCAGGTCTCCGGCGTGATCCTCCGCCGGCTTTTTCGCGAAGGCTCGATCGTGCGCCAGGGCCAGACCCTCTATCAAATCGATCCCAGTATCTATTCGGCGCAGGCCGCCCAGGCCGCCGCCAACCTCCAAAGCGCCCGGGCGAGCGCTGAGGCCGCGCGGACGCTCGCGGCCCGCTACCGGCCCCTCGTCGCTCAGCAGGCGATCTCCAAGCAGGACTATACCAACGCCGTCGCCCAGGCGCGGCAAGCCGATGCCGCGATTGCGCAGAACGCGGCGACTCTCCGGGCCGCCCAGATCAACTTACGGTTCACCCGGGTGCCGGCGCCGATCACCGGCAGGATCGGCCTCTCCGCTGTCACCGAGGGCGCGCTGGTAACCGCCAATCAAACGGACGCCTTGACCACGATCACTCGGCTCGATCCCGTCTTCGTCGATATCCAGGAATCCGCCGCCGACCTGCTCGCCTTGCGCAAGGCGCTGGCTCAACCCGGAGCGGTGCCCACCAGCGCCCAGGTGCGGCTCAAGCTGCCCGACGGTTCTTATTACGATTATTCGGGAACGGTCGAGTTTAGCCAGGTGCTCGTCAATCAGAACACCGGCACCGTCACTCTGCGGGCGCGCTTTGCCAATCCTCAGTCGATTTTGTTGCCAGGGATGTTCGTGACGGCGCAGTTCGCCCAGGCAATCGACACCTCGGCCTTCCTCGTGCCGCAGCAAGCCGTGTCGCGCGATCCGCAGGGGATTGCCACGCTGTTTGTCGTCGGACCCGGTAATCGCGCGGTGCAACGGACGATCGTCGCCGATCGCACTCAGGGTCCTTACTGGGTTGTCACACAGGGCCTCGCTCCAGGCGAAAAGGTGATCACGCAGGGCACCGCGAACCTGCGCGACGGCGTTCCGATCAAGCCGGTTCCGCAAAGCGCACCCCAACCGGTCAAGGCGCCGCCGCCCGGAGCGACGAAGGCCGGATCTGCCGGAAAGCGGGGCGGCTAAACCCACCGATGGCACGGATTTTCATCGAACGGCCGATCTTCGCCTGGGTTCTGGCGATCATCATCTCGCTCAGCGGAATCGGCGCGATCTTTTCGCTGCCGGTCGGGCAATATCCCGATGTCGCGCCGACTCAGATCAACGTTCGTGCGACCTACCCCGGCGCCTCTGCCGCAACCCTTGATAGCAGCGTCACGCAGGTGATCGAACAAACTCTGACGGGCCTCGACGGCCTGCTCTACTTCAGTGCCTCGTCGAGCTCGCGTGGGCAGGCCTCGATCACCGCCGTGTTCGACAAAAGCGTGGATCCGGATATTGCCCAGGTGCAGGTCCAGAACAAAGTCCAGCAGGCCGTCGCCAGGCTCCCGACCCAGGTTCAGCAGCAGGGCGTGACCGTCACCAAGGGCTCGCCCGACTTCCTGATGATCGTCGGCGTCTATGACGAAAGCGACAAGAGCACCAACGTCGACGTCTCCGACTGGCTCGCCAGCAACATCCAGGACCAATTGTCGCGCATTCCTGGAGTCGGCGACGTCAACGTCTTCGGTTCACAATATGCCATGCGCATCTGGCTCGACCCGGCCAGGCTGTCGAGCTTCCAGCTGATGCCGAGCGACGTCATCACCGCGATCCAGAACCAGAATGTCGATGTCGCCGCGGGCGAGATCGGGGGAATGCCGCAGCCGCAGGGACAGATGCTCAATGCCACCGTGACGGCGCAGTCGCGGCTGCAGAACGCCGAGCAGTTCCGCAACATCATTGTGAAGTCAGATCCATCCGGCGCCCGCGTCCTCTTGTCCGATGTCGCGCGGGTCGAGCTTGGGGCCGAAAATTACTCCGCCACCATCCGAATCAACGGCCACCCCGGGGCCGGTATCGGAATCTTCCTCGAGCCGGGCGCCAACGCGCTGACGACCTCCAAGCTGGTCAAGGCCACGATGGCGCAGGTCGTGAACCGGATGCCGCCTGGGTACGCCGTCGCCTACGCCAACGACAGCTCCGACTTCATCAAGCTATCGGTGATCGAGGTCGTGAAGACGCTCGCGGAAGCGATGGTGCTCGTCATACTCGTCATGTTCCTCTTCCTGCAGAGCTGGCGCGCCACACTCATCCCCGGAATCGCCATCCCTGTCGTCCTGCTCGGCACCTTCGGGATGCTCTACATTCTCGGTTTCTCGATCAACACGCTGACTCTGTTCGGCCTGGTCCTTGCCGTCGGGTTGCTGGTCGACGACGCGATCGTGGTCGTCGAGAACGTCGAACGCATCCTGCACGACCACCCGGAGCTTTCCACCAAGGAAGCGACGATTGTGTCGATGAACCAGATCCAGATGGCGCTGGTCGCTATCGCTCTGGTGCTCTCCGCCGTGTTCCTGCCGATGGTTTTCTTCGGCGGTTCGACCGGCGTCATCTACCGCCAGTTCTCGGCGACGATCGTTTCGGCGATGGCACTGTCGGTTCTGCTGGCACTGACCTTCAGCCCCTCCCTCGCCGCCCACGTACTCAGGCGGAAGCATGCGAGCGTCGAAGAGACATGGCTGGGCAAGAGGGCGCCGGGGTTCGCGCATTCCGTGGAAACCGCACGGCAGAAGTTCAATTCCAGCTTCCAGCGGTTAATCGACTGGTACGTCGGCAGCGTGGGCAAAGTCGTGGACCGCAAGTGGCTCTTTCTCGCGATCTACGCTGTCGTATGTGTGCTCCTGATCTTCTTGTTCATGAGGCTTCCCACGGGGTTCATCCCCGCGGAGGATCAAGGGAATGCCTCGGTGCAGTTCCGCCTACCGGCAGGAGCGACGTTCGGCCGGACTCAGCAAGTCGAGCAAGCGGTCGAGCACTATTTTCTGCAAGGCGCCGAAAACAAGAATGTGCACACCTTCTTTGCAGTCACCGGCGGTGGCGGCGGGCTTTCCGGGCAGAATACCGGGCAGGCCTATGTAAACCTGTCGCCGTTCCATCAGCGCAAGGGATCGAAGAACAGCGCGAAGGCGATCGTCGACCGCGCATCCGGTGCGTTCCGCGGTCTGCGTGACGCGCAGGTCTTCGCGCTGGTTCCGGCGGCGATCCGCGGCCTCGGCCAATCCGCCGGCTTCACCATGGAGCTCCAGAACACCAGCGGCATGAGCCGCGAAGAGTTCGCTGCCGCGCGCGACCGATTGCTCGCCGCCGCCAACGCGAACCCTGTGCTAGCGCAGGTGCGGCTCAGCGAACTACCGGACGTCGCCAGCCTCAAGGTCAATTTCGACCAGCAGCGTCTCGCCGCGCTCGGCCTCTCCTCAAATGACGTCAACTCGACGCTCTCGACGGCGTGGGGCGGTCGCTACGTCAACGACTTTATCGATCGCGGCCGGGTGAAGCGGGTGTACGTGCAGGGCGAAGCTCCCTATCGCGCCGCTCCCTCGGACATCGACCAATGGTTCGTCCGCAATAACCAGGGCGGCATGGTGCCTTTTTCATCCTTTGCCAGCACTGCCTGGCAGACCGCCCCGACGACGCTCGACCGCTTTCTCGGATTTCCCTCGTTCGAGGTGCAGGGCCAGGCGGCGCCCGGAAAGAGCTCGGGCCAGGCGATGAACGAGATCACCAAGCTCGCCGCGGACATCCCGGGCGTGGGAATCGCATGGTCCGGCCAGTCGTATCAGGAGCGCATCGCATCCGGGCAAGCGCCGCTGCTCTACACGGTTTCGCTAATCGTCATCTTCCTCTGCCTTGCCGCGCTTTACGAAAGCTGGTCGATCCCGCTCGCTGTCCTTCTTGTCGTGCCAGTCGGTCTGGTGGGCGCTATCCTCTTCGTGACGCTCCGCGGGCTCGAAAACGACGTGTTCCTGCAGATCGGTCTACTTACGACGATGGGCCTGACGTCCAAAAACGCGATCCTGATGAACGAATTCGCCGAGCGTGCCGAAAAGGACGGCAAGAGGGTCATCGACGCGGCGATCGAAGCGGCCAAAATTCGACTCCGGCCAATCCTGATGACGAGCTTTGCCTTCATCTTCGGTGTGTTTCCGCTCGCTATTTCGACCGGCCCCGGCGCAAACGGCCGGATCGCGATCGGCACCGCCGTGATCGGCGGCATGCTCACCGCGACAGTTCTTGCGATCTTCTACATTCCGCTCTTCTACATCCTGGTCCGCAGGGGCGCCCGCGACGGTATCAGAACGATCCGCGAGCACATGCGCCGCCGCCGCGAGACCCGGGCGTGAGACGCGCCGCAGTCCTCCTTGCGCTTCTCGCGAGCGGATGCATGTCGATGGAACCCAAGCTCGGTCAGGCCGATCCTGCGATCCCCGCCTCCTGGCCCGTCGGCTCGCCCTATGTGTTGCAATCGGAGGCCGCGCTGCCGGCTGTCACCTACCAACAGATCTTCACCGATCCGCGGCTGCAGACGCTCATTGGGCAGGCGCTGGTCAACAATCGCGACCTGATGGTCGCGACCGCAAACATCGCCGCGGCACGCGAGCAGTACGTCATTCAGCGGGCGCAGCAATTCCCTCAGCTCGATGCGTCCGGCGGCGTGACGCTGAGTGGCAACCGCTCAAGCTCCACGGGCAGCGGTTCCGGCTCAGGCTCCGGATCCGGCTCGGGCAGCAGCTCCAGCTCAGGCGTTAGAGCCCAATATCAATTGGGGCTTCAGGTGCCCAGCTTCGAACTCGACCTGTTCGGTCGCCTGCGGTCGCTGACGCACGCGCAGCTGGAGCAATATTTCGCGACCGAGGCCGCCGCCCGGGCGACGCGGCTGACGCTTGTCGCCAACATCGCCAACTCGTGGCTCGACTGTGCGGCGGATTCAAGCCTCTTGCTGGTGTCGCAGCAGACCGTCGACAGCGCGCAGAAGAGCGTGCGGCTAACGCGCCTCCGGCTCGAAGGCGGCATCGCCGCGCGCACCGATCTAAGTCAGGCCGAGGAAATCCTGACTCAGGCTCAGGCCAATCTCGCGCAGCAGCGCACTTTGGTCGCGCAGGACGTCAACGCCTTGCAACTGCTGGTTGGAGCCCCGATCGACCCGAGCCTCCTGCCCGCTTCGATCGACCAGGCCGGCCCCACCATCGCCGATCTTCCGGCCGGCGTGGATTCCTACGTGCTGTTGCGCCGGCCGGACGTCCTCCAGGCCGAGTTTCAGCTGCGAGCGGCCAACGCCGACATCGGTGCTGCGCGCGCGGCGCTATTCCCCAAGATCACGCTGACTGGACTGCTCGGCCTGGCCAGCTCGGCGCTGACCAGCCTGATCACCGGCGGCGCGCTCGGCTGGCAGGCGGGAGCGAACGCCGGCTACACGATCTTCCAGGCTGGCGCCGGCCACGCAAATATCCGTCTCAGCGAAGCGCAGCGCAACGGCGCGCTCGCCGCCTATCAGAGGGCGGTTCAGTCGGCGTTCCGCGAAGTCTCCGACGCGCTGGCTCGGCGCGCCACGATGGACCCACAGCTTGCGGCCACCCAGCGACAGCAAGCTGCCGCGGCCGATGTCGTGTTGCTGGAGGAGGCGCGTTACCGGGCCGGCATCGACAGCTATCTGAACCTGCTCGATGCCCAGCGATCCTATTATACGGTGCAACAGGTGCTGGTGCAGGCGAAGCGCACCGCGGCGCAAAACCGCGTCGCATTGTACCAGTCGCTCGGTGGGGACTCGCTCATCGCGAATGCGCCGGTCTGCCCCGTCAATTACGTCAGCAGCGCGAGGGGCGCGACGCTCGTAACGCAGTGTCCCGCCGCGTCGACCTCCGCCCGCTAAGGGGCTTCGACCGCGTAATCGTCGCCGTAGAACTTGCTGGTGCTCCGCGTGTGGAACGTGATGGCCTTGATCGGGGGATATTTGGGCGTTCCCAGACCGGGAAGCACCTCGAGAACCTCATCCTCCCACAGATAGACGTTCATGGGGAACGACACCCTCGCGCTGTTCAGGTGCGAGCGGTCGGTCGGCTTGCCCACCCGGTGCGTGGTTGACGGCAGGCGGTCGTTGGACATCCGCTGCATGTAATCGCCGGTGTTGATGATGATCGATCCGCGCGGCGGGCTTAAGCGCACCCACTTGCCGCTGCGGTGGTTCCAGACCTGCAAACCGTCGGTTCGCGGCGCCGGAAGGATCGTGAACAGGTCCACGTCTTCGTGTCCGAGCAGCCGCCCGGCGCCGGAACGGCTCTGGTCCTCGCTCATCGGCGGGTAATAATTCAGCCGCAGGCCGAAATTCGTTCCAGTGAGCTTGCGATCGTAAATGCGGGGATCGCAGCCAAGCGCCATCAACATCGCCTGCGCGATGGGCTTGAACAATGGCTCGTGCGCGAGGACGAGGCGGCGAAACTCGCGCTCATATTCCGCGCGCGGCCAGTAATCCTCCGCTTGAAACGGTCCGTCGCGATCCTGGGGAATATCGAATGCCCGGCGGCACCAGAGCCACCCTTCGACGAGGTCGGGATGGATGTCGCTGGTCTCTTCGATCGGGAAATAGCCCTGGCTGACGGAGCCGTAGCGCTGCGCGCGGAAGCGCATCTTGTCGGCGAGCCGCGTCGTCGTGAACAGGTCGAGCACGGCATCGTGCATCGCGTCATACAGCGCCGGATCGACGCCATGCCCGGTCAGGACCGCAAAGCCGATCTCCTGGAGCGCGCTGCCGAACGCCTCGGCGAAGCGCGCCTTGTCTGCCGAGTCCCCGTGCAGGAACGCCGCAATGTCGAGCGTGGCGATCTCATACTCGTCGTCGAACGTATCGCCCTCGTGCTCGGCGAGGCGGTAGGTGTGGGTCTTCTCCACTTGGTCGTACTTCGCGAAATCGCGGTTGAGCGCGTCGACATCGGTCATTTTAGGAGCTTAACCCTCCGCCAGTAGCGCGAGCAATGCGAAGCTCGCCAGCCAATGCTCGCCCATATAGTCGCCAGCGAGGTGGGGCATGGCGGCTGCCAAATGCGGGTCGGCATGCTCGGGATAGCCAAGTGCGCGCCAGCACCAGGCGCGACTGAGGTTGAGGCCGTCGAGATGCGCGATCTTGCCGTCGCTGCGGTCGCTGACGATCGCCGGTGTAAACAGCGTTGCTGGCTGGCGCGTGTCTAAGCGCGGCAGGAACTGCTCGAACCAGATCGGAAACTGCGCCTTGTTCGCCCGCGCCATGCACAGCGCTTCAATGAGCGCGGGCGACAGGAATTCGTCGCCGCCCGGCTCCCAAGCCTGGCAGTCGCGGTCCGTCCCGAACCAATGCCACGAGCGGTCGCGGATCAGCCCCGCAAGCTCCGCGTCGAACTCGTCAGCCCATTCAAGCGAGAGGATCAGCGCGAAAGCCGTATTGAAATGGGTTCCGGCTCGGATCGGATAGGTGAGGATAGAAAGATAATCCCGCAACCGCTGAGCGAAGGCTCGCGCCAGTGGCGCGAGACCCGCACCCCACTTTTCTGGATGGCGCGTCCCTTCCAGGTGCAGGTAGAGCAGCCACGCCCACCCATAAGGCCGCTCAAACCCGCGGCTTAGCGGCCGGTCCAGATATGCCAGCTCCGCTCCGGCCTTTCGCGATATGAATGTCTCATCCGCGAGACACGCGATGGCGTCCGCTTCTTCGATCTGCGGAAACAGCCGTCGAAGGGTGAGCAAGGTCCACCAGCCGTGCACGCAGCTGTGCCAATCGAAGCTTCCGTAGAAAATCGGGTGAAGCATGCGTGGCGGAAGCGCGTCGGCGTCGCTGCTTAGAACGTGGTCGAGCTTGTTCGGATATTCCTTGGCGACATGCCCGAGCGCGATCCGCGCCATGTTCGAGGCCAGCGAAGCGTCGAGCGTCATCGGAAGGCCGCGAAATAGAGAATAAGAATGTTCGCGACGAGCAACGGCAGCGCTGTCGGGATCTGCGCCTTGATCACGCCATACTGGTTCTTGAGCTCGAGCAGCGCGGCCGGCACGATGTTGAAGTTCGCTGCCATCGGCGTCATCAAAGTCCCGCAGAAGCCGCTCAGCATTCCGACAGCGCCGATCACCGCCGCGTCGCCGCCGTCCTGACGGATGAGGATCGGGATCCCGATCGCCGCCACCATCACCGGGAATGCGGCAAAGGCGTTGCCCATGATCATCGTGAACACGACCATTCCAAACGCGTACAGCAGCACTGCGAGAAACACGCTGCCGCTCGGAATGATCGCCCCGGCAAGCGCGCCGATCGTCGTCCCGACACCTGCGGCGGCGAAGATCACTCCAAGCGCCGCCAGCATCTGCGGAAGGACCAGTGCCCAGCCGATGGAATCGGCCAGGCGTCCGCCCTCCTCGACCGGAGCCAGGACGGTTGGGCGCAGCCACGCGTAGCAGACGATAAGCGCGATGATCACGCCAGCCCCGAGCAGCACTAACGTAACCGACTTCGGGTCGATCAGGCCGGTGTCCTTGACCGGCGTGTAATTGAACACGAGCGTTCCAACGAAAGCCGTGAACGGGATGACAAGCGCCGGCAGAAACAAGCTGTTGCCGAGCGTATCCGAATACCGTTCGCGCTCGTCATTGGTGGTCGATTTTCGCGATCCTTTGCCGAGCAAATGCGCTCCCGCGATCGCGACCAGCGCGAGGACCAACACGCCGTTGCCGATGTCGCCCAAAAAGTCGCCGAACCAAAAACTGGCCGTCAGCAGGGCCCAGAAAGCGGTGTTGCCCCAGCGCCTCGCGTTGGTCGAATCGCGCGCGCTGGAAAGCGCAAAGGATCCGAACACGGCTCCGGCGAGCACGTAGAGCCAGTGAAGATTGATCATCGGTCCTCCCCAAGCTTGTCTGGGAAGGATTTCAGCTGCCGATCCAGCCACAGCAGCCGCGCACCATGGATCAGGAACGCGCAGATCGCCGTCGGAATCGCCCATACCGAAAGCTGCAACGGCGTCAGCTCAATTCCAAAACCCTTGAGCGATGCCTGAATCAGTAAGATGGACGCGATCGCCAGGAAGATATCCTCGCCGAAGAAAACACCGACATTGTCCGTCGCCGCCGACATCGCCTTCACGCGCTCGACTGTATCTTCGTCAAGCTCGCCGTGCTGGTTCTCAGCCGCTGCGAGCGTCATTGGCGCCACCAGCGGGCGAACGGTCTGCGCGTGCCCCGCCACGTCCTTCAAGCCGAGAGCGGCAAAGACCTGGCGAAATCCCAAATAACCGATCAGCAATCGTCCTGCAGTCGCGCCGCGCATTCGCCCGATTAAAGCGCGTGCGCGCTGCTGGAGGCCGTACCGCTCAAGCAGCCCGATCACCGGGAGGACGATGTAGGTGATGCTCACATAGCGATTTTCATTGAAACCGTGGCCGAGCGTCGCCAGCACCTTCATGAACGGCATGTGCCCGAGAAGGCCCGTGACGATCGCCGCGACAGCGACGACGGCAAGCGGATTGAAACGGAGCGCGAACCCGAGAACGACAAGCGCAATCCCGAGCAGCGGCCAGTAATTAATCATTCGCCGTCCCGAACCCGCCGCCTCCGGGAGTCTCGATCACGAAGCGGTCTCCCACGTCGAGATCGGCCGACGCCGTCGCGGTCAGCATTTCGACCGAGCCATCTTTGCGCTCTACCCAATTGCGGCCCGCGCGCGCGTCACACCCGCCCATGATGCCGCGTGGTGGAACACGGCGACGGTTGGCAAGGATGTTGGCGCGCATCGGTTCGAGGAAAGTGACTTCGCGGACCAGTCCGTCCCCGCCCCGGTGAGCGCCCTCGCCTCCTGAGCCGCCGCGGATCGCGAACCGATCGAGCCGCACCGGGAGCCGAGACTCCAAAATCTCGGGATCGGTGAGCCGGCTGTTGGTCATGTGCGTCTGAACCGCGCTCGTCCCATCATGATCCGGTCCGGCGCCGGACCCGCCGGCGATCGTCTCATAATATTGGTGCCGCTCGTTGCCGAAGGTAAAGTTGTTCATCGTGCCCTGGCTCGGCGCAAGCCGGCCGGTCGCCGCGAACAATGCGTCGGTCACGACCTGGCTGGTTTCTACATTCCCGGCCACGACGGCCGCCGGATATTGCGGCTTGAGCATCGACTTGTCAGGGACGGCCAGAGCGATTGGCCGCAGGCAACCGTCATTCATGGGAATCGCATCGTCTATCAAGGTGCGCACAACATAAAGCGACGCCGCGCGGACGATAGAAAATGGCGCGTTGAAATTGTCGGGCAGCTGGCCATTCGTGCCGGTGAAGTCGAACGTCGCCGACCGCGCCGCTTTGTCGATCGTGATGTTCACCCGCACATGCGCGCCGTTGTCCATCTCGTAATCGAACTGGCCGTCGTCGAGCCGTCCGAGCAGACGCCGCACCGATTCTTCGGCGTTGGCGAGCACGTGGTCCATGTATGCGGCGACGACCTCGGGGCCATATTCTCGCGCAGTCTGCGCGAGCCCATCCGCGCCGCGTGCGCAGGCAGCGAGCTGGGCCTTGAGATCGGAAATGTTCCGGTCTGCGTTGCGGGCCGGCCATTTCCCTGATCCGAGAAGCGCGCGCATCTCCGCCTCGCGGAAATGCCCCTCCTCCACGAGCAGCTCATTGTCGATGAGCACCCCTTCCTCATCGATGCTGCGGCTGTCGGGTGGCATCGAGCCGGGCGCGATCCCGCCGATGTCCGCATGATGTCCCCGCGCGGCGACGAAGGCCGACGGCTCGGCCTCTTCACCGTAGAATACCGGCACGATCACCGTGATATCCGGCAAGTGCGTCCCGCCGCGATAGGGGTCGTTCAACACATAAGCGTCGCCACGTCGGATCCCGCGTCCGTCCCTGCCCTTCCCGCGCGTGTCGATGATTGTTCGGATGCTCTCGCCCATAGAGCCTAAATGCACAGGAATGTGCGGGGCATTGGCGATCAGCGCCCCTTCGGCATCGAAGATCGCACAGGAGAAATCGAGCCGCTCCTTGATGTTCACGCTGGTCGCGGTCGATTGCAGCGCAACCCCCATCTCCTCGGCGATTGCCATGAAGAGGTTGTTGAAAATCTCCAGCCGTACCGGGTCGACGTCCGTGCCGATCGCCTTCTGGCGGTTGACCGGCGTGACACGAGTGAGAACGAGCGTGGCGTCCGCTGCGCGTTCGGCGCACCACCCGTCCTCAACGACGGTCGTCGAGGACGGATCGAAGGTAAGCGTTGGACCTTTGAAAACATCGCCGGCGCTTTCAAATTCAGCAGGAAATGCCGCAGAATCGGTGCGCGCGACAGCTTCGACGACCAATGCATCGACGATGACTTCGGCCTCCTCGTCAATGTAGCCGAACCGTCGCTTGTGCAGCTCGGCAAAACCGGCGCGCATCTGTTCGGGCGAGCCGACCTCGATCTCCAAGGTCGTGTCGCTTCCGGCGGTGCGCAGCCGTGCTCGCCGGTTCAGCCCGATCCGATCCGCGTGCACTCGCTGTTCGACAAGAGCGTCACACGCGCGCTGCTCCAGCTCTGCCAGCGCATCTGAAAAATCCTCGCCGAGGGGCCGCAGCACGCTCGCATCGCGGATTGCCTTCACGTCGGCGATGGCAATCCCGTAGGCCGACAAGACGCCGGCGAGCGGGTGAATGAGAATCCGCTCCATTCCGAGCGCGTCAGCGACGTTGCACGCATGCTGGCCGCCCGCGCCGCCGAAGCAGGCAAGCGTGTAGCGCGTGACGTCATGGCCTCGCGCAATCGAAATCTTGCGGATCGCGGCGGCCATATTGTCAACCGCGATCTCAAGGAATCCGTTGGCGATCTTTTCCGGATCCTTGCTGCCGACCGCGTCGGCGACCTCCTGCAGGCGAGCGCGCGACGCCTCCCGATCCAGCGGCTGATCCCCGTTCGGCCCGAATACTGCCGGAAAATGCTCGGGGTCGATCCGGCCGAGGAACAGGTTGCAATCGGTGACCGTGAGCGGCCCGCCGTTGCGGTAGCAAGCCGGGCCCGGGTTCGCCCCCGCGGATTCGGGACCGACTCGAAACCGCATCCCGTCGAACCGGCAGATCGAGCCGCCGCCGGCCGCTACGGTATTGATCTGCATCATCGGCGCGCGAATGCGCACTCCGGCGACGACGCTCTCGTCTGCTAATTCGAAGGTGCCGGCGTAGTGCGAGACATCAGTCGAAGTCCCGCCCATGTCGAAGCCGATCAGCTTGTCGGCGCCGTGAGCTTCGCTCGCCGCGACCATTCCAACGACTCCGCCGGCGGGGCCCGAAAGGATCGCGTCCTTGCCGCGGAACGCCGTGGCTTCGGCGAGGCCGCCGTTCGACTGCATAAAGTGGAGATCGGTCCCCGCCGGCAGGCCGGCAACCACACGATCGACGTACCGGCGAAGCACTGGCGACAGATAGGCGTCCACAACGGTCGTGTCGCCGCGGCCAATGAGCTTGATCAACGGCGCAACTTCATGGCTCACCGACACCTGCGTGAAGCCCAGCTCGCGGGCGATCTGGGCGAGACGCGCCTCGTGGGCAATGTAGCGCCAGCCGTGGATCAGGATGATGGCGAGCGCGTCGATACCGCTTTCTCGCATTCGCGCCAGCGCCTCGCGCGCCTGGACCTCGTCAAGCGGGACGAGGACCTCCCCATCGACCGCGACCCGCTCGTGGATCTCGACCACGCGCTCGTACAGCATCGAGGGAAGCACGATGTCCCGCGCGAAAATCTCTGGCCGTGCCTGATAACCGATGCGCAGTGCATCGCCGAACCCACGCGTGATCGCCAGCGCCACACGCTCGCCGTTGCGTTCGAGCAAAGCGTTGGTCGCGACGGTCGTTCCCATCCGGACTTCGGCAACGCTGCCGCCTTCATCCGCAAGGATACGCCGGATCGCCTCGATCGCCGCATCGTCGTAGCGCCGCGGGTTTTCCGACAGCAGTTTCTCTACCCTCACGTGCCCGTCGGACGAGCGCGCGATCACGTCGGTGAACGTCCCGCCGCGGTCGATGGCGAAGGTCCAGCTGGGCTCCATCGCCTTGCCTCTAGGGCTTTTCAGGACGGCGCTGCACCCCCTATGGGGCCGGCATGGCTGTTCTCGTTACGGGAGCCGCGGGCTTCATCGGCTCGACAACGGCGAGTGCGCTTCTGGAGCGCGGTGAGGACGTCGTGGGCATCGACAATCTCAACGATTATTACGACCCGTCGCTCAAGCAGGCGCGCCTCGACAATCTCGCGCGTCAGTACGGCAACCGCTTTCGCTTCGAACGCGTCGACTTCTCCGATGCCGACGCGCTGAAGCGGCTTGCCGGCAGCTGCGCCTTTGAAAGCATCGTGCACTTGGGGGCGCAGGCCGGCGTCCGCTACAGTCTCGAGAACCCGCAGGCCTATGTGCAGTCAAACCTCGTCGGTCACTGCAACATGCTCGAGCTCGCCCGCGCGATCCGGCCGCGGCACATGGTCTATGCCTCGTCCTCCTCGGTTTATGGCGGCAACAAGAGCCTGCCGTTCCGGGTCGAGGACCGGGTCGATCACCCGCTTTCGCTCTATGCCGCGACCAAGAAAGCCGACGAGCTTCTGAGCGAATCCTATGCGAGCCTCTATCGTCTGCCGCTGACCGGCCTGCGCTTCTTCACAGTCTATGGCCCATGGGGCCGGCCGGACATGGCGATGTGGATCTTCACCAAGGCTTTGTTCGCGGCCGAGCCGCTGCCGCTCTACAATGGCGGGGAGATGCGCCGCGACTTCACGTACATCGACGACATCGTGCGCGGCGTCGTCTCCTGTCTCGACTCTCCGCCAGCGGACGACGGTTTCACCAAGGCCGGCGGGAGCACTGCGCCGCACGCTCTCTACAATATCGGCAACAGCCGCAGCGAGGACCTGATGCGCGTGGTCGAGCTGCTCGAGCAGGAGATCGGCAGGAAGGCTCTGCTCGACCCGCAGCCGATGCAACCCGGCGACGTGAAGGACACGTTCGCCGACATCAGCGCGATCGAGCGCGACCTCGGTTTTGCGCCAAAGACCAGAATCGACGAAGGCGTTCCGCGCTTCGTCGCCTGGTATCGCGACTATCACAAGGTGTGACGCTGAGCCTCCCGCCGATCCTTCAGCGCCCGCGCATTCCGGTGATCGGAGCGCCGCTTTTCATCGTCTCCAACCCGGCCTTGGTGATTGCGCAGTGCACGTCCGGCATCGTCGGCAGCTTCCCGGCCCTAAATGCGCGCCCCGCGTCCAGGCTCGATGAATGGATTCACGAGATCACGGAGGCGCTCTCTACCTGGGACCGCGATCACCCCAGGCACCCTGCCGCCCCGTTCGCCGTCAACCAGATCGTCCACCGCTCGAACGACCGCTTCGAACACGACATGGAGGTCTGCGCCAATTGGAAGGTGCCCATCGTAATCACCTCTTTGGGCGCGCGAGTCGAGCTCAACGAAGCAGTCCACGGATGGGGCGGAATCACGCTCCACGATGTCATCGATGACCGGTTCGCTCGGAAAGCCGTCGAGAAGGGCGCGGACGGGGTCATCGCCGTGGCCGCGGGCGCCGGCGGGCATGCCGGTCGCTGGTCGCCCTTCGCGCTTATGCAGGAAATCCGAACCTGGTTCGACGGCCCGTTGATCCTCTCCGGCGCAATCGCCAACGGCGGATCGGTGCTCGCGGCTCAGGCGGCTGGCGCCGACCTCGCTTATGTGGGGTCGCCGTTCATCGCGACGAAGGAGGCTAACGCGCCCGACGCGTACAAGCAGGCGATCGTCGACAGCGGCGCCGCGGACATCGTCTATTCCGACCTCTTCACCGGAGTGCATGGTAACTATCTCCGTTCGTCGATCGCGAACTCCGGTCTCGATCCCGACAATCTGGCGGGAATCGATCGAACGGTGATGAAGTTCGGCTCCGAAGGGTCGGCCAAGTCCAAGGCCTGGCGAGATATCTGGGGGTCGGGCCAGGGCATCGGCGTGATCGACCGGGTCCGCCCTGCCGCGGAATTCATCGACTTGCTGGCTGAGCAATATGCCGCCGCGAAAGCGCGGCTGTGCGGTGCCTGATTAGTCGTGACCGCCGGTGAGGCCGCGCTCGAGGCGGCCCATCAGCGCACGCGCCGGGCTCTGCGGAACGATGGCTTCCAGGCTCCCTTCGTCGATGCGCTTGATGCGCGCGTAAAGCTCGGCACTTGAGTTGATTAGCTTGCGCGCCGCAGGAGGCAGCTGATTGACGACCTCGGGGTCGCTGTCCTGCGCATGGCCGAGCCGCCGCTCGGGCCGGCGGCCTTCGCGCAGCGGGATCTCGCCCGACTCGATCGCTCGCTGCGTCAGCAGCCAGGCGACGATGTGCATGATACGTGTCGTCACCTTCAGGGATTCGCAGGCGAAGCCCACGCGCGCAAAGGGCTCCAGCATCCCCCGCTCGTCACGGCCGGCGTCGTCGAAATAGGAACGCGCTTCGTCGGCGAGCAGCATCGCCTCGGTGTAGAGCGAGTCGATGAGGCGCGACGTAATGCGCACTTGCGGCTCGGGCCGGTCCGATTCGTCCATCAACACAAGTCTGCCACCGTTCATCGATCATGGAAACGCCCCATGCCCTGGCTTGCCGCCGCCGCGGCCCACCCTGTCCCTCAGCGGGACTCCTCAGGCGGTGATGTCGGGGATGTTCGAATCGAGGATGCGCTGAATCTGGTCCTTGAGGCGGAGCTTGCGCTTTTTCAGCCGCGCAAGCTCGAGCTGATTGGCTCCGCCCGTGGAGGATAGAGCGGCAATCTGCGCGTCGAGAGCGCGGTGCTCGGCCTTCAGCGCCTCGAGCGCAACCGCCGGGTCCTCGTCGTCATTCACAGGATGAGTGTAGCCGAGAGCCGGACTCCGAGAAACTCCCGGCCCGTCAGCGACGATCCGAACCACCCACCCGCCGAGCGGTGAGAAGGGTCAAGACAAATCCAACGATTCGTGATTTATTACGGACTCGTCAGTCGCATTCGCGAAAGGAATGGCATCCATGGACAAGGCCCAGGTCGAAACTCTCGAATCGAAGCACCAAGCGCTGCACTCGCTAATCGACGAGGAAGAGCATCGGCCGCATCCCGACGAAGACCTTCTCCACCGCCTGAAGAAAGAGAAATTGAGACTTAAGGACGAGCTCGCGGGCCATTTGACCCACTGAGTCCGCACCGCGCGGCGATTCAATCGTCGCGCGACACCCGCTCGATGCGTTCGTGGCGCTCCTGCGCTTCGAGGGTCATCGTCGCCACCGGCCGGGCTTCGAGCCGCGCCAGCGAGATCTGCTCGCCGGTGACTTCGCAATACCCATATTCGCCTTCGTAGACGCGGCGGATCGCGCAATCGATCTTGGCGATCAGCTTGCGCTGGCGGTCGCGGGTGCGGAGCTCGATCGACCAGTCGGTCTCGCTCGAGGCGCGGTCGGCAAGATCGGGCTCACGAAGCGAATCGACCTGAAGCTGCGCCATGGTCTGGCGCGATTCCTCGATGATCGCTTCCTTCCAGGCCTTGAGCTTCCTGAGGAAGTAAGCGCGATGCCGCGCGCACATGAATTCTTCGCTGTCCGAAGGCCGGTAACCCTCGGGAAGAATGATTCTGTCGAAGCGTTCAAAACCTTCGCCGCCATAAAGGTCGACTAGAGCGGTCGCCATTAGATGCCCTCCCCGGACTTCACTCCGCAAACTCGCGGAGCCCCATACGCCGCCGCCTGCTGCGGCCGGGCCCACCGGTGCAGCCGGAGGCGATTACGACTGACTTTCCCGGGACTTAGCACCGGGCAAGTCGGCCATCCCCAACCCGGCGCTATAGATAGGCTCCAGACCCTTAACAAGAACTGACGGTTGGGCAGTGAAGAAATCGCCAAGCTGTTGCGAATATGGCGCAATGTTGCTGCGGACATGCCCGCAGTTGCCGCTTTGGGCTGGTGCCGCCATAGGCGGACGAGATGCGGATCCTGCTCACTAACGACGACGGCATCAATGCCCGCGGACTGCGCCTGTTAGAGGCCGTCGCGCGGAAGCTCAGCGACGATATCTGGATTGTCGCTCCGACCGAAGAGCAGTCGGGCGCCGGCCACTCACTGACACTCACGACCCCCGTTCGCCTCAGGAAACATGACGAGCGTCGCTTCTCCGTGACCGGCACTCCGACGGACGCGGTGATGCTCGCGCTCGCGCACATCATGAAGGATTCTCCGCCCGACGTGATTATGTCGGGGATCAACAGGGGCGCCAATCTGGCCGAGGATGTCACTTACTCGGGCACGGTCTCGGCTGCGATGGAGGGCGCTCTCGCCGGCGTGCGCTCGATCGCGCTCAGCCAAGCCTATTCGCGCGAGGGCATGGGGGACACGGTCCCGTTCGCTGCCGCCCAGGTCTGGGCCGAACGTGTGCTCGCGCCGCTCATGGAGTTCGAGACCGAGCCGCGGACACTGATAAACGTCAATTTCCCCGCTACGCCCGCCGACGAGGTGAAAGGGATCCGGGTCTGCCGCCAGGGCCTCCGCGATTACGGACGCCTCCGAATCGTCCAGCGCACCGATCCGAGGGGCTATGACTATTATTGGTTCGGCCTGGGCCCGATGGTGGAAACGCCCGGCCATTCGACAGACCTGGAGGCGATCTCCGACGGCTATGTGTCGGTCAGCCCGCTCCATCTCGATCTAACGCACGATCCGTCGCTGGAGGCGCTGCATAAACGTTTCGCGGCCACGCCCTAGGGGCGCAGCCGCGAATGATACAGCGCTTAAGAACGGCCTATTTGCCGCGTTCGCCCTTTTGCCCCGCAGGCGACGGAGGGCCATTGGTCGACGCCGCGAGCCACGTCGAGGTCGCGTTGCACGAACTCGTCAGCGTCACCGGCTGTCCAGCCTGGAACGGCGAGGCGTAGGGCCAGCATTCCTGGGCAGAGCCATTGCTGAGGCACAGCTGCCCGTTGGCGGCGGTCCAGGTGCCCGGGATAGTGCTGCCGCCGGGAGTCATAATCCGGGCGGTGCCACCGGGATCCAGGTAAACCGTGTTTGTAACGCCGTTGGTGGTCACCTGGATCGGTTGTCCGACGATTTCAGAGGCCGGCGTGCCCACCTGAGCGAATGCGACTGCTGGCACAGAGGCCATCAGCGTCAATCCAACGGCTGCGCGTGCTACATAACCGATCTTCATGACGCCTCTTCCCTTCTGATCAGACTACCTAGGATACGGGGGGCATCAAGCAGGGCTGTTTGAGTTGTTGTTCTTCTTCAACAACAGGAAATACAACCCGGCTCCTGCGGCGACGGCAGCGAGTGCAAGCAGCAGCGGGCTCACTCCAAACCCGGCAGCCGGTCCTTCGACCGGCGGCACTGGAATGGGCGGCGGCGGCGCGGATTGCGCGATCGGGGGCGGAGTGTCGACGGCAGGGAGCACGCAGCCGGTCGCCGGAGCTTGTGCAGCCGCCGCAACCGCAGCCGAACCGCAAAGGGCCGCCGCGGGTGCGCCCCCCGTCAGCGCGGTCAGCGCAGCCCAGGGGCTAATTTGCTGAGGTGCAGGCAAAGTGCCACCAGCCGCGGCTCCAGTGGAGCTGAAAACCAACGATCCGGCGACAAGGAGTCCAACAACCCCCCTGAACCGCGAACTGGCCATTCTCCATCCTCCTGGCGCAACGGGTGAACGCCCCCGCAAGGAATGTTCCCGACAACACATTTTCAAAGCGAAAGTTGCAACAGCCGTTTCGAACGCCGAATCTTGCACAGGTTAATGTCGAACGCAAATAACGCCGGCTGGCCTGCTCATGCTTTTCGCCGCGTGCCAGACGATTTCCATCCCTCGCGCGCCCTTCTTAGCAGCGACCGCACGCGTCCCTTCAGCCGAAAAGCGGCCTTCGACGCCCACCTGCGCGATGCTCCGGGTACCGCCTTCTCCTCGTAGATCCGCACCAGCTCCGCGTGGCGGTCAAATTGGTGAACGACCGCGATGACCGACCCGTCTCGATTCACCAACTCCTTGTCGCCGTTCAGCTGGTAACGAGGCTCAGTGCCGACGGTCAGGATCGGCCCTTCGAAATTGCGCAGCCTGTTAGCCGGCTCGAGCTTGCCTTCGTGGAGCAACAGATTGTGGGCAGCCTGATCGGCGCATTCGTATGCGTCCGTCATTCGGGAGATCTCCGCCAGCATCAGCTTGAGATAGCGCATCATCCGCGGAACCGGCGCGAGCGTCGTTCCGGCGCAGCTCATCTCCTCGTCCTTCAATCGATCGAGCACTTCAGGCGGATAGCCAGCCAGGATCCACTGGCTGGTCCATGGACAGGACCCCACGGGGATGTCCGGGTTCTCCATCGCAACGTGGATCCGATCGCCAAGGGCAAATTCGAACGGGTCCCCCTGGAACACGACATCCTTGACGTCCGTGAGAAGCACACTGCGGAACCTGGTGCCGTGCTTGAGCAGATAATCGTAATAGAGGAAGTGCCGGTAATTGAAGACGTAGATCGGCTCGGGCAACGATTTCGGCGCATCAGAGTGCGGATCTCCGACGAACGGGAATGCTCCGCCGTAAGGAACCACCTCGACGTCATGCTTGCGGATCTTGGCGATGGTCCGGCGGCTGATTCCGGGCCCGACGAACAGACAGACGTGTCCGCGAAATCGCGTCCGCCGCAAGCTGATCAGGAACCGGCGGAACTCGTAAAAATCGTAATTTTCCACCGTGCCCAGGATCAGGTCCTGAGGTTCGGGCGGGTTAGGATTGGAACTGCTCAGATCAATACTCCATGTCCTACAAAGGCGCGCGGACACGGCGTCCGTGTCGCATTGGCCGCGGCGAAATAGCGCCGCGCCGCAGCCAGGTCGCCGAGCTGCACGAGCACACGTCGGGCCGGATCATAGACATAAAGGCTTCGGCCGTACGGATAGAAGGCGCGTTCTCCGTAGATCGACGTCGCAAGGCCGTTGCGTTGCAACGACATCCTCGGGCTCACGGCATCCCCGCGGATCGGTTTTCGGGTTGCCAGGCTCAGCGCTCCAGAGACGTCCCAAGGCGCCTCGAAAACGACTGCCGGACCGTGGTAAGGGCAGACATTGTCGAGCATCACGAAGGATTGCGGCGGCAGTTGCTTGAGGTCGGATCGGGCCGCGGCGAGGATCCTCTCCTCGATGGCGGGCGCTTCCGTCCAGTAACTGGCGATTAGCAATATTCTGAGTGCGCCAAAGAAGGCGATCGCCCCAATCGCCGTTGAGAAAACGACGGAACTGCGGTTTTCGCCGGGCAAGTCTGCAGCGTAGCGTAAGACTGCGACGAAGATCAGCGCAACGCCCACCGCGCCAGCAACCAAGGCCCGGTTCGCCATCCCCGTCGGCGAGAAGAAGATCGACGGCACCATGACGAACACCGCGTGGCCGAACACGAAGGTGGCAACACCAAGCAGCAACAGGCCACGATTACTCCACGGGCTTGAGCGCGAGCTTCCCATCGAGTGGATGCGCCAAAATGCGAGGAACGCGGCGCCGAGAGCTACGGCCGCGTCAAACCAGCCGAGCTGCCCGCGCAGCAGCGCTTGCGCTCCGCGGACCCAACCCACCGCCGGCCACCAGAAATGCACGTCCGCAGCCGCGAAGATGTTAAGCGCGTAATCCGTCCGCCAGTCGTAATCAGGCCGCACGAGCTGGACCAGGCCCTTCAAGTACCGGGCCAGCTCTGGCGACTGCGGGCGATCACTAACCGCGAACTTCGCAAGCACCGCGAGTCCAATGAGCGCAATCATAGACGCCATTGCGATGGCGCGGCGCGCAAACGCCGGTTCGCCATGGCGCCTCCGCCACTGCAGGGCGAGCAACGTGACAGCGAAGACGGCAATCAGAGGCGCGAAAATCTCATAGGCCGCAATGCTAAAAACAGCGGCAACCGCCGCCGCAACAGCCCACACGACCTTGCCCGTTCGGGCAAGATTGAGCTGGCAATGCATCGATACCCATGCCGCAAGCATGCTGAGCGGAATCTGGAACGATGCGTACCAGACACGGATGGTCGACAGCTGCGGCAGGACGATCAACACGATCGCAGCGGCAAGGGCACTCCCGCGCTCGACTTTCAACCGCACCAGCAGCCAGTAGAAAAGCGACATCGAGGCTGCGATTACCGCCAAGTTGACGAGGTGGTAGCCTAGCGGATCAAGACCGAAGAACTTGTACAGAAGGGCCAGGTAGAAACCTTGCACCGGCCGAGCCGCGAAATCGCGAAGCACCGAGTGAATGCCGAAATTGTGTTGTAGCGTGTCGGCGTGGAAGCTGGCGAGGATGTACCAGTCGTCGCTGTAGAAGCCGAGCCTGCCGACGTACGGCAGCGCCGTCATTACCGTGATCAGCACCAGGCAAAGCGCGTCGGCCCCAATCTGCCGCCTGCAAGATTGCTCGCTCATCGAGGTTGAAGGACCGGGCGGCACATCATTTCCAGAGTTTACCTGCCGCGCCGGAGCCGCCAAGTCACGCCGGATGAAGCCCCGGGTTTCGGTGATCACGATATTCTACAACGCCGCCGATTTTCTCGGTGAGGCGATCGAGAGCGTGCTCGTCCAGGACTATCGCGATTTCGAGCTGCTTCTTGTCGACGATGGCTCGACGGACGCCGGGAGCGAAACCGCGCAATCCTTTGCCGAACGCGAGCCAGAGCGAATCCGCTACCTGCACCACCCTGGCCGCGAGAACCGCGGGATGAGCGCCTCTCGCAATCTCGGAATCCACGAAGCCACAGGCGAAATTATCGCCTTCATCGACGCCGACGATCGGTGGAAATCCAACAAGCTCGGAGAGCAGATCGAAATCTTCGACCGCTTTTCCGAGGTCGATGCATCCTGCGGCGCCGTCAACTATTGGCGCAGCTGGGCCGGCGGGGAAGACGAGGTTATTCGCACCGGCCATGTTCAGAATCGTGCGGTGGATCCGCCCGAGGCGATTCTTGCCTTGTACCCACTTGGCAAAGCGGCCGCGCCCTGCCCGTCCGACCTGATGGTCCGCCGCACGACCGCGCTGGCGCTTGGCGGCTTCGAAGAGAGCTTCACCGGACCGCGACAGATGTACGAAGATCAGGCGTTCCTGGCCAAGCTTTACCTTGAAGGCAGCATTTACTTCGACGATCGCTGCTGGCTCGATTACCGTCGGCACGATGGATCCTGCGTGGCGACTGTGTCGCGCGACGGACGCTACCACGAGGTTCGGAGACATTTCCTCGAATGGCTCGCAGCCTATCTGTCGGAGCGGCGGCACCTGCAGCAACCGGCGGTGATGGCCGCGGTGAATCGAGCGCTCTTCCCGTACCGGCATCCGCACATCGGTCAGCCGCTTCGTGCCGCCGGCAAGCTGCTTCGGAAGCTCTCCCGCGCATGAGCACCGCCAAGGCGCGGCTCAAGGCGGGCATTCGCCGAGCGACGCGGTGGGCCCGAACGCCCCAGCCGGCGATCCTGATGTACCACCGGATCGCACAGGAAACGTTCGATCCCTGGGGCATGGCCGTTGAGCCGGATCGCTTTGCCGCGCAAGTCGATTGGCTCGCCGCCAATCGGACAGTGCTTCCCCTCACCCAGTTCGCTCGGCTGCACCATGATCGAAATCTTCCTCGAGACGCGATCGCGCTGACTTTCGACGACGGCTATGCTTCGGTCCTCGATGCGGTTGGGCTGCTAGAGAATCATGGACTGAACGCTACCATATTTCTCCCGGCGGAGCTGATCGAGCGTGGCGGCGAATTCTGGTGGGATGAACTGTCCCACATCGTCGTGAATTGTGCGGCCGACACATTGCAGGCCGACGGTGCGCGGCACGCTGTCCCTCCTCCGCACGAAAGGGATCGGCAGTGGCCCCCGTACAGTCCACCGCGCACGCCGCGGCAGAAGCTGTTTCAATCGCTCTGGTCCATCCTTCACGGAATGCGTCCGGCGTCTCTTGACGCCGCGATGGCGGAGCTGCGAAGCCAGACGCCGCCGATTGAACCCAATGCGATGGATCGGCCGCTATCTCCACAGCAAGTGCGCTCAATCGATTCCCCCGCGATATCGTTCGGCTCGCACGGGCTGACCCATCCGTCCTTGCCGAAGCTCGGCCCTAACGAGAAGCTGCGGGAGATCAGCGAGAGCCGAAGACGGTGCGCGGCACTGGCGGGGTCCACACCGGCGAGCTTCGCTTATCCGTTTGGCGAGCGCGACAACGTAAGCGTCCGCCTCGTCGAGGAAGCCGGCTACGTCTGCGCCTGCGCCACGGGGGATGCATTCGTGAGCTCCCGAAGCGCCATTTTCGCCCTTCCGCGCTTCAACATTGGAAATTGGGAAGCCGAGCACTTGCGCGATATGCTTGGATGATGCTCCGCTCGGCTCTCAATCGCATTACTGCCTCGTTTCGCCGCGCCAGGGGGGGCAATGTGATGACGGGCGGCCGCGGTGCGAGCGCCCAGCCGCTGTGCCGTGAATATGGCTACACCCGCGGCACGCCGATCGACCGCTACTACATCGAAGCGTTTCTCGAGGAGCATTCGAGCGATATCGGCGGCCGAGTCCTCGAAATCGGCGACGATACCTACTCGCGCCGGTTCGGTCGCGGTCGGGTCACGAGGCAGGACGTCCTCCATGTCGACACGGGTCAGCCGAAAGCCACGATTACAGGGGATCTCTCCGAGGCGGGCGTGGTGCCGGAACAGGTTTTCGACTGCATCATCCTGACTCAAGTGCTGCACCTGATCTACGACATGGCCGCCGCAGTCGAGCAGATCCATCGAGCGCTACGTCCTGGAGGCGTGGCGCTGATCACCGTTCCCGGGATCAGTCCGATCCACGGCGGACCCTGGAAAGAGAGCTGGTACTGGTCGCTTACGGACCTCGCGCTTGCGCGGCTGCTCGGCGAATCGTTCGATGCGCAAAGAGTCACCCTTAGCTGCCGCGGCAATCTCTTCGCCGCGACGGCTTTCCTCCATGGTGCGGCGGTCCAGGAGGTAGACACGGCAAAGCTCGACCCGTTCGATCCCGCTTATCCGGTGACAGTCGCGGCGCGGGCGGTCGCGTGACCGCCGGAGACTTCGTCAGCGTTGTAATGCCCGTGTACAACGCACTTCCGCATCTCGACGAAGCAGTGCGGAGCATCCTCGACCAGACACACCGCCATTTCGAATTTGTGATCTACGATGATGCATCGACCGACGGATCGACCGAGCGGTTGCGCGAATGGGCCCGCCGGGATTCGCGAATCCGCTTGTTCGAAGGCGAGCGCAACCTCGGCCCCGTGGGAAGTTCGGCCTGTGTCGTCGAGCACTCGGCGGCGGCGCTCGTTGCGCGAATGGACGCCGACGACCTCTGCTCTCCCGACCGTCTCGCGCGCGAGCTCGAGGTGATCCGAAACAATCCGCGTGCCGGGCTCGTTGGAACGTTGTTCGACGTAATCGATGATCACGGGCGGAAGATCCGTGGCCCCGACTTGTGGCGGCTAACGCGCAGGGCGCCGTTCGTGCCGTTCGCTGCGCACGGATCGATCCTGTTCCGGCGAAGCGTATTCGACGAGGTCGGCGGCTACCGCGCGGAATGCGAATATTGGGAAGATCAGGACCTTGTCGTGCGCATCGCAGCGCTCACTGAAGTCTGGGTCATTCCGTCCGCTCTCTACCAGGTGCGGCAGTGGACCAAGAGCACGCGCGCGACGTCTGGCCGGGAACGAGTCGAGAACGCGGTCGATCTGATGTACCGTGCTGTGGCGCGGCTCGAGCAGGGCCACAGCTACGACGATCTGCTGCGGAGCCACAGCCGACCGACCCGCGTCGACCCGCGAGTGTTCATTTCGGCAGGGTCGATCGTCCTTTGGTCCGGCGGTCGCCCGAGGTTGTTCGGGCGGCTGCTCAAGCGAGGACGCCTGCGGTTAGACATGCGGACAGTGAGCGCGTTGGTGTGGACCGCCTGGGCAGCGACCAGTCCCTCGTCTCTCCGCGCGTTCATGGGCCTCCTGCTTCGCCTGAGGAATCGGCGCTCGAAAAACATAGTCACGGGTGCTGCCCCGTTACGCTGGTCCCCTCCCGTCAACAAACCTGACCGCTAGCGCCTCGGGCTGCGCTTCCCAGCTCTGCCGCGAAAGAGGTCCGGCCGAGCACGCGCCGCGAACATCAGCACTGTGGGAAGAAACATCGTCAGCACGACGTCCCTGGCGCCCTCGCCATATTGCATCGCAGGTTCGGGCCAATGCTCGATCCACAGATCCACCGTCTCGTTCCAGAGGATGAACGCGAGTACCCAGAGCCACGGCCTGGCTGACGTAAGCGGCCGTCGCAGAACTAGTGCCAGCACGACCCACAACAACAGTCCCACGATCACATGCAAGGCGTCATGGTCGATCCGCACGGCATGCTCGATGAACAGCTTCCCACCGTGCCACGAGACCATCGCGGCGGCGATGGCGTGCCACAATCGGTCAAGCATCTGCGGCCTATCTCAGGACGACGTGGCGCGTCGGCCACAGGTCAGACCGCTCACGGGCAGCCTGGGCTCGGCGTTCCACGAGAAGCGCGAGGCACATTGCGAAAGCAGCGCTGATGGCCGCTGTCCGAAGCGGAAAATCGACCAAGCTGTGGACGAGGATGGCCGCTGTGGCGATCGAAGCCGCGCGCGCATAGATTCCCCCCTCGCCATGCCGCCAGGCGCGCCATACCGCGCGGCTCCACCAAGCCAGGAATGCAATCATTAGCAGAATGCCTGCCACGCCCAGCTCAAGCGCCACCTCGACATAATCGTTGTGCGCGTGGATCACGTACGTGGTCGAGATCTGGTCGCGGCTTTCATAGAGCTGATAGACGCTTCGGAACGAGCCGAGGCCGGCGCCCCACGGCATGAAGTCCTGAATGGCTCGCGCGGTCGTCACAAGCATGTCCTGCCGAGTCTGGACGGATGTCGTCGCACCTGGGCCAAACTCCTCGTTACGCGTGGCGCTGGTCGCGATTGCGCCGATTGCTGCCACGAGGAGAAGAGCCGCAAGAATGAGCGCTCCTAGCCGCAGAGTTCTCCTCTGCGACAGGAAAAGGAGGGCGCTTGTGAGGACTACCGGGAGAGACAAGCCATATGCCGCAAGTGAACCGTTAAGGATGACTCCGACAAGGATCACGAGCGCGACTCCGGCGACGATCGCGATAATCGCCGAGTTGCGTTGCTTGTTCGGGCCCGTCGCGGAACCCAGAAACGCCGCGAGAAAGGGCAAGATGATAACCAACAGGATGCCCATGTGGTTGGCGTTGGCGAAAAAGCCCGTCGCCAGGCCGAAGTTGCTTTGGTCGTAGAGATACCAAAACGAAGCCGCGGACTCGCCGCTTGCGACCTGCAGGGCCCCCAGCAGAATTCCCGCGATGGTGCCCACCAGTAGCGCCGTGGCGAGCCAGCCCGCCCGGTACGCTTTCAGGCGCACGATCCCGCAGAACAAGGCGAGTGGCGGAATTACGCCGAGCAGCGAATCAAGCGATCTGTACGGCGTGAGCGACAGGGTCATCGCCGGCAGGGGCATTCCGAGGATTCGATAGCCGTTGGCGATTGTCGCCCGTCCGCCGAGGTGCGGCCATACGGTCGAAGGCAACGGCATGAGCTGAATGGCGACAACCGCGATCGCGGCGATTGCGATGATCAGCAGCTGCCGCGCAGGCGGAAGCAGCGGCTCCTCCGACGGCGCGAGAGCGGCCCAGGCGAGGATAAGGACGCCGACCAGCTGCAGCAGCATGTTCGCCCAGATGCCCTGTGCGCTGCCGCCAAGAATCAAGCATAGCAAGAGATAGGCGGGCGCGACGCCCTCGCGGAGCCGGCTAACCATTCGGGCGCCACGCAACGATTTTCAGATTGCCGATCGTAACGTCGGATTGCTGCGCGATATCGGCCGACGCGCCGGAGATCGCGAGCCATTGCGCGGGACACTCCGGCGGCACAGAAAACACCCAACCGTGGGCAGCCGCATCGATGGCGACCGACGCGAATGGTTTGGGCGCGCCGTCGCAGCGCAGCGACCAGCTGATCGCGCTGGCGCGCGATAGATCGCCGCTCACCACCAAAGTCATTCGATAGGCGCCGGGGGAAAGAAGGATCATCTCCTGCGCGAGCAGGCCATCCTCGTGGCCATAGAACATTACGTGCAGGCGTCCGCCGCCGTCGCGCTCCGCCAGCCCGACGGTCGATGAGACCAAGCTCCAGTTGAACGGCGGACGCGACTTCGAATCAACAAATGCCGCATCGTAGACCGTCGGGTCCGCCGGCAATCGCACATGCGACGTCGCGGCCCAGATGGTTCGGGCTTTTGAATATTGGCGCGCGGTCACGAGGCTGTTGATAAGCGCCGGCGGCCAGTCGCTCCCGTCGGTGTGGCGCCCGTCGGCGAGCGCGAGCACGGAGTCGGCATAAGCCGGATCGCGCGCAAGCGCGGTCAGCGACGCATCACCAAGGCCGGGGTTGGAGCGGAACAGCTCGCGCAGATAGGGCCACGCCGAGCGGTTTTTGGCGTAAGCAGCAAGGTAAGGGGCGATGGTTTGGGAGCCACTCGGAGTTAACCGAGCGAGTGCCGCGATCTGCTCGAGCGTCCGGCGAGGATCTCCCGAGCGGTAATAGAGGTCGGCAAGGAAATAGTGCGCGGGGAGCGAGCGCGGATCTCTCCATTCCGCAGCGGCGAAAGCCTGGGCCGCGAGATTGCTGTTGCCGGCAAGTTCGGCTTGCACGCCGCGGACAAGGAAGGGCTCGGGCGCAAGCGGGGCCTTGCCAGCTGCATCGTCGATGATCGCGAAGGTGGCCGGTCCGACCGCTTTACGCTCATGTGCGGCAGTGCCGATTTCAGTCATTCCGAGCGCCAGCTCGACGGCCGGATGGGCAGGCCACGCTCGGAACGCGGCCACCGGCGATTTTTCGGCAAGGGCGGCGACCGCAGCGTTACGGACAACCTGGGCAGCGAGGAGCAATGCCAGCGCGAGTACAAGGAGCCGACGGACCATGATCAAATGTGAGTCGCTGAATTTGGCCTCAGTGCCCGGTCCCCCGAGGGATCATTCGGTCCCCTGCGGGATCATTAGGATCTCGGTCCGCTTTTTGTCTACATTCGACAGCTGACGTCCGTAGGCATAGCCGTAGCCATAGCCGTAGCGGCTGTACCCATAGCCGCCGCTAGCGGACGCCTTGGTAAGCGTCGCGCCGAGCACATGCGTTCCGGTCGCCTCGAGACGGTTCAAAGCTTCGATTGCCGCTCTCGTCCGCGTCTTCCCACTCTCGACGACGAACAGCACATTGCCCGACGCCGCGGCAAGAAGCGGCGAATCGGCAAGTCCAAGCGTCGGCGGGCCGTCGATCACGATCAGGTCGAACTGCTCGTCCGCTTCCGCGATGATTTTCCGGACTCGTCCCGTGGACAGCAGATCCGCCGGGTTGGGCGGCACTGGCCCGCTGGACAACAGCCACAGGTTCGCGTGCTGCGTCTCCAGAACGTGGTCCCGGATTGAATCGTCCGTCGTCAGCAGCTTACTCAGTCCGACCTTGTCGGTCGACGCCTTGAAGGCCGGTTTGCGAAGGTCGGCATCGATGAGAAGCACCGACTTCTCACGTCGCGCGAAATTCTGGGCGAGCGCGAGGGCGGTTGATGACTTGCCCTCACCGGATTGGGTGCTCGTGACCAGCAGGGTCTTAGGCATCCCGGATTCGGTGCTGAACCGGAGTGCCGCGACGATTGCGGAATACGCTTCCGAGACCACGGAGGCGGGGTTCTTCAAGTCCTCGACGAAGGTGTCGCGAGCAGCGGTCTTCGGCACCGCGCCGAGGCACGGGAGGCGCAGCTTGCTGCGAACATCTTCGCGAGTCTTGATCGTGTCGGTGAGGAACTCAAGGCCGACGGCCCCCGCAAGGCCCGCCAACAATCCCGCCCCAAGTCCCATCAGAAGGTTCATGAGGAGGTTCGGCTTGTAGGGCAAAGTCGGCGCATCCGCCCGATCGACGATGGAGACGGGTGCCATGCCCACGCCACCAGCTACACCAATCTCCTTATACCGTTGCAGAAGCGCGTCGTAGAGGCTGCGGTTGGTGTCCACCTCACGCTGCAGGATGTTGTACTGGATGCTTCGGCCGCGAAGGTTCAAAACGTCGCCCTTGAGCTGCCCGACCCGGACCTGAAGAGCCCGCTCGGCCGAGGCCGCGCCGCGGAAATCGGCAAGCAAAGTGTTTGTGTGACCGGACACCATCTGAGCCGATTCGCGCGCGATCTGTTTGTCGAGCTCGTTGATCTGTGACTGCAAGCTCAACATCTCTGGATGGTCGGGCTTCATAAACGTCCGCTTCTGCTGGTATTCGGCTTGAAGCATGGCGCGCTGCTGGCGGAGAGCTTGGGTACTGGTCGTCACATCGCTCGTCGGACCCGTCGCCAGCGACTGGCGATATGCGCCTTCGGCGGCAACCCTGCGCGCCGTCGCGTCGGCCAGGGCCTTGTTGAGCGTGATGAGCGATTCCCCCTGAAGCGAATTCGCGTCTCCGACGGCGGGCTTGCCATCCGCCCCTACCCCCGTGCTGATGATTCCTTGCGCCTGGGCATAGCCGGCGAGCGAGCGCTCCGAGCGCTCGAGGTCGCCGCGGGTCTTGGCGATCTGTCGCTCGAGGAAATTGCGGGCGTAAGCGGAGGCTTCGTAACGGCGCTGAAGCGCGGTGTTGATGAAGCTGTCGGCAACGCCGTTCGCGACCATTGACGCGAGCTGGGGCGAGGGAGAGTCGAAGCTGAACTTGATCAGCGTTCCTTGGTCGGGCGCAATGACCTTTAGCCCACTGATGACCACTCCAGTCGCCTTCCTGAGCCGTTTGGAGGCGTCCGTGTCCTGTCCGACAATGTTCGGATTGTTGGCAAGGTTCAGCTCTTGGGCCGTCCTTTCGGCAACACTCTTGCTCGACAGCAGGCCGACTTGGGTGGCGACAAAATCGTACGAATTGATCGTCGTCGCATCCCGTTCGCGCGACTGCTCGTCATTAATCGCAACGGTTGGCGGATTCGCCTCGAGCGTTACCCAGGCGCGGTAGATGGGAGTGGTGAGCAAGCTGAAGAGAATGGCGCCAACCAGCCCCAACGCGACACCTCCGACGACGAGCCAGCGCCAGTGGTGGATGATTCGCAGCAGCGTGGGGAAGTCTAGGAGGTTGGAGGCTGAATAAGTGCGCTCGCCCGGAAGGACGGACTTGTCCGGCGCGAGCGGGCCGATCGGCCACGAGCCCTCATTCGGAACGGCAAGGCTCTTGTTCATGTACGCTCGCTCTGAACTGCCGCGCCACCCATCACAGGGGCCCGAAAATCGCCAGAAGCGGGATGCTCTGGAGAATCTTCTTTTCTGTCGCTTTGACCGACGAACCGTCCACCACCACGATATCACCGGGGTAGATCGGCGGATCGGGCGCCTGCCCGCGGCGGATCGAGGTCAGATCGAATGCCGCGGCCTGGCGCTTGCCGTTGATCGTCCGGAAGATCGCGATGCGGTGCGGATTGGCCTCCTCGGTGGTCCCTTTGGCTAGCGCCACCGCCTGCAGCAAAGTCAGGGAGCCCACGACTGGAAAGGACCCGGAATCCTTGACTGCCCCGTCGATGGTGACCAGCCGCCCCGCGGATTGCTTGATGCTGACGCTAACGTCCGGATGCTCGAGATATTTCTGGCCGAGCTTCTCGGTCAGCCGCTGATCGAGCTCGGCAGTCGTCATATTCGCGGCCTCGACCTCCCCGATCAGGGGGAGTGAAATGTGCCCGGCGAGATCGACGTCGTAATCGCCGGAAAGATCCTCCGACTTGAAGACCTTGACCGCCAGCTTGTCCATCGGCGCGATTTTGTAGTTCGATTCGAGCGCGGCCAGCGAGGGCGCGTCCGGAGCTGCGAGAGCCTGGTCGTAAGCGATCGGGCCGCCGCGTGTATCGGCACAGCCGGCCAGAAGCGATACGGCGACCAGCGCCGCGCTGATCGGGACATACGGGCGGCCAGGATCAGAGGACAAAATAGCTCCCTCGCGGATATACGCGTAAATCCCATTACCGGATATAAGTTCAATGTGGAGGGGCTTAACCTCCAAAACGGATCGATTTAACTCGCGGCCGGAACGGCCTCCGCCATTTTACGCGTGTCGAGATACCAGCGCTGCCTGCCCTCGAGCGCAACCGCGGTGAGGATGCCCGTGCGATAGGCGCCGGTATCGATGCCGATTCGGTTTGCACGTTCTTCCACTTCCGGGCTGATCGTGTGACCGTGCACGACGACGCAGCCATGGTCGGTCTGATCGAACAGAAACGGCTCGCGGATCCAGCGCAGGTCCGACTGGAGCTGCTGATCGATCGATACGCCGGGGCGGATGCCCGCGTGGACGAACAGATAATCGCCGAAGCGGCAGGTATCGACGAAGCTCCTGAGGAACTGCACATGCTCCTGCGGGATCGCTGCGCGGAGCGCCGAAATCGCCTCCGCATCGTCGTGAGCAGCAATGACCAAGGGATCGGCGCCGTAGCTCTTGAGGCATTCGGCGCCGCCGAAGCGAAGCCAGCTCGGAATGAGCGATGCGTCGCCATCGAGAATGCGCAGCAGCACCTCTTCATGATTGCCGAGGAGGAATACGGTCCGGACTCCATCGGCCTCATAGGACCGCAGGCGGTCGATCACCTGAGCCGAGGTTGGGCCGCGATCGATGAGATCGCCGAGGAAGACCAGCAGAGTCTGGCGCGGCGGCCGGTCGGCGATGTCGCGTTCGATGTGCGTGAGGAGTCCCTCGAGCAAGTCGAGCCGGCCATGGATGTCGCCCACGACGTAAGCCCGATAGCCTCGCGCGCCCGTTGGTCCGGAATCACTCGCCTGCATGAAACTGAAAATTCCCATTGAGCTTGCGGCTCATCACCTTCCCGTCATGCCGAACGGACGTATGACTAGAAGGGTTTCGCTAAATATCTCCTGAACTCGCAATCTCAACTCAGGCCCCGAGGAGTTGGAAAGACGGAATGGCGACGTCGAACGCCGTACCGTCCTCATCGACCATTCGGTAACTGCCTTTCATCGAGCCGCTTGGCGTATCGAGCGGGCAACCCGATACGTAATCGAAGCTCGCCCCCGGAGCGATCAGCGGCATTTCCCCCACCACGCCTTCGCCGACGACTTCGTGGACGGTCCCGCGACCGTCAACGATCGTCCAGCTGCGCGAAAGGAGCTGCACCGCCAGGTCCGAGCCGTTCTCGATCCGCACATGATAAGACCAAAACCAGCGCTTGGACGAAGGGTCCGATTGCTCGGCGAGAAAGCTCACCGCGACTCGCACGGCTATTCCGCGGGTCACAGCGACATTGGGGAAAAGCATGGCCAGAGCGTCGGTGGTCACGCGGCCAGCCTAGGCGAGTCCACCGGCGCGGCGCAACCGCTCGACGAGGCGCCCGCGCGCTTCGGCAATGGGCTTTGACCGGTCGGCGAGCACGTCGCGAAGGAGGAAATGGCCAGTGAGGTCGAGCCCTTGCGAGATTTCCGCCCATGAAGCGGTGCCGCCCTCGCGGACGAACGGCGGCAGGGCGAGAAGCTTCGCCCTATAAGGCTCCGCCTCCGCCGCACTGATGGCACGGCCGGACTTGGGGCTAACCGCGACGAGATTGTCCTTATCGCCAGTCACCGCGCAACGGTCGAGGTCGAGGCCAAAGCCGAGCTCGGCGAGCAGCAACAGCTCGTAGCGCACGAGCGCAGCGCCCCAGCCGCTGGCCGACGGCGCGGCTTCGATTGCATCGAGAAGACCTTCGAGTGCTTCGAACAGATGCGGATAGGGCTGACCCTCCGGCAGGGCGCTCGCCGTCAGCACCGTCGCCCATTCGATGGCCGCGGCGGGAAGCGGCTCGGAAAGCAATGGCCCGCGGCTGTGGATCAGCTCCACAATAGCCTGGGGGAGTTGCGTGTCGGTGCGCGCGCTGAGCTGCGCCTCGACGGCATTGCCGGCCATCAGCACCGGCCGCATCCGCCGCCCGCGCGCCCCCCGAACATAGGCCGCCTGAAGGCCGTGCTCCGGAGTCATCAGCCGCACCACCGCGCCATGCTCGCCGTGGTTGCGCAGTGCGCAAACGATCGCCTGGGTCGCGATCCTCATCCGCGCGGATGGAAATAATCGTAGAGCTGGCGCGCCATCGCTTTGCTGATTCCCGGCGCCCGCTCGAGGTCGTCCAGCGCGGCGCCCTTGACCGCCCGCGCCGTGCCGAAATGCATCAGCAGCGCGCGCTTGCGGTTGGGGCCGATGCCGGGAACCTCGTCGAGCGTCGAGGTGGTCAGGCTCTTGGCGCGTTTGGCGCGGTGAGTCCCGATTGCGAACCGGTGCGCTTCGTCGCGCAAGCGCTGGAGGAAGAACAGCAGGGCCGAATTGGGCGGCAGGGTTAGCTCGCGCCCGCCGGGAAGGTGAAAGGTCTCGCGGCCGGCGTTGCGGTCCGGACCCTTCGAGACCGCGACCACAGGAACGTCGTGAACACCCATCTCCTCCATCACCTCGCACACGGCCGAAAGCTGGCCCTTGCCACCATCGATCAGCAGCAAATCGGGCCATTCACCACCGGTGCGATCGGGGTCCTCTTTCTCGAGTCGGGCGAAGCGGCGTTCGAGCACTTCGCGCATCATCGCGAAATCGTCGCCTGGCCGGGTCTCGGGACGCTTGATGTTGAATTTGCGGTAGGCGTTCTTCCGGAACCCCTCGGGGCCCGCGACGATCATCGCGCCGGTCGCGTTCGTGCCCATGATATGGCTGTTGTCATAGACTTCGATGCGTCTGGGGACGTCGGGAAGCTCGAACGTATCCGCCAACTCGCGGAGCACTTTACCCTGCGAGGTGGTCTCGGCCAGGCGGCGGTCGAGCGCTTCTTCGGCATTGCGCTGCGCCTGCTCCATCAGCTTGCGTCTCGCGCCCCGGTGCGGAACTTCGATCACAATCCTTCGTCCAGCGCGTTCGCAAAGAGCCTCTTCGAGCAACGCTCGGTCAGCGAGATCCCGATCGACGAGGATCCGCCGCGGCGGCGGCATATCCTCATAAAACTGGACGAGAAAGCTCGATAAAACCTCGGCTTCCGGGACATCATTGGTATGTGCCGGGAAGAAAGCACGATGACCCCAATTCTGCCCGCCGCGAATGAAGAAGGCCTGGATTGAAACGGTCCCACCCTTGCAGGCGAGCGCGAACACATCGGCGTCGCCGAGCCCCTCGGCATGAACCGTCTGGCTGCCCTGGATGTAGGTCAGAGCCCGCAGACGATCCCGGTAGACCGCGGCGAGCTCGTAATCCTGGCGTTCGGCGGCGGCGGCCATGGACTTGCTCAGTCGCCCCTGCACTCCCGTCGATTTGCCCGAGAGGAACTCCTTCGCCTCCGCGACCAGCTCTCGATAATCCTCGTCGCGGATCCGCCCGACGCACGGCGCCGAACACCGCTTGATCTGGTAAAGCAGGCAAGGCCGCGAACGGTTCTCGAAAAAGCTGTCGGAACAACTTCTTAGAAGGAATAGCTTCTGCAGTGCGTTAAGCGTTCGAGTGACCGAACCAGCGCTTGCGAACGGCCCATAATAATGGGCCTGTTTGACCCGCCGCGCTCCGCGATGCTTTTGAATACGCGGGAAATCGTGATCCTCGCGTAACATGATGAAGGGGAAGCTTTTGTCATCGCGCAGAAGCACGTTGTAGGCGGGGCGGAAGCGTTTGATCAGCTGCGCTTCCAGCAGCAACGCCTCGGCCTCGGTGCGGGTGGTGACAATCGTCATCGACCGCGTCTGCGCCACCATTCGCTGCAGACGCTTGGGCAGCTTGGTCACTTGCGTATAGTTAGTGACCCGGTTCTTCAGCACCCGCGCTTTGCCGACATACAGCACGTCCCCGCGCGCATCCTGCATCCGATAAACGCCCGGCCGAGCCGGAAGAGTCTTGCGCACGTCGCGGATCGCCGCGACGCCTTTCTCCAGGTCCGGCTGTTCTGCACCCTGGACGGCATAGGTAGCCCGCTCCTCGTTGAAACGGTCGGCGGCTCCAGGGTGATCGGGACGGTCGGCCTTGCTCACGGGGTGGAGATAAGCGCTGGCTGAGGTCAGCGCGAGACCCTACGCGGCGGCGCGGGCCTGCTCCTCCTCGGCGAGCATCCATTCGACGGCGGCGCGAGCGTGGATGGCGGTGGTGTCATAGACCGGGATAACATTGGCGCGGACGTCCACCGCGAGCACCAGCTCGGTGCAGCCGAGGACGATGGCTTGTACTTTCTGCTTGGCGAGCTCGGTGATCAGGGTCTTGAGCTTGCGCTGGCTGTCGCGGACGACGCGTCCGGCCGCGAGCTCCTCGAAAATGATCCGGTCGACCTCGCCGATCCATTCGGCCTCGACCGGAGCAAGCGCGATGCCCCGCGATTCGAGGCGGCTGCGCATGAACGGCTCGGTCATGGTGAAGCGCGTGCCGAGGAGCGCAACCCGCGTCCGCCCGTCGGCGACCAGCCGGTCGGCCGTAGCCTCACCGATGTGGAGGAGCGGCACGCCGACGTTCGCCGCGATCGCGTCGAAGCATTTGTGCCCGGTGTTGGACGCGATCAGCAGCCCCTCGGCGCCGCTCGCGTGGAGACGCTTGGCGGCTTCGATCTTGACCCTTGCAACCCCGTCCCAGTCGCCCGCCATCTGCATCGCGGCGTAAGCGGCAAAGTCGAGGCTTTCGATTGAAAGGACAGCGCTGTGGAGGCCGCCGAGCCGCTGGGCGACGCCGCGGTTGATGTGCTCGTAATACATCGCGGTCGACGACCAGCTCGTGCCCCCGATGATACCCAGCTTGCGCAACCTGCCTGCCCCTTCCGCTCCGCACTTGAATCAACTTGGTGAACCGGACGTGATGGAATCGGCGCCGATTGACCAATGTTGTCAATCAAGTTGCGGTCCGCGGCAAGCCGTAAACGCCTGATTATACGGGAATTTAATCGGGCGCGCGAAAGCTCCGCCAGCGGCTCAGCAGCGTTTTTCGGTCTCCTTTGCGCCGGAATCGCGAGTGATCTCCATGCGGTCGCTCCCCAACGCTTTGACCGTCGAAGGCGGTTGCTTCGAGCCATCGCTGTAGTCGAACAGCAGCCTGTCGCCGGTCAGCGTCCACTTCGCTTGGCCGATCGGAGTCACGGCCGTTCCGTCCTTGCGGAACTCGACCGTGTTCTTGCAGTCCTCGCCAAAGGCACTCCACTTCCCAACCAGGAAGTCGGCGTTCAGGCTGCCGGAGGCCACGCCGGCGTTCGTCGTCGTCGCGTTGTCGGTGCCTGTGCTCGCATTCTCCGCTGTCGCCGGCGTCGCGGAAGCGGCATTCGCGCCCTCGTTCGCAGCTGCCCGCTCCTTACCGCAGGCGAGAAGCGCCGCCGCGGCCCCGGCCAGCATCAGAGTGCGCGCATGAATTCTGATTTTCATGATCATTCCCCTGTTCATCGTCCGGCGCCTGCTCTCGGGCGCCACGCACTGGCCGTCACCGGCAGACGCGATTCTCAGCCAAGGGCTTTGACGATCTCCTCGGTCATCTTCTTGGCGTCGCCAAGGAGCATCATCGTGTTGTCGCGGTAGAAGAGATCATTGTCGATGCCGGCATAGCCCACTCCGCCCATCGACCGTTTCACAAACAGGCACGTGCGCGCCTTCTCCACGTCGAGCACGGGCATTCCATAGATCGGCGAGCTTTTGTCGCTCTTGGCAGCGGGATTGGTGACGTCGTTGGCACCGATCACGTAGGCGACGTCCGTCTGGGCGAACTCGCTGTTGATGTCCTCGAGCTCGAACACCTCATCGTAAGGCACGTTGGCCTCGGCGAGCAGCACGTTCATGTGCCCCGGCATTCGGCCAGCGACGGGGTGGATGGCGTATTTGACGCGCACGCCCTCCTTCTTGAGCAGGTCGGCCATTTCCCGGACCGCATGCTGCGCCTGGGCTACCGCCATCCCATAGCCGGGGACGATGATCACCTGCTCGGCCTGCTTCATCAGGAATGCGGCGTCCTCGGCCGAGCCGCGCCTGTACGGCCGGTCGATCGCCGCCGCGTCCCCGCTGCTGGAGACCGCGCCGAAGCCGCCGGCGATGACCGAGATGAAGCTGCGATTCATCGCCCGGCACATGATGTACGACAGGATCGCACCCGAGCTCCCGACCAGCGCCCCGGTGATGATCATCGCGCTGTTGTGCAGCGTGAAGCCCATCGCCGCAGCCGCCCAGCCGGAATAGCTGTTGAGCATCGAGATCACGACCGGCATGTCCGCCCCGCCGATGGGGATGATCAGCAGGAAGCCGATCGCGAAGCTCAAGCCGGCGATGGTGAAGAACACCCACGGCGCCTGGTCCTGCGTGAAGTAAGCGATCAGACCGAGGATCGCCCCGAGCGTGGCGAGATTGATCACGTGCCGCGCTGGCAGAAGGATGGGCTTGCCCGACATGTTGCCGTTGAGCTTGAGAAACGCGATCACCGATCCGGAGAAAGTGATCGCGCCAATGGCCACCCCGAGGCCCATCTCAATGCGGCTGACGGGCAGGATGCTGATGATCGAGGGTGAAGCAATCGGTGTAATCCGCACGGCAATCCCGAAGGCTTCCGGGTTGAGGTAAGCGGCGGCGCCCACGAGCACCGCCGCCATGCCAACGAGGCTGTGGAACGCCGCCACCAGCTGCGGCATCGCCGTCATCTGGATCTTTCGCGCAGTAACCAGGCCGATGCCACCACCAATGAGCATTGCTCCGGCGATTTCGGGCAATGATGCGATCCGATGCACAGCCAGTGTGGTCGTCACGGCGATGGCCATTCCAAGCATGCCGGTCCGATTGCCTCGGCGGCTGCTCTCCGGGCCCGAGAGGCCTCTCAGCGCGAGGATGAAGCAGATTCCGGCGACGAGGTAAGCAAGCAGCACCCAGGCGGGCTGTGCGTGCGCGGCCTCAGCCATCCTTGCGCTCCCGCTTCTTGTACATCGCGAGCATTCGCGCGGTTACGGCGAAGCCGCCGAAGATATTCACCGACGCCAGCGTAACGGCGACCAGGCCAAGCCATTTCGATGTCGCGCTTCCGGCCGCCGCCGACGCAATCAGCGCTCCCACCACGATCACCGAGGAAATCGCATTGGTCACGCTCATCAACGGCGTGTGCAGCGCCGGAGTCACGGACCACACGACATAATAGCCGACGAAACAGGCCAGCACGAAAATCGACAGGATGGAAATGAAGTCCATGGGCACTCCGTTCAGGCGCCGCGCTTTCTGGCGGGTAGCTCCTCAGCTGTCGAGTGCCACGGTCGTTAATCACGAGGCGGTTAGCGATTTAATAACCTTTCCGCGCGCATGCGTGAGCGGCAATCGGGAAGGAATAGAGCGCACGTGTCGAAGCGCCAGCGAGTATTCGAGCCAACACCATGGAAGCTGCTTCTGTGGACTGCCGTTCTCGGCCTCGTCTTCGGCCTGATCGGCTTCGGGGAGGTCGCCGAGGACTGGCTGCGCGTTGCCCGGAACAGCTTTCACAAGCACAACGCCAGCGGCGACATCGTCGTTCTGCTGATCGACGACCGCTCACTGAAGGAAGTCGGCAATTGGCCGTGGCCGCGGAGCACCGAGGCGAAGCTCGTCGACAGGCTTACCGGAGCTCGCGCCAGGCGGATCTTCTTCGACGTCAATTTCTCTTTCGCCTCGAACGCGGCGGACGACCGTACTTTCGCGCAAGCGATCGAGCGGTCGCGGCGGGTGACAATGCTCGTGCGGACGAAAGTGGGTCCCGACGGCGGCTCTGACCGAGTGGATACACAGCCCCTTCCCGCCTTCGCATCCCATGCCAGGCTGGGAGTCGCGAGCGTCCACTACAATTACCAAAACGCCGTGTGGCGGCTGCCCTACGCGCTCAGCATCGCCAACCGGGCGCTCCCCTCGTTTGCGGCTTCCCTGGCGAACGCCAAGGGCGCCACCGACGAACAATTCCCGCTCGACTATTCGATCGATCTTAAGTCGATCCCATCCTATCCGGCCGGAGACGTGCTGACCGGCAAGATTGGGGCGAAGCAGCTCGCCGGGAAGGACGTGCTGATCGGCATCGGCACGGATACGATCGGCGACACCTATTTCATCCCCGGCTACGGCAAGGCGTTCGGAGTCCATGTGCACGCGATCGGCGCCGAAACGCTGAAAAGAGGTAGGCCGGCCGATCTGGGCTGGGGCCTCTCCTTCGTCTTTGGACTTGCCGCCGCGGCCCTGGCTACCAAGCGCAGGAAGTTCGTCGAGCGGATGGCCATTTTCGGCGGAGCCCTGGCGATCCTGACCGTCGTGCCCGGCTTACTCGAGGCCCGCCTGATCTTCGCCGACGTGACCCCCGGAATCTTCGTGCTGTTGCTCGTCGGCGGAGTGCTCGGCTGGCGCCGATATCGTGTGCGCGGGCTGGTCAATCCCGTATCCAACCTGCCCAACCTCGATGCGCTTCGCACCAACCGGCCGGGGCGCGGCCAGGCGCTCATCGCCGCGCGGCTGCTGAACTATGAGGAGATCGTCGCGACGCTCCCGCCCAACGGCGAACGGCAGCTCGTCGAACAGATCGTCGCGCGTCTGAAGGTCGGCGCGTCCGAGCGCGTGCTCTATCAGGGCGATGGCGGCATCTTCGCCTGGTTCGAAGAGCCACGGGCGCCGTTCGGCAACCACCTCGACGCCCTTTATTCGCTCTTCCGCAATCCCGCCCGGATCGCAAGCATGCCGATCGATCTGACGATTGCTTTTGGCGTCGAAATCGGAAGCAGCCGTTCGCTCGCCAATCGGCTGGCGAGCGCGCTCGTCGCGGCCGAGGAAGCGGCCCACGACGGGCTCAAATGGAAATATCACGATCCCGACAGCCTGCAGGACGCGTCGTGGAAGCTGTCGATGCTGAGCCAGCTCGACTCGGCGATCGACCGCGGCGAGGTATGGGTTGCCTATCAGCCCAAGCTCGATCTGAAGACCCAGCGGATCATCGGGGCAGAGGCGCTCGCGCGCTGGACCCATCCCGAAAAGGGTCCGATCGCGGCTTCCGAGTTCGTCGCTGCCGCCGAGCAACACGACCGGATCGGCAAGCTCACCGACTTCGTGCTCGATAAAGCGGTGGCGGCGGCAGCCGCGATCAACAAGCGCTCGGGCAATTTCGGGATCGCCGTCAACCTTTCGGCCCGGCTTCTCACCGACAAGGGCTTCACGCTTCGCGTGTCGGCCCTCCTCGCGCGGCATCGGCTGGCTCCTGAGCATCTGACGCTCGAACTCACGGAAACGGCCGCGCTCGCCGGCAGCGGTGAAGGCCTGGAAATGATCGCGAGCCTGCGCGAGCTCGGAATCTGCATCTCCATCGACGATTATGGAACGGGCCTTTCGACCCTCGACTATCTAAAGAAGATTCCGGCCAACGAGATCAAGATCGACCAGAGCTTCGTCAAAGCCATGATCGACAATCGCAGCGACCGGCTCATGGTCCAGTCCACCATTGGGCTCGCGCATTCGCTCGGCCGCCAGGTCGTCGCCGAAGGCGTGGAGCAGCGCGAAATCCTCGATGTGCTGATGGCCATGGGCTGCGACATCGCCCAGGGCTTCGCGATCGGCCGCCCGATGAGCCTCGAAAGTCTCGCCAAGCGCATCTCCGGCGACCGCCGCCGCCGCGTCGCTTAAGACCCCAAAGCTGATTTGCTTCTCACTGCCGCAGCGCCTGCTGCGACGTCCTGACGCGCGTTCAGTTCGACCCTATGGTTAATCGTTTGCTTACCATATGCATTAAGGTTAATATCCCCGCATCTGCCGAATCGCAGTTAAGCAGGGGTAGCAACATGAAAAAGCAGACTCGTGGTTTCTGGAGCTGGCTAATGGGTTCCGGCTGGAGCACCGCCGGAGGCAACGGCTAAAATCCGTTCCGCCCGATCACATAGGGCGTAAAATCAATGTCTTACAGAGCGCTCGCCGTTGGGCGGGCGCTCTTGTTTTAAGCTTTGCTGGCACCGCCGTTGCACGTCCGGAAATCCGCTAGCACGGTCTGTCATGAGGCAGGCCAGTTGGAGGTTGAGCGTGCGCGCGCCGAGTCGCGGGCCGCACGTCATCACGTCCGACATCGCGGGCTTCGTCCCCAAATCCGGCATCGTCGGTGGTCTGCCGAATGAGCGCGCAGTCCGTGCGGGAGTGGCTCGCGGAACATGCGTCGGACCTGAGGCTGATCGAGGTCGAGGAGAGCACCGCGACGGTTGAGACTGCGGCCAAGGCGCTGGGCGTCGAGCCAGGCCGAATCGCCAAGACGCTCGCGGTTCGCTCGGGTGATCATCTCTTCCTGCTCGTGGCTCGCGGCGATGCCCGCCTCGACAACCGCAAAAGCAAGGACGCTTTCGGTGCGCGGCCGCGAATGCTCGGGCCCGACGAGACGCTCGAAGTCACCGGACATCCCGTCGGGGGCGTCTGCCCGTTTGGCCTCAGATCGGCGCTCCCGGTCTATCTCGACGTGTCGCTGCAGGCGTTCGACGTCGTCTATCCCGCAGGCGGGTCGCTCAACACGTCGGTGGAAGTGCCGACGGAGCGCCTGTTCGATCTGGTCGCTGAGCGCTGGGTCGACCTATGCCGCCTGCCGGAGGAAACGACCGGGGCTTAGCTCCTCGACAGCGACGTCCGCGGCTGGCCACGGCTCGCCTGCGATCAGCGACACCGCGACGCGCGCCATCGCGGGCGAAGTCTGCAGGCCAAAGCCGCCCTGGCCCGCCAGCCAGAAGAATCCCTCGGCATCGGAGGCGAAGCCGGCGGCGGGGCGGCGATCCGGCGTGAAGGTCCTGAGCCCCGCCCAGCGGCTGTGGATCCGATCCACCTTGACCACCGTGCGCTCCTCCATCCGATATGCCGCAAGCGCCACTTCCAGCTCGTCGGGCTGGGCGTCGAGCGGATCGCTCGGCACCTCGTCCATCGGTGAAGCGAACAGGCGCCCGCTCTCCGGCGCGAAATAGAGCTCGTCGCCCACGGTCTTGGCGAACGGAAGCCGCTCGAGATCCGCGCCGGGCGGCGCGTCGAAGGTGATGATCGTGCGCCGCTTTGGCTGCAGCCCGATCGGCCGAACGCCGGCAAGCTTCGCAATCCCATCCGCCCACGCGCCCGCGGCATTCACTAGCACCGGCGCCAAATAGGTTTCGCGCCGCTCAGTCGTGACGTCCCAAACTCCGGAGCGCCGTTCGATCGCGGCTACGCGTGCGCCTGTCTGCACCTCGCCGCCGTTCGCGCGCAGCTGCCGCAGGCTGCCCTGGAGCAAGGCATGGGCATCGAGCCGCATACCGTGGCGGTCGGCGATTCCGTGGCAAGCGTCGTCTTTGAGAAGCGGGCAGAGCTCATGCACCCCACGCGTGTCGAGGCGTTCGAGCTCGGCGAAGAGCGCAATCTCCGCCTCGAGCGCGTTCAATGCGTCGCGTTCGTCCTCGCGCGCATGGACCAGCACCGGCATCGGAAGGCCGAGAGCAACATCGCTGAAACCCTCCGGCGGCGATTCGAAAAACGCTCGGCTGGCCAGAGTCAGCGCCCGCACCAGCCGGTCCCCGAGCGCATAATGGAGCATCGTTGCGCTTCGCCCCGACGAGTGGAAGCCGATCTGGTTCTCCGCTTCGAGCACCGTCACCTTGGCCCGCTTCGACAGCTCCGCCGCCGCGGAAAGGCCGGCAATGCCGCCGCCGATGACGAGAATGTCGGTCGTGTTCGGCACCCGTCAGTCGGCGGTCAGCCGCTCGTGCACCACCTTGCCGCCTTGTGTCAGCCGAATTCCCTTCACGATCTCGTCGTCGTCGGGGAGCACTGGCCGCGCCTGCTCCTTGTCCCAGAAGGCGCTGAGGAAATTGAAGAGGTTCCGAGCGAACAGCGCTGACGCATCCGCGGCGAGGGAACGCGCGAGGTTCGCGGCGCCGACGATCGTCACGCCGTGCCGAACGACGCTCTCGCTGCTCTGGGTCCCCTCGACGTTGCCGCCCGCGTCCGCAGCCATGTCGACAATCACGCTCCCCGGCCGCATGCTCGCGACCTGCGGATCGCTGATCAGCCGCGGCGCCGGGCGCCCGGGGATCAAGGCCGTGGTGATCACGATGTCCTGTTTGGCGATGTGGCCGGACACGAGCTCCGCTTGCGCCTTTCGATACTCATCGGACATTTCCGTGGCGTAGCCGCCAGCGCCCTCGCCTTGGATCCCGGCGACATTCTCGACGAAGATCGGTTTGGCGCCGAGCGACATGATCTGCTCCCTGGTCGCTGACCGCACGTCGGTCGCGCTGACCTGAGCACCGAGGCGGCGGGCGGTCGCGATCGCCTGCAGCCCGGCCACGCCGACGCCCATCACGAACACCTTCGCCGGGCTGACGGTCCCCGCCGCCGTCATCATCATGGGGAACGCGCGGCCGTAAATCCCGGCGGCTTCTATGACGGCCTTGTAGCCGCCTAGATTTGATTGCGACGAGAGAATGTCCATCGATTGGGCGCGCGTGATCCGCGGCATCCATTCCATCGCCAGCGCATCGAGCCCCGCCGCGGCGTAGCCGCCAATTGCCTCGCGCCGCCGCGCCGGATCGAGCGCCCCGACCAGCAGCGTGCCTTGTTCAGCGCCCTTCAGTGCCGCGGGATCAGGTCCGTTGACGCACAGGATGATTCCCGCCCCCTTGAGAACGTCCGAACGACTGCCGACCGCGGCACCGGCTGCTTTGAAATCAGCGTCAAAAATCGACGCGGTCTCTCCGGCGCCTTTCTCCACCGCGACCTCTGCGCCAAGCGCAGCGAACTTCTTGACGGTCTCCGGAATCGCGGCGCAGCGCGTCTCGCCCGCAGTTTCCTTCAGGACCGCGATCTTCATTCGAGCGTCGGACTATTTCAGAATGAGCAGGACGATGAAGGCGATGACAAGGCAGGTCAGCGCTCCCCATTTGAGCATTTTCGTGAAGCGCTCGTAGTCGCGGACATGCACCGCGACATCCTGAGTCGCCGGACTTGCGAGCAACGATTCGTCTTCGGCCATGAATGTTCCCTTCGGACCTCGGTCGG
>JBDTON010000013.1:0-11461 GCA_039933195.1 Sphingomicrobium sp. | reverse complement strand
AGTTGCGGAGCTTCGACGAGCCGCCGCTGCGCTAGCTCACTGAGAGAATTTGTCGCGCGCTGCGACCGGTTGGCCCTCCTATTGGTGTGCGGAAGCCTCCACAGGCGTGAATAGCAAATCCTGATAATCCCAGCTGAAATCGGCCGTCGGCGAGACGGGGTTCATCGTCACGCGATCGACCTTGCCGTCCGCGCCGATCGAGAAAGTCACGTACGCCGGCTCCACCCAGTCGAGCTGGGGATTCGTCTTGAACGTGTCGTATTGGTAGTGCGTCAGTGGTCCTTCCATGCCGCTCGAATGCGGAAAATCGATGGTCAGGCCCTTGCCCGACTGACGGACCTTGATCGTCCCGTACCAGGGGTCGGTATAGTCGCCCGCATAGCGATCCAACGAAAGCGACGGACCGATGGCTGCCGGTTTTGCCGCCGCCGTCTTCATCTGCTCGGCGGCCGTGTTGAGCCTCCCGATCTTGAACTGGTGGAACCTCTCCGGCCATTGGTTCCGCGGCGCTCCGAGATAGTGGTCGAGCAACTCGTCGCGCAGGCCGAGGATGATCTCGCCGTCCTCGCTGTTCGCGGCGATGAAGATGCCGACATTCTTCCCCGGCAATAGCGCGATCGTCGCCTGTGAGCCGAGGACCGCGCCGTCGTGCCCGATGACCTTCGCACCGCGATAGTCCGAAATGTCCCATCCCAAAGCATAGAGGTTGAAGTTCGGCTCGGTGGCGGCGAACTCGGCCGGGAAATGCCGAATGGGCGTTGGTACCACGCCGGTCCACATCTCGTTGGACTGCTGCTCGGTGAAGAGGCGCTTCTCGCCGCCCGGGATCTTGCCGCGGCCCAGCTGGGTCAGCAGCCACCGGCCCATGTCGTTGGCGCTGATTGCAAGACCGCCGGCCGGCGCGGCATTTTGCGCGATGGTCGCGTTTTCATCGAGGGGTGCCTGGGTGCCCAGACCGTGAATGGCGCCATTATTGCGGCTGTGCGGACGAGCGTGGTTCGGATTGGCCTGAAACTCGGCGTCCGTGTCGGTCGAATGGTTCATGTCCAGCGGACCGAACACATGATCGTGGATGTACTTCTCCCAGCTCTCACCGCTGACCTCTTCGATCAACTGGCCGGCGGCCATGTAGAGAATGTTGTCGTAGGCATAGCCGCTGCGGAAGCTGGTCGCCGGCTTCAAATAGCGGATTCGGCGCACCGTTTCCTTGCGCGATAGCGTGCTGTTGGGGAGGAAGAGGAGGTCGCCTTCGCCGAGACCGAGGCCGCTGCGATGGACGAGCAGGTCGCGGATCGTCATCTCGCGCGTGACCCACGGGTCCCACATGCGAAAGTCGGGCATGTGGTCGATGACCTTGTCGTCCCACTTGATCTTGCCCGCGTCGACCAGCGTTGCGAGCGCGGCGTTGGTGAAGGCCTTGCCGGTCGAGCCGGTGAAGAAGATCGTGTCGCCATCCACCGGCTTGTTTGTGCCGATGTCGCGAACGCCCCAGCCGTGCGCGAGCGTGACTTTGCCATCCTCGACGATGGCGATGGAAACGCCCGGCACACCGAATTGCTTGCGGAGCTGCTCAACGCGTTGCTCGAAGCCGGCCGGCGGGGCAGCGTCGACCGAAGTCGCAAAGAGCGCTGAAGCGACGGCTCCAGCGCAAAGACGTGCGGCAAGCTTCATGCGGTCACTCCTGGGGCTCGATTGAAGGAGAGAAAGGCAGCTCGCGCTCGGCGGCCGGGCGCTCCGTGCGCCACAGCTTCCAAACACCGATGGTGACCAGCGGCAGGATGTAGGTGGCGAGCAGGATATAGGCGAGCGCCCGGTAACCGTTCGCGATCAGCGCGACGAGACCGAAGCGGCTGGCGACGAACATGCAGCCGACGAGCAGCACGAGCGCGATGACGAGGCGGGCGCGGTGCGAGAGCGATCCGCCGGTGCGCGCATTCCACGCATGGTCGATCCGCTCGTTGATCGCGTGGACCGAGCTCGTCCCGCTCTCGAGCAGGGCTGAAAAGATCATCGCCTGGAAGAGCAAATGAAACACCGGAATGCCGATGCGCTGGAGCATGAAATCGGACGGCAGAGTGGCGCTCTGAACTTCGGGATAGAAGGCGACCATCGGAATGAAGAAGAGCAAGGCCGGAAGCATCGTCAGCGGGCCCGCGATGACGCCCGACATGACCGCGTCGCGGTCGCTGGTGAGGTGCCGTAGCACAGGCAGGATCACGACTGCGCCAATGATGTTGTAGCCGAAATAAGTGAGGCCGGAGAGCGCCCAGCCCGAGGTTTGCGGATGATCCGCGAAGCCGCCGGGAACGCGCGCACCGAACTTCCACAGAGCCAGGACGATGAAGACGGCGTAGATGCCGTAAAGATAATAAGAGACGTCGCGAAACAAGCGCTCGACCGCTTTGTTGCCGAACGCAACGACGCCCGCGATCCCGGCCATGAGCGCGACCGTCCCAACCCATTCCGGCACGCCGAACACCGCCGCTGCGATCGCGCCCGCCGCTGCACCGTAGACCGCCAGGATGAGCACCACGAACAGCAGGTAGGCGAGCTCGAACAGCGGCCATGCCGGACCGAGCAGCCGCTTAAAGAAGCTGCGGTAATCATAGGTGCCAAAGCGCCGCGCGATGACGAAGGTCAGCGGACAGAAGATGCTGAACAGCAAGCTCGCGAACAGGATCGCCAAGAGCCCGCCCCACGGACCTCGCGAGAGGAAGAATTCGGCGAGCTCGCGGCCGGTCGCATAGCCGCCGCCGATCACGACCGCTTTGACGCCGAGGCCCGGAAGCAGGAAGCGCTTGAACCAGCTCGGACGCTCGCTCAGGCGAGGCATGAATCGACCAGTCTCTCGAACTCCGCGCCGCCGCGCATCGGGTCAGCGACCGGCAGCCCAAGGCGTACGCTTTCGCGTGCCATGAGCTGCCGGGCGTCGTCCTCACCGAGCGAGGAACTGTTGTAGCTGATTCCGCCGCAGCGGATCGCTGGATTGGTCCGCGCGCCGAGCTTGAGCGTCAGGTCGATGATGTCGTCCACGCTGGAGATGGCAAACGCCTCGTCGCCGAGCAGCCGCTCGCGCGCCGGGTCATGGCACACGACGAACACGTCGGGCTGGCTGCCATGCAGCAGCGACAGCGTCACGCCGGCGAAGGCGGGGTGGAGGAGCGAGCCCTGCCCTTCGATGACGTCCCAGTGTGTGTCCGCGGCAGAGGGGCTGAGCAGTTCAGCCGCACCGGCGGCGAAGTCGGCAACCACCGCATCCATTGGAATGCCGCGCCCGGCGATGATGATTCCAGTCTGACCGGTTGCCCGGAAATCGGCGTCGATGCCGCGTTGATGAAACGAACGCGTAATCGCGAGCGCGGTATATTTCTTGCCGAGAGCGCAGTCGGTGCCGACGGTGAGCAGGCGCTTACCGCTGCGTTTGAGGCCGGTCGCGATGGGGATACTCGCCGGCGGCTCGCGCACGTCGATGAGCCTGCGCCGGAGCCGTTCGGCGACCGCCTTGATCTCGGGCACATCGGCGAGGCGCGCATGCATTCCGCTGATGATGTGCAGCCCGGATTCGAGCGCCTCGACCAGTGCCGGCACCCACGCTTCGGCGATGAATCCGCCGGAGTTCGCGACCCCGATGACGAGCGCTCGAGCGCCTTTCTCGCGCGCCTCTTTCGGCGAAAGCCTCGGGAGGCCCGTGGTGACGCTCGCGCTCGGCAGCGCGAACTCGCCGACGCACCGCTCCCGCGCCCAATCACGCAGTCCGAAGGCCGTCTTGGCATAGCCGGGTTCGACGGTGTCGCCGAGAAACAGGAGGTAGGGCTGCGGCAGATTGTGCTGCAGCGGATCGTCGGCCGATCCTGCCTCCTGTTCTCGAACGAGCACGGTGTGTCTCGCGACCTACGAGCCGAAGTTCACGCCAACGGTCAGCCCGATCGTACGGGGACGGATGATACCGGTGCCGATCGCGCCATCAGGGAAGATCGGCAAGCCGCCGAACGCGGTCGTGGCAGTCGTCGAAGTCACACCATGGCTGTTGCCCAAATTCTTGACATAAGCCTCCACGTCGAAGCGGCCGAATGTCACCCCGGCATTCAGGTCGATCACGTTATAAGGCCGAACGTGCCGCTGCCGGCCGAAGGCGGCGACGAAATCCGAGTCGTAATTTGCTGTCTGACCAGACAGGTGACGCAATGAGGCGCCGGCATGCGCCCGCGTGTCGCCGCCAAGATTCCAGCCGTAATCGGCGTTGAGCGCAGCGCTGAATTTCGGAGTGAATGGCAGCTGATCGCCCTTTCTCCCACCAACGACGTCCGGAGTGTCCCCCGTCAGCCGCGCGTTCGTGTAGGCCCCGTTTGCCGAGAGCTCGAGGCCATGCACCGGACGAGCGGTCGCCGTGAACTCGACGCCGTCGCTTTTCGCCGATGACCCGTTCACGTTGACGCCGAAGTTGTTCACGACCGCAAACAGCTGGATCTTCTTCCAGTTGATGTGGAAGGCCGCGGCATCAACGCTGAAGCGATGGTCGGAAGTCTCTGCCTTCACGCCTGCTTCCCAGCTGATCACCGAGTCCGACTGATAGAGCGTCGGAACCTCGGGCGGTGCGCCGGGCGGCAAAACGTTGGGACCCCCGGGCCGGAAGCCCTTCGCCACGCGCGCGTAAAACGTCGTGTGGTCGTTCGGCTTGAACTTCGGCGCAAGCGAATACGTGAAGACGTTCTCCGATGAACGCGCGACCGGGAAGTCGTTGAAGCCGCCCGCGAGCGCGCCGTCGGAGACCTGATGCGCCGACTGTTTATTGTGGCTGTACCTGCCGCCGATATCGAGGTCGAACTTCGGAGCGAAGTGGATGGTCGCATTGGCGAAGCCAGCCAGCTCACGATATTTGGAATCGACCCTTGCAGTTCCGAGAATGGTGCCGAGGATCGGTACCGGGTCGATGACCGTCATGGTGCCCGGCTCGACCGCGACGAAGTCCTGCTGGATCAGGCCCTTTTCGCTCGTGTAAAAGGCGCCCACCAACCAATCGAGCAGGTGCGACTGCCCCGACAGCCGCAGTTCCTGCGTGAATTTTTTCGAATTCGTATCCTGCGGTTCGAAGAATTCGTTCGGCGGCAATCCAAAGGCGACTTCGAGCAAGCCGCTCAGCGGAAAGGTAAGGTCCGAACGCAAGTGCTGGAGCTGCGTGCTGTAGCTCGTCGAGGACGTGAGCTGCGCGAATCCGAGGTCGAAGATGCCGGTCCCATTGTAGACACGGTATTTGGTGTCGGTGAACTGCGGCACGAACCGCGATTCGGAAAGGCCGCGCAACGGCCGCAGCGTGACCGGGTCGGCCTCGATCAAGGTCGATTCGTCCACGTTGATGTTCTGAGTGATCGCCGAAAGGCGGATCGAAACCGCGTCAATGGGCTTGAACAGCAGCGATGCACGGCCGCCATAGCTCACCGCATCGTTGATGTTCTTCGCAACGTCGGCAGTGAACACGTTCCCGAACAGATCGCTGGCGCTGTTCCCGATTGAGTCGATAAAGCCGGCTTCCTTGCGGTAGGTACCCGACGCACGGAATGCGAGAGTCGGACCCAATGGCACGTTGACCATCGCGTTGCCCGAATAGCCGAGATCTCCATCCTTGACGCTTTCAACTCCGACCCGAGCCCGAGCTTCGACTCCGGCCATGGAAGGCAGGTTGGTGACGAACCGAAGCACGCCGCTGAGCGAGCTCGCGCCATAAAGTGTCCCCTGAGGACCGCGCAGGACTTCGATCCGGTTGACGTCGAACGTGTCGAAGTCGCCCGCGAGGATCGCGCCGTTCACCAGGCCGCTGCTTGAACCGAACGGCGTTTCGTCGACGTAGACGCCAACTGTGGAGGCCACGCCGCCGGTATTGACGCCGCGGAGGATCAGCCGGCCCTGCCCCTCAGTCGACTGATCGAGCTGAAGGCCCGGAACGAGCTTCAGATAATCCTGGAAGTTGGTGGCGTGCTGCGCTTCCAGGGTCTTGCCGGAAACGACTGTAACCGACTGCGGCACGTCCAGCAGAACCTGCGGGCGCTTGGTCGCCGTAATGATGATCGCTTCGCTGTTCTGGTTAGCGGCGCTTTGGTCCTGCGCCGGGGCCGATTGCGCCTGCGGCGCGGGCTGCTGCGCCGGGTCCTGTGCGGCGGCCGGGCTGGCGAACGCCAATGCGACGATGGCGGCCGAAGACAACAGAGCGACACGTCCCCTGTCATGCATCCTGTTCATTTCTCTCTCCCCTTCAAATGTTCATGTTTCGAGCGGTCACGCGCAGACAGTGCAAAGCCGCCCGCGGAAGTTTCACCTCGAAGGCACTGCGGGCGCGGATCACGCATTGCTTGGCCTCGCATATCCCTCGGGGACGTCGGTCAGATCATCGAGTCGCGCAGGGCCGGCGGCGCGCGCGAGGATCCGGCGCGTCGGAGCGTCGAGCAGGTAAAGCAGGCCCGCCGAGAGTGCCGCGATTCCCGCAAGGATCAGGAAGAAAGGAACGTGCCCGGTGCGGCTCCACAGGCGTCCGACCTGGCCAGCGGCTAGGCTTCCGCTGAAAATCGCCAAATACCAGGCGGCGACCGTACTTGCGCCTAGCTTGGGTGGCGCCAGCCGGGCGAAGATTCCGAGCCCGTTGGGCAAGATGTAGAGCTCGCCGAGGGTGAAGATGAGGAAGTAGCTGAGCAGCCACCCCCAGTGGACACGGCTGCCGCCCGCCAGCGCCTCGGCAGCGGCCACCAGCAGGTAGGACGCGGCGACCAGCAACGCTCCGACGGCCATCTTCTGGATTACCGAGAGCTCGCGCCCGCGGTCGGCCTGACGGCGCCAGCGGGCCAGGAGCAGCGGAGTCAGGACCATAACCAGCAGCGGATTGAGCGAGAAGAACATCGCCGCGCCGATCTCGTGCCCGCCGATCACCCGGTTGACGTCGTCGCGCATCCACAGGGCGATGGTGTTGCCGATCTGCTCGTATGAGGCGCGGAAGACGGTGACCGCGAGACCGATGCCGAGCAGCAGCAGGAAGGTGTCGCGGCCGCGATGCGAGTGCTCCACCTGGGGCGCCACCGGAGCGGCAACGGTCCGTTCGCTCGGCAGATGTCGCTGCCCGTAGAGGTAGATCATCAGGCCGCAGAGCATGCCGACGCCGGCCGCGGCAAAACCGTAATGCCAGCCGTAGGTCTCGCCCAGAAATCCGCACACCAGCGGCGCGAGGAAGGCCCCGACGTTCACGCCGACATAATAGACATTATACGCCCACGGCCGCCGCGGGTCGTCGGCCGTGTAAAGGTCGTTGATCTGGCTCGGCAGGGTCGGAAGAAAGAGGCCGTTGCCGATCGCGATGGTTGCCAGGGCGACGTAGAACAGGGGCTCGGACGCCATCATGAAATGGCCCGCGGCCATGACGCTGGCACCGATGATCACCGCTCGGCGCTTGCCCAGCCAGCGATCGGCGATCGTGCCGCCAATGATCGGGGTGAAATAAGCGAACGCGGTGTAGAAGCCGTAGATGCTGGACGATTTTTCCTGACCGAACAGCAGCGTCGTGGTCATGTAGTAGACCAGCAGAGCACGCATCCCGAAGTAGGAGAATTGCTCCCACATATTGGTGAGGAACAGGATCGTCAGACCCCGCGGTTGACCGAACCAATTCGAGGGCGCGGACGCCTGGGTCACGCACCGAGCCTCGATCCCCAGACCTCGTCCGCGCACCAGATCGTGCCGTCGCGATATTCGCACGACGGCGTGCGGTCCTGTCGAAGGAAGGTTGGCCCGTCGAGATCGACGACGTCGCATTGCTGCCCGACGATGAATGCCGGCGCCATCGCGAGGCTGGTGCCGACCATGTTGCCGACCATCACGCCGAGGCCGTGGCGCCGCGCTTCCTCGGCGATCAGCAGCGCCTCGGTGAGGCCACCGCACTTATCGAGCTTGATGTTGATGACGTCGAACCGGCCGACGAGGCCCGGCACGTCGTCGAGGCCGATCGCGCTCTCATCTGCGGCGATCGGGATCGGGCACCGATAGCCGTCGAGATCAGCTTCCTTGCCGCGAGCGAGCGGCTGCTCGAGCAAGGCCACGCGATTCTGCGCCAGCGCGTCCACGAGCGGATCGAGCTGCTCGCGCGAATAGCCCTGGTTGGCATCCACTCCGAGCCAGACATCAGGGCGGGCCGAGCGGATGGCGCGGATCCGTTCGATGTCGAGCTCAAGCTCTCCCGTCAGCTTGACCTTGATCGCCTGTGCGGATTCGTAGCGCCGTGCGCCGTCGGCCATCATCTCAGGCTCGTCCGCACCCAAGGTGAACGTCGTGACCAGCGGCCGTCGTTCGGCGATCCCGGCGAGCTGCCACGCCTCCGTGCCCGCGCGTTTCGCCTCGAGCTCCCACATCGCGCAATCGACCGCGTTGCGCGCCCCGCCGCAGGGCATGAGCGCGCGCAGGTCTTCGCGGCTGGCGCAGGTTTCGATCGTCTTCCGATGCGCTTCGAGCTCGGCGACGATGTGCGCGGAGTCGTCGCCGAGATAATAGACTCCGGCCGCCTCGCCACGCCCCACGTGATCGCCGTCGGTGAGCTCGACCACGACCATGTCCGAGTGCTCGAACACGAAGCCCGAGATCCGGAACGGCGCTGACAGCGCGTGCCTCTCCACGCGATAGGCGAGCCGGAGCGCTGCCATCAGTAGTTGGTCGCCAGCCCGATAAGCTTGAAGACCAGGCCAATGTACAGGATCGTTCCGGAAGCGATGACCAGCAGGATGCTCCACACCTTGCCGGGCCAGCGGAACTTCGACCGCCACGCGGTCCACGCGTACCACAGCATCACCGCGAAGCCGCCGATGAAAACGACAATGCTGAGCAGCTCAAGGATCAGCAGGATCGCGTTGAAGCTGGCCTCATTGCCAAGGTCGCCGAACAGCATCTGGATGGCGACCGCCCAGCCGATGAGAACCGCGAGAATGGCGATGGCCGCGATGCGGCTGGAGCGGTAGGCCCAGAGCTGCGGCCGTTCGAGGCCGAGCTCCCCCTTATATTTGCGCCGCACCAGCGCCCGCGTCGGCCACAGCAGCAGCGTCAGGCAGAGGATCGCGAGGGACACGTAAAGGAGAGGCAGGATCCAGGCCGACGACCGATACGCCGGCGTCCGGGCGAAATCGATGATCGGGGCAAGCTCGCCCCAGCTGAAGCGCGTGACTTTGCCGTCGGCCACATTGGCCGTCAGCAGGTCATGTCCATCCGCGTCGCGCCACACCATGGGCCCAACGTGAATCCATTTGCGCGGCTGTCCATTGAGCCCCTTGGCAGCCTCGATCAGCGGGTTGCCATCTTTGTCGACGCCGACCTTCGCCTGGCCGATGAGGTCGGCGATGGCGAGGAAATTGGTCGCCGAGCCGCGCGTCGTCGAATAGACGCCGGCAAGCTTCTCGGCATCGGCCTTCGCGTCCTTGGGATCGGCTTTGACCGCGTTCGGCGGCTCGGGAAAGTAGCGGTCGGCGAAGTCGGCGAACAACCAATCGCGCAGCGGCTGCGCAGCACCTTCCTTGCCGGCGCTGTTGAACGACACGAAGATCCCGACGTTCTTGTCGAGGAACAGGTGAAGGTCGCTGTGGAAGGCGACGGTGTCGCCGCCATGTGCGATCACATGCATTCCGTTGATGTTCGTTTCATAGAAGCCGTGCGCCATTCCGTCGCCGGCCGAGAACGGCGTGTTCGCGCGCGAATGCATAAGCTGCGCCGTTGCCGGCTGAAGGATCCGCTGGCCGTTGTATTCGCCGTTCTGCAGATGAGCGATCATGAACCGCGCCATATCCTCGCCGGTCGCAGCGAGCGCTCCGGCGGGAGCCGTGTTGACGAATTCAAAGCCGTAGGGCTTGTCCTTGCCGGAGACATAGCCCTCGGCCATCAGCGGCTTCAGGTTCGCCGGCAGCGGCTGGCGGAACGATGAATGCGCCATGCCTAGCGGCCCGAAAATGTGGTGCTCGAGATAGGCGTCGAACGGCTCGCCGGATGTGCGCTGGACGATGTATCCGGCAAGGCTGGCGCCGTAATTGGAATAAGCGGGGGTCGTGCCCGGCGCGTAGATGCGCTTCGGCACCCAGCGCTTCAACAGCGTGTCGAACGGCACCTGGGTCTTCGGGCCAAGCGTGATGAGGTCCTTCACCGCCTCCTCGAAACCCGGCGTGTGAGTCATCAGGTTGAGCACCGTGACCGGCTTGCCCTCGTAGGGCGGGATGGTGAAATCGATGTATTTGTTGACGTCTGCGTTGAGGTCGACCTTGCCCTGCTCAACCTGCTGCATCAGCGCGGTCCAGGTGAAGAGCTTGGAGATCGAACCGGGGCGGAACATTGTCGTTGCCGGATCGACCTTCTTCCGTTTGGCAACGTCGGCATAGCCGTAGCCGCGGGAGGTGAGGATTTGGCCGTCCTTGACGACCACCACCACCGCACCCGGAATGTCGCCCTTGCGGATCGCGTACGGGAGGTAGCCGTCCAGCCAGCTGTTCAAATCGTCGGTGGTCAGCGGGTGCGCGCCCGCCTGCTGCTGCGCCATGACCGGCGCGCTGGGCAGCGTCTCGCTCTTGACCCTCGCCGTCGGCACAAGGGTCGGTTGAGTTGTTTGCGCAACGGCTCCAGACAGGAACGCAGCGCCAAGAATCGCAGCGAGAAATGCGGTCGCCTTACGCATGTTCATCTCCCCGTTTTTTCAGCCGATTTGCCCAATCGGGCGATCTGGCCTTATCATGCTGTCACGTGCCTAACGGGGACATAATGATCCTGATCGGAAAATTGTCAAATCGGCTGTTGGAGCGTCTGGCGTGAGCGATCACCCGACCCTTGGGCGCATCTTGAAAGAGCTTCGGAATCACCGCTGCTGGACGCTCAAGGAGATGAGCGAGCGCAGCGGGATTCCGATTTCGACCCTGTCGAAGGTCGAACACGACCGCCTCACCTTGACCTACGACAAGCTGCTTCAGCTCAGCCAGAAGCTGCGCATCCGCATTTCGGACTTGTTCGCGGAGAGCGACTCCGCCGAGGAGGGTGTAACCGCCCGCAGAAGCATCGGCCGGATCGACGATTCCGTGCGGGTCACCACTCCGAACTACGATTATTATTATCTCTGCACCGAGCTCAGGCGGAAGCGGATGATCCCGATCCTCACGCGCATCCGCGCCAAGTCCCTAAGCGAGTTCGGCGATCTCGTGCGCCATTCCGGCGAGGAATATATCCATGTGCTCGAAGGCAGCATCGTGGTGCACAGCGAGTTCTACGACCCGGTGACGCTGCACACCGGCGAAGGCATCTATATCGATTCCAACATGGGCCACGCCTACATCGCCGACGAGGGATGCGACGAGGCGTTGGTCCTCGGCATCTGCTCGAGCGCCGACGAAAGCCTGATGAGCTCGCTGATGAACATTCACGAGCCGGTCGGCGCGGCGAACCAGACTGTCGAGGAGGTCGATGTCGC
>JBDTON010000012.1:0-6843 GCA_039933195.1 Sphingomicrobium sp. | reverse complement strand
CGCGCGCTCGAACACGCTTTCGAACATGGCGGCGTTCAGCTTCCCCGTATTCTGATTGTAGCGCGAGCAGTGATAGCTCGACAGTAGCACGCGGCCGTCTGCGGCTTCATTCTCGGCCCGGTGACCGAACTTGGTTCCGGAGGGCGGCAGGCCCAGCGCGCGTGCCGCCGCCACGTGCGCAATCTGCCCCAGCGCGACCACCACGCGAACTTTGGTCAGCGCTGCCAGGCCCGCCTCCAGGTACGTCCGGCAGGTGCGGATCTCTTCGGGAATGGGCTTGTTCTCGGGCGGCAGGCATTTGACCGCGTTGAGGATCACCGCGCCGGTGAGGCGCAGCCCGTCTCCGGGGCTCGCGCGATACTCGCCTTGCGCCAGGCCGAACTTGAGCAGGGTCGAATAAAGCAGCTCACCCGCGAAATCGCCGGTGAACGGGCGGCCGGTACGGTTGGCGCCATGCTTTCCCGGCGCGAGCCCGACGATCGCCAGCCAGGCATCGCGGTCGCCGAACGCCGGCACCGGCGCATTCCACCAATCCGCATGCTCGGCGCGCTGCAGCTGCCGAAACGCCACCAGCCGCGGGCACAGAGGGCAGTCGCGGGGTGCTTCCGCCTCGGGGATAGGCGACAGGTCGGCGGGTTGGAGCATTGCCCCCCTTATCCTCCCCACGATTTCGTGGGGAGGGGGACCAGCAAAGCTGGTGGAGGGGTTCGAACGTTGGTGCCAGAAGGGCCCCTCCACCGCACTTCGTGCGGTCCCCTTCCCCTGCAAATGCAGGGGAGGATATGGCGATCCCGTGTCCCACCTCTACGCCATCGCCATCGGCTCCAATCGCCAGCACGGCCGCCACGGCGGTCCGCCGCAGGTGGTGGAGGCGGCGATCGCGCGGCTCGACGACGAATTCGAACTATTCGACTCCTCTCCGATCATCCGCAACGCCGCGCATGGCAGTGCCGGTCGCGACTTCGCCAACGCGGTAGCGCTCATCAAAAGCAATCTCGACCCTCCGGAAATCCTGCAGCACCTCAAGGCCATTGAGCGCGACTTCGGCCGCCGCCCCGGCCGCCGCTGGGGCCCGCGCGTGCTCGACCTAGACATCGTCCTGTGGAGCGGCGGACAATGGCGCTCGCGAACGCTCACTATTCCCCACGCGCAGATCGCCAAACGCAGCTTCGTCCTCCAGCCACTCGCCGCGATTGCCCCCGCATGGCGCGTGCGCGGTCCCGTCACAGCGCGTCATCTCGCCGAGCGCCTTGCCCGCAGAGCCCCGCGCGGGTAACCGCGCTCTCGTGTGGGCCCATAGCTCAGTTGGTAGAGCAACTGACTTTTAATCAGTAGGTCGCTGGTTCGAATCCAGCTGGGCTCACCAGCCTCCGCTAACGAGTCAGCGCGTAGCGCTCGCGCGGAGGCTGCCCGCCGAAGCCTTGAGCGCAGGTGGGCGGCACGAGCGAAGCGGAGGGGCCGGAGCCGGACTTGTCACCAGAGGATCAGGTCGGTTTCTGGAGCGGATCAAGGGAGCTCTACCGCATGCTCTCGCCGCACCGGCGGCGGCAATTCCATTTCGTTCTTGCTCTGATCGTCGCCGGCGCCTTCGCCGAGCTCGCCACGATCGGCGCGGTCATCCCGTTCCTCTCGCTGCTCGCCGACCCCCACCGCGTCGAGCATGCGCCGCTTATCGCTGCGGCCTTCGAAGCGGTTGGAGCAACCACGGATCGTTCGCGGCTTATCGCGGCCGCGGGCCTCTTCATAATCTTCGCGCTGCTCGCCGGCGCGGTGCGCCTCCAGCTCGCCTGGTCGAGCCAGGAGTTTGTCTTCCGGCTCGGTCACGATTTCTCGGTCGACATTCAGCGCCGGCTGCTGCTCCAGCCCTACACCTTCCACATCGGCCGGAACACGAGCACCCTCGTCGCCTCGCTGGAGAAGGTGGGCGTCCTGACATTCACCGTGATCCAGCAGGTGATCCAGGCCGGAATCGCGGTCTTCATCGCGCTCTTCATCATCGCGGTGCTGATCGCGATCGATCCGTTCACCGCAATCGCGGCCGCGGCGGCCTTCGCGCTCCTTTATTTGCTGGTTTCGGCAGTCACGCGACATCGGCTGGAGCGGAATTCCGAGGTCATGGCTTCGTCCTATGACGAACGCGTGAAAATCCTGCAGGAGAGCCTCGGCGGCATCCGTGACGTGATCATCGACGGCTCGCAATCATTGTATCTCGACGCGTTCCGGCGTGTGGACGACCGCTTCAACGCCGCGCGCGCGAGCACCGCCTTCGTCAGCGCCGCGCCGCGCTTCGTCATCGAGGCTCTGGGCATGATCGTCATCGCCGTACTGGCGATCGTGATCTCCGCGCGCGAAGGCGGGTTCGCTTTGGCCTTCCCGGTGCTCGGCGCCCTGGCGCTCGGAGCGCAGCGGCTGCTGCCCCTGCTGCAGCAGGTCTATTCAGGCTGGTCGCTCGCGTCGGGCAACAGCTCCCTGCTCGCCCAGGTCCTTGCGCTGCTGCGCTTGCCTGCCAACGAGGAACTCGCCGGCGCGGGGGAGGTACGACCACTTCCCCTTCACGACCGGATCGGCGTCGAACAGGTCAGCTTCGCCTACGCCAGCCGCCGCGCGCGGGCCATCGAGGGCGTGAGCTTCGAGATTCCGAAGGGCCGCAGAATTGCCGTGATCGGGAAGACCGGCAGCGGCAAGAGCACTCTGGCCGACCTCCTGATGGGGCTGCTCGAGCCCGACTCCGGGCGGATCACGGTCGATGGCGTTCCGCTCACCGACGAAAATTGCCGGAGCTGGCAGCGTAGCATCGCCCATGTGCCGCAGGCTATCTTCCTCGCCGACGCGAGCATCGCCAGGAACATTGCGCTCGGCGTCCCCGCGAAGACCATCGACCTCGATCGCGTTCGCGATGCCGCGCGTAAGGCCCAGCTCGATGACTTCGTCGACGCGCTTCCCGAAGGCTATGAGACGCACGTAGGAGAGCGGGGCGTCCGCTTGTCGGGCGGGCAGCGCCAGCGACTCGCGATTGCCCGCGCGATCTACAAGCACGCTCCGGTGCTGGTGCTCGACGAAGCGACCAACGCCCTCGATGAAGAAACCGAGGCTGCGGTGATGCACGCGCTCGACGAGCTCGGCGAAGAAGGGCGGACGATCATCATGATCGCCCACCGCATGACCACTATCGCGCGCGCCGACATCGTCATCCGCCTCGACAACGGCCGAGTAGCCGAAACCGGCAGCCGCTCGGGCTTCATCGACGGCAAGGCGCAACAGCGCGTTTCCTGACTAGTGGCGGCACGGCTTTCGGGTAGAGAGCGACCATGGGTGACGAGATACCAGCTCCGGTCGCGGCACGGGTCTTTGCCAGTGAACGCGGCAAGCTGAGCTTCGCCGAGATCGGCGGCGGCCTTCCCTTCGCGCCCGCCCGCTACTTCCTCGTCTATGACGTGCCCGCCGGTGAGGCGCGCGGTGGCCACGCGCATCGCAGCTGCGAGCAATATATGGTCGCCGTCAGCGGCACGGTCAGCGTGACCCTGGACGACGGAGCTTCGCGAACGGGGCATACGCTCGACCGCCCCGATCTCGGGCTCCACGTCCCCGCGGGGATCTGGGGCGAACAGCGCTATCTTACCGGCGATGCACGCCTGCTCGTGCTTGCGTCTGAGCGATACGACGCAGCCGACTACATCAATGACTACCAGCAGTTCCTGACGTGGAAGGCGGAGCGATGATCCCGTTGCTCGACGTCGGCGCGACCTACGCCGAGATCCGCGACGAAATCGATCGCTCGGTCGGCGACATCCTCGGTTCGGGCTGGTACATCGGCGGCCCCCCCGTCGAGCAATTCGAGGCGGATTTCGCGCGCTACTGCGGAACGAGCCATTGCGTCGGGACCGGCAATGGCCTCGACGCCCTGGCGCTGTCGCTCCGCGCGCTCGGCGTTGGCGCTCAAGACGAGGTTATCGTCCCAGCGAACACCTACATCGCGACATGGCTCGCCGTTTCCATGGTCGGCGCAGCCCCGGTTCCGGTGGAGCCGGACCCCCTTACCCATTGCATCGACCCAGCGCGGATTGCGGCCGCGATCACGCCGCGCACGCGCTGCATCATGCCGGTCCATCTCTACGGCCACCCCTGCGACATGGACGCGATCATGGCCGTTGCTCGCGAGCACGCGCTACTGGTTGTCGAGGATGCGGCGCAGGCGCATGGCGCCGCGATCGGCGGCCGTAGGATCGGCGGCCACGGCGACGCGGTCGCCTGGAGCTTCTATCCCACGAAAAACCTCGGCGCGTTCGGCGACGCGGGCGCTGTCACCACCAACAATGCCGAGATTGCGAGCCGCATTCGCCTGCTGAGGAACTACGGTTCCGAGGTAAAGAACGTCCATTCGGTCAAAGGCGTCAACAGCCGCCTCGACCCCATCCAGGCGGCCATCCTGTCCGCCAAGCTTCGCCATCTCGACCAATGGCAGGAACGCCGCCAGCGCATCGCCGATTTGTACGCCAAGGCACTTGGCGGGTTGAACAGTGCGGTCGTACCGGTAACTGCAGCGGGCGCCACGCACGCTTGGCATCTTTACGTCATGCAGTTCGAACGGCGCGACGCGGTCGCTGCGGCGCTGACGGAGGCCGGCATCGGGACTGCGGTGCATTATCCGACACCCCCGTTCCTGCAGGATGCTTACCCCGAGAATCGCAGCCGCGCGGGGGAATGGCCCATCTCGACCCGACTCGCCGACCGGGTGCTTTCGATTCCCATGGGTCCGCACCTCAGCCTCGACGACGCGCACCGCGTCATCGACGCCGTGCTTCTGGCCGCGCTCGACTAGTGACTGCGCGCATGTTCAAGCAACTGCGCCTTGCGGAAGTCGAGGAGTCGATCGCGCTGCTGCGCCAATACAAGGATTCCGGCGACCTGCTCGAGATCGGCGCGGGCACCGGTTGGCAATCGAAGGCGCTGAGCAGTGCCGGCTATCGCGTCGATGCAGTGGACCTGCCCGCGGACAGCGACATCAGCAATCACGCGCGCTCGCGGGAATGGCCGATCCGCGATTATGACGGCGCGCGTCTCCCTTTCGCCAATCACTCGTTCGATATCGTCTATAGCTCCAATGTGCTCGAGCATGTCATCGAGCTCGACGAATTGACGCAGGAGATGAAACGCGTGCTTCGCCCGGGCGGCATCGCGCTGCACTTGGTGCCGAACCGAGGATGGCGCCTGCTGTCGCTGGCCACTTATTACCCCGGACAGGCGTTTGACGCGCTGCGCTGGGCGACTCGGCGCTCGTCCAACGCGATCGGGCATGCGCCAATTTCAACGCCGGTCAGCCGCAACCTCCTGGCCAAGGCCGTCCGGCGCCTGCTGCCTCCTGCTCACGGCTCGGTGGGCACCCCGATCACCGAGATTTCGCGTTTTTCGAAGCGGGCGTGGGACGCCTATTTCCAACGCAGCGGCTGGCGGGTCCTCTACCACGGCAACAATGGGCTGCTCGCATCGGGGGACTATCTGCTCGGTTCGCACTTTACGATTGCGCAAAGGCGGCAACTTGGCCGCGTCGCCGGGGGCATTGCGCACGTCTATGTCGTCGAGCCGGAGCGCGCGCCATGAGTCAGCGCCGCGCCAACTACGAAGACAATTACCGGCGGCTTCTGCCGCAAGACCTCGAGGCGCCGATCCTTGACCTCGGATGCGGCCAAGGCGATTTTGTCCGCTATTTGAGCGAGCTTGGATATCGCAACGTCACCGGCGTCGACCGCGATCCGGACGCCGTTGCGGCGCTGCGCGGCGTTCCGGGGGTCATCGCCAAAACGGCCGTGGCATCCGCCGAAGAAGTCGAGCAGCATCGCGGCGGATGGACGTTGATCGTCGCCAAACAGATGCTTTACTATTTCGATCGCCGCGATGCGCCTTCGTTTGTCGCCGCTCTTGGCCGCGCGCTCGCCCCTGACGGGCAGTTGATCGTGGAAGTCTTCAACGGCGCCCTGCTTTCGAGCCGGTTCACGGAACTAAAGGACCCCGGAATCCTCACCGCCTACACTGAAAACGGCCTCAGGCGGCTGCTTGAACAAAATGGCTTCGTCGTCGAAGATCTCTTCGGAGCGAGTTCCAGACGGCACGGGCTCAAGGGAGCGCTCTATTCCGCCGCGCGAGAGCTATGGTTTCGCGTATACCGCCTGCTGCTAATTCTCGAACGCGGGTGGGATGACGAGCTTCCGCGCCTGTCGAGCAAGTCAATCATCGCCGTCGCGAGGCCCCGACAGGCATGAAGGTCCTGCACCTGTGGGACAGCTATGCACCGGGTCTGTTCGATCATTCCCTCCAAATCTGCCGGGCCAAAGGAATAGACGCGCGGCTCGCCTGCATGCACTTTGTCGAAAACGGGCATGCTCCTGAGACCGGCATCTCTTACGTAAGGCGAGTCGGTCGCGAAGATTCTGTCGCGGACGTCGCCAGCCGCCTCCGGCGCAAGCACCGCCGTCTCGTCGACAAAAACCGCTTCCGCCGCCTCGCAAGCGAGGCCGTCCGGGACTTCGATCCCGATGTGCTCCATATTCATTATGGGACTACGGCGGCGATGCTCGAGGGCGTGCAAGCGGTGCTCAGCCGCCCGTTCATCGTCTCCTTCTATGGCTTTGACATTTCGCAGGGCGTGCGCACGCCTATTATCCGCGCCGCTTACGAACGCCTCATGAAATGGCGGCCATTGGTTCACGTGCTGTGCGATGAGGCGGCGCAGCGAGCACTGGCGCTGGGCGCCGAGCGCAAGCGGATCGTCGATGCCAACCTGCCGCTTCCAGTCGAGCGCTATCCGTACGTCGGCCTGGACGAGCGAGAAGCGTTCCACTGGCTGAT
>JBDTON010000011.1:0-2187 GCA_039933195.1 Sphingomicrobium sp. | reverse complement strand
ACAAGGCGGTCGTCCATTCGACCATCAATCGCCGAGGCAGCAAGGATAGCCAGCTACGCTAGGGCTGGTTAGTGCGAGACATGGCCCGCCCGCCCCGAACACCGAGAACGCCCCGGCCGGCACGCGACGCACGGCCATCCCGACCATCTCGACCTTCGCGTAAATCCGGCAACCGGCCGTCCGGACTTCCGACGCGCAAGCAGATCCTCGACTTTATCGCCTCGTCCGACCAGCCGGCGGGCAAGCGCGAGATCGCGCGCGCGTTTGGGCTTTCGGGGCAGGACAAGATCGATTTGAAGCGTCTGCTCAAGGACATGGCGGACGAAGGCCTGATCGATTCGTCGCCGGGCCGAGCCTTCCATCAGGCGGGAGGCGTCCCCAAGGTCACCGTGCTGCGGGTGGTCGAGGTCGACGACAACGGGCAGGTGCGCGCCGTCCCCGAGCAATGGCATGCCGAGACCCCTCCGCCCAGGCTGCGGGTCATCGAGCGTGGACGCCGGGGAGCGCTGGGCATCGGCGACCGCGTGCTCGCCCGCACCGAACAGCAGGGGCAAGGCTTCATCGCCCATCCACTCAAGAAGCTCGAGCGCTCGGCCGAGCTGGTGCTCGGCGTGGTCAAGAAGGAAGGCGAGCGCTTCTGGCTCTCGCCGGTCGACAAGAAGGAACGGCGAGAGCTGTTCATCAGCGACATCAAGGACGCGGAACCCGGCGACCTCGTGCTGTGCGAGGTGACCGGGCGTCCGCCACGGGTGAGCGCACGCGTCGACGCGGTGCTCGGCGATCCGTTTGCTCCGCGCAGCTTCAGCCTGATCGCCATCCACAAGCACGGTCTCAGGCACGAGTTCGCGCAGGAGGCGATAGACGAAGCGCACCGGGTGTCGAAGTTTCCAATCCTCCCCGGGACGGGGAGGGGAACCAGCGAAGCTGGTGGAGGGGGCCCGCAGAATTTGCAGCTCTCGACCGTGGGCCCCCACCACCACGACGCTTCGCATCGCGGTCCCCCTCCCCGTTCCGGGGAGGAGCTAAGGGAAGACCTGACGCATTTGCCGATCGTCGCCATCGACCCGGAGGATGCGCGCGACCACGACGACGCGATCTGGGCGGAAGCGGACGATAGCCCTGACAATGGGGGCGGCTGGAACGCGATCGTCGCCATCGCCGACGTCAGCTTCTACGTCCGCCCCGGCTCCGAGCTCGACCGCGAGGCGCGGGCGCGTGGCAACAGCGTCTATTTCCCCGACCGCGTCGTGCCGATGCTGCCGGAGGAGCTGTCGGCAGACATTTGCTCGCTCAAAGCGGGGGAGCAACGCGCCGCGATGGCCTGCCACCTCAAGATCGCCAAGGACGGAACGCTCAAAAGCTGGCGTTTCTCACGTGCAAAAGTTTGCATTGCGGCAAACATTGCATACGAGGATGCTCAAGCCGCCATGGACGCGGTTGCGGAGGAGACGATCGACGTCGCTTCGCCGGTGTGTTTCATGCCGCCGGTTGAGGGACGCGTGCCGCAGGACCTCATCGAGAAGGCACTGAAGCCGCTGTGGGGCTGCTGGAAAGCCTTGTTCGCCGCCAGGCAGAAGCGCGATCCGCTCGAACTCGACTTGCCCGAGCGCCGCGTGATGCTCGACGAGAAGGGGCGCATCCTGTCGGTTGCCCCGCGCGACCGCCTCGACGCGCACCGGCTGGTCGAGGATTTCATGATCGCCGCAAACGTCGCCGCTGCTCGCGCCCTCGAGGCAAAGAAGGCGCCGGTAATGTACCGTGTGCACGAGCCTCCGAGCCGCGAAAAATTGGTCGCGCTCAAGGATTATCTGAAGACGTTCGGAATCGAATTCACGCTCGGGCAGGTGATCAAGCCGGGTACGTTCAACCGCGTCATCGAGCGAATTGGCGATTCCGAGGGCCGCCAGGAGATCATGGAGCAATTGCTCCGCACCCAGATGCAGGCCCGCTACGGCCCCGAGCGGCTCGGCCATTTCGGATTGGCGCTCGCCACCTATGGGCATTTCACTTCGCCGATCCGTCGCTATGCCGACCTTCTCGTGCACCGTTCGCTGGTCACCGCCTACAAGCTCGGCGACGGCGGGCTTCCCCCCGGCGAAGACGACAAGTTCGAGCAGATCGGCGAACAGATCTCGATGCTCGAGCGGCGCGCGATGGAGGCCGAGCGCGACACCGTCGACCGCTATG
>JBDTON010000010.1:0-15082 GCA_039933195.1 Sphingomicrobium sp. | reverse complement strand
ACGTCGCTCCACAGCGCCGCTTCGTGCCGGCTCTCGAGCTTGGGCAGATAGAAATAGGGGCCTGAGCCCCTCGTCAGCGCCGGCCGCGCGTTGTGCCAGACGTAAAGCGCGAAATCGAACAGCGCCCCGGCGACGATTTCGCCGCTCACCGTCACATGATCTTCGGGCAGGTGCCAGCCGCGCGGGCGGACCATCAGCACCGCCGGATCGTCGCCCACGGCATAATGCTTGCCGCTGTCCGGATCGGTGTAGTGGAGCCGTCCGAGCCAGCAATTCTTGAGATTGACCTGCCCCTGGACCAGCTCCTCCCACGTCGGAGACGTCGCGTCCTCGAAGTCGGCCATGAACACTTTCGCGCCCGAGTTGAGCGCGTTGATCAGCATCTTGGCGTTGGTCGGGCCAGTGATCTCGACTCGGCGATCGGTGAGGTCATGCGGGATTGAGCCGACCGTCCACTCCGCCTCGCGGATCTCGCGAGTTTCTTCCAGGAAGTCTGGCAGCTCGCCAGCATCGAAGCGTTCCTGCCGCTCCCGCCGCTTGTCGAGCAGGTCCCGCCGACGGCGGTCGAACCGCTCGTGAAGCTGTGCAAGGAAGTCGAGCGCCCCCTCGCTGAGGACCTCGCTGGCCCCGGTGACGTTTGAGGGTTCGGCAATGATGCGTGGGCGATCGAGCACTTCGCTCACTGTAGCACGGGCTCCACGCAGATCGAGTAGCGCTCGGTCGCGGCGCAGCGGTCGCGGAAGGTCAGCCGCTGCCATTCCGTGCGGGCACGAAACTCATCGGGGAAAGGTCCCGAAATCTCTTCGGTCCCCGGTACGATCTCGTCGAAGCGGCAATTACGATATTCGCCGCCGATAACCCAGTAGCGCTGTCCCATGCTTTCCTCCCTTACTCGGCCGCAACCGCTTCACTCGCGTGAAACTGCGCGGCTTCGGTCGATTCCTTGAGCGCGACGGTCGAGCTGTGGCCGCCCGAGACCGCGCTGGCGATCGCGTCGAAATAGCCGGTGCCGACCTCGCGCTGGTGGCGGGTCGCGGTGTAGCCGGCGGCTTCGCTGGCGAACTCGGCCTGCTGAAGCTCGGAATAGGCCGCCATTCCGCGGTCGCGGTAATCGCTCGCCAGCTCGAACATCGCATGGTTGAGGCTGTGGAAGCCGGCCAGCGTCACGAACTGGAATTTGTAGCCCATGGCACCAAGCTCCGCCTGGAAGCGGGCGATCGTGCCGGCATCGAGCTTCGCCGCCCAGTTGAAGCTGGGCGAGCAATTGTAAGCGAGCAACTTGCCCGGGAATTGCGCGTGGATCGCATCGGCGAAGGTGCGCGCGTCCTCGAGATCGGGATGGCTGGTCTCGAACCACAGCAGATCCGCGTGCGCCGCGAAGGCGAGTCCTCGCGCAATGCAATGGTCGAGGCCGGTGCCGTCTTCGAGGCGATAGAAGCCCTCCGGCGTGCGCTCGCCGGTGATGAACGGACGGTCGCGCTCGTCGACGTCGCTGGTGATGAGCTTGGCGCTCTCGGCATCCGTGCGCGCGACGATGATCGTGGGAACGCCGCAGACGTCGGCGGCGAGCCGCGCCGCATCGAGGTTGCGCACCGCCGCCTGGGTCGGGATCAGGACCTTGCCTCCGAGGTGGCCGCACTTCTTCTCCGAGGCGAGCTGGTCCTCGAAATGAACGCCCGCCGCGCCGGCCTCGATATAGGCCTTCATGATCTCGAAGCAGTTGAGCGGACCCCCGAAGCCGGCCTCCGCATCAGCGAGGATCGGCGCGAACCAGTCGCGCTTGGCTCCGCCTTCCATATGCTCGATCTGGTCGGCGCGCTGCAGCGTCTTGTTGATCTTGCGCGCGAGCTCGGGGCCGGAATTGGCCGGGTAGAGCGACTGGTCGGGATACATCGAGCCGCTGACGTTCGAGTCGGCGGCCACCTGCCAGCCAGACAAATAGATCGCCTGGAGGCCGGCGCGGACCATCTGCATCGCCTGGTTGCCGCTCAGCGCTCCGAGCGCGCGCACCGGCTCGTCGGCGTTGAGCAGCTCCCACAGCTTCAGCGCGCCGCGCCGCGCGAGTGTGTGCTCGACCGGAATCGACCCGCGCAGCTTGAGCACGTCTTCGACACCGTAAGGCCGCTCGATGCCGTCGAACCGCCCCGCAGGTGCCGCTACCACTGATCCAAAATCACGCATTCGCTTTGCCCTTCGCAGGAGTTTCAGGCGCAGAAGAACCCGACAGGATAGTCAAAGTCTCGCCGAAAAGAGCTAAGATGACATAGTTTGGCTTGTGTCATTGTAATAATCGTGACAAGTTGGCCTATATGCAGCGAAAGCTCTTTCTCGGAGCGCGAGTGAAGCGGCTGCGGCGCGAGCGCGGGCTCAACCAGACACAGATGGCCGACGGCCTCGGCATTTCTGCATCATATTTGAATCATCTTGAGCGCAATCAGCGCCCGGTCACCGCGGGCATATTGCTGCGGCTGGCGGAAGCGTTCGACGTCGATGTGAAGGCGTTCGCGTCGGAGGCGGGCGATAGCGGCGGGGCCAATCAGCTGGCTGAAATCTATTCCGACCCGATGCTCGCGGACCTGGGCGTCGCGCGGTACGAGCTGGTGGAGCTCGCCGACAATGCGCCGGCGGTCGCCGAAGGAATCGCGCGTCTCTATACCGCTGTTCGCGAAATGCAGCGCCGTCCGTCGGGCGAGGAACGGCGAGCAGACCCACGTTCGCTGATCACGCCCGAGACCTGGGTACGCGACTATATTCAGGCGCAGCGCAACCACTGGCCGGAGCTTGAGGAAGCGTCGGAAACCCTCGGCGGAGCGCTCGTTCATCCGCTGTCGATCGCCGAGCCGCTGCGGCAACGGCTGAAAGAGGCTTGGGGCGTCGAAGTGCGCGTCGTCGGTCCCGAGATACTCGAGGATGCGAGCCAGCATTTCGATGCGCAGCGGCGGATGCTGATGCTGTCGTCGCTGCTGAGACCGGAGAACCGGCAGTTCGGCATCGCCTACCAGCTCGCTTTGCTCGAGTTCGCGCCAATCATCGCGCGCATGCTCGAGGCGGCGCGTCCGCCCGATCCAGGCAGCCGCAGGCTACTGCACATGAGCTTCGCCAATTATGCGGCCGGTGCGATCATCATGCCCTACGGCAAGTTCCTTCGCGCCGCGGAGGAACATCGCTATGCGCTCGACCGGCTCTGCGCGCAGTTCGGCGCCAACGTCGAGCAGGTCGCGCACCGGCTGACGACGCTCGGGCGCTCGGGCGCCAAGGGCGTGCCGTTTTTCATGCTGCGAGTCGATCCGGCGGGCAACATCTCGAAGCGCTACGCCGGCGAAAACTTCCCCTTCTCGCATTTCGGTGGGACTTGCCCGCGCTGGCACCTGCACACCGCATTCCAGACGCCGGGCCAGACGATCCGCCAGCTCATCGAAACGCCCGAGGGCGAGCGTTTCTTCACCATCAGCCGAACGATCGAGCGGCCAATCCGGCCCGATTTGCGCGATGACGCCCTCCTGGCGATCGGCCTTGGCTGCGACGTGAAGCACGCGCAGCGAATCGCTTATGCCGATGGGCTCGACCTGATTGCGACGCCGGCAACTCCGGTGGGACCCGCGTGCGCGATCTGCCCGCGGCTGCAATGCGCGTATCGAGCGACGGCGCCGGCCGGGCGGATGCTTGCCGTTGAGGAGAACCGGAAGACGATTTCGCCTTACCCCTTCGTGCCCACCTAGGGGGCAACAGGCTCCCTCTCGAGCGCCGCGCGATCCCATTGCGCGAGGTTCGCCGCAGTTTCGTACGCCGATCGGAGAAACTCGGCGAGCATTCGTTCAGGGTCCGACGCGCTTCGCACATCCGCATAGGGCAGAACGAACTCGCCAAAGCTCCCGTCGAAGCGGCCGTGCGCCACCTCCGCCTCTCGATAGCCGGGCGGCTCCGGGTAAATGTAGCTGTAAAAGAATGGCTCGGCGGGCGTGACGCCTCCGGCCCAGAAGCCGCCGCTCGAAACCTCCCGGCTGTAGGCCTCGCGCGCGATTCGATCCGGAAGCCCCGGCACTCCGCCCGGGTGGAGCGGAGCCTCCCGGCCGGAGAACAGGCTTACCGAAAGGTCGAAGCTGCCCCACCAGAAGTGGACCGGGCTGGCCTTCCCGGCAAAGCCCGCCCGGAAACGCTGGAACGCGGGAAGCATCGCCGCGAGCGCATCCCTGAACCGCCCGGCCGAGTCGCGGTCGTATTCGCGGGGAGTCGTGTCGTCGGCGAACGGGATGGCGTCGACGACCTCGTTCGGCCGGCCGTTGAAGCTGGACGGAAGGTCATGGCTCTCGAGCATTGTGACCAGCCGGCGATGAAGCGCAGCGATGCTCCCCGCGTTCAGCGGAAGCTCTTCGCGGGATTGATCGCTCACCCACAGCACGATCGCATGGCGGCAGAGATCAAGCGTTAGCGTGAACGTGCGGCCGCCGGTCGCCGCAGTCGGCAGGGCGGAAAGGCCGCGTGCGTTGGGCTGAAGCGCCGTGTGCCAGCCATGGTTCGCCCATGCCGAGTGGGCGACGCGGATCTTGCCCAGCATCTGCGACGCAAGGTGCAGGATAGCGAGCGTTTCATGGTCGCGCTCGACGCTCAGCTCGGGCCAGTCGCTCATCGCATTCCCGCCTTTGCATTTTGCGGCACGGCAAGGCTAGAGCCGCGCCGATGATCGAAGCCGAAACCATGCTCGACCGAATTCTCGCGGCGCAGAGCCTGCAGGAGCTCGATCATGTGCGCGTGTCGCTGCTCGGCAAGTCGGGCGAGATCACGGCGAAGCTGAAGTCGCTTGGCGCGATGGACCCGGAAGCGAGGGCGGCCGAGGCGCCCAGGATCCACGCTCTGCGGGAGCAGGTCACCTCAGCGATCGCCGAGCGTAAGGACGCGCTGGAAGCGGCCGAGCTCGAACGCAGGTTGGCCACCGAAAGGGTCGACCTGTCGCTCCCCGCGCAAGAGGCCCCGCAAGGCACCGTCCACCCGGTCAGCCAGGTGATGGACGAGCTCGCCGAGATCTTCGCCGACCTCGGCTTTTCGGTCGCGGAAGGGCCCGAGATCGAGACACAGTGGTACAATTTCACCGCGCTCAACATGCCGGAGAACCATCCGGCGCGGGCCATGCAGGATACATTCTACCTTGAGCCGCGCACGCCGGACGAAGAGCCGTACGTTCTGCGCACGCACACTTCTCCGGTGCAGATCCGCGCCGGCGAGGTCCGCGGCGCGCCGATCTACGTCATTGCGCCCGGCCGCGTGTACCGCTCGGACAGCGACGCGACGCACACTCCGATGTTCCACCAAGTCGAGGGCTTCGTGATCGACAAGGGCATCACGCTCGGCCACCTCAAGTGGACGCTGGAAACCTTCCTCAAGGCGTTCTTCGAGCGAGACGACGTCGTCCTGCGGATGCGGCCCAGCTACTTCCCATTCACCGAGCCCTCGGCCGAGGTCGACGTTGGCTGGTCGATGGAGAAGGGCCGGCGCGTGGTCGGTGGCCAGGAAGGCTGGATGGAGGTCCTCGGCTCCGGAATGGTCCACCCGCGCGTCATCGCCAATTGCGGGCTCGACCCCGACGAATGGCAGGGCTTCGCCTTCGGCTGCGGGATCGACCGGCTGGCGATGCTCAAATACGGCATGGACGACCTTCGGGCCTTTTTCGACGGCGATATCCGCTGGCTGAAGCACTACGGCTTTCGCGCGCTCGACGTGCCGACGCTCTCGGGCGGAGTGGGCGCATGAAGTTCTCGCTGGACTGGCTCAAGCAGCATCTCGACACGACTGCCGCGGCCCAGGAAATCGCCGACAAGCTGACCGCGATCGGCCTTGAAGTCGAAGACCTCAGCAATCCGGCGGAGGCGCTGGCGCCGTTCCGCGTCGCCAAGGTGGTGACCGCACAAAAGCATCCCCAGGCGGACAAGCTCCAGGTGCTGACAGTCGATGCCGGCACGGGCGAGGAGATCCAGGTCGTGTGCGGCGCTCCAAATGCCCGCGCGGGGATGCTCGGAGTGTTCGGTCCGCCGGGCGCATACATCCCGGGCAGCGACATGACGCTTAAGGTGGCCGCCATCCGGGGAGTCGAGAGCCGCGGCATGATGTGCTCGTCCCGCGAGCTCGAGCTTGGCGAGGACCACACAGGCATAATCGAGCTTCCGGAGGACGCGCCGGTCGGCGCGCCGTTCACCGAATATGCTCGACTCGACGACCCGGTGTTCGATGTCGCGGTCACTCCCAACCGCCAGGATTGCATGGGCGTGCGCGGCATCGCGCGCGACCTCGCCGCGGCGGGCATGGGCACGCTGAAGCCACTGGCGGTGCCGCAGATCGAGGGCAGCTATCCCTGTCCGGTGCCGGTCCGCATCGAGGACAGCGAAGGGTGCCCGGCCTTCTTCGGCCGTGCCGTGAAAGGCGTGAAGAATGGCGCTTCACCCGACTGGATGCAGCGGCGGCTGAAGTCCGCCGGCCAGCGGCCGATCTCGGCGCTGGTCGACATCACCAATTACGTCATGCTCGAGCATGGCCGGCCGGCGCACGCCTACGACATCGCCAGGCTCAGCGGCGGCCTCACGGCCCGCAGCGCCAGGTCCGGCGAAAAGGTTCTCGCCCTCAACGAGAAGGAATATCGCCTCGAGCCATTCATCACGGTGATCGCGGACGACACGCAGGTCCACGACATCGGCGGAATCATGGGCGGCGAGGACTCCGGCGTCAGCGCCGACACCGCCGACGTGATGCTCGAGGTCGCTTATTTCACGCCCGAGCGGATCGCCCGCTCCGGTCAGGCCCTTGGGCTGACCAGCGACGCTCGTAGCCGCTTCGAGCGCGGAGTCGACCCGGCGTTTCTCGACGAGGGCCTGGCGATCCTTACCGGCCTGATCCTCGACATTTGCGGCGGCGAGCCATCGGCCGTGATCAATGCCGGCGAACCGCCGATCGAGCGGCGCGCGGTGCACTTCGACTATGGCCGCACCCGGAAGCTTGGTGGAATCGACGTACCGGAACCGCGCCAGCGCGAGATCCTCGAGAACCTCGGATTCGAGGTGAACGGGGCGGAGATCACGATCCCCACATGGCGGCGTGACGTCGAAGGCTCGGCCGATTTGGTCGAGGAGATCGCTCGCATCACCGGATACGACAAGGTGCCCTCGACCCCGCTTGATCGTGTGCCGGGCGTCGCCAAGCCAACCGCCACCCGCTCACAGCTCCTCGAACGGCGCATGCGCCGGACAGCCGCGGCGCGCGGGCTGGACGAGACGGTGACCTGGAGCTTCATTGCGGAAAAGGAAGCGCTGGCATTCGGGGGCGGCAATTGGCGGCTGGCCAATCCGATCAGCGAAGAGATGAAGGTGATGCGCCCGTCACTCCTGCCGGGACTGATCGCGGCCGCGCGGCGAAACTTCGACCGGGGTGCTTCGGCGGTGCGGCTGTTCGAGATCGGCCGCCGCTATCTGGACGACGCCGAGCATCCGACCCTGTCGCTGCTGCTTGCCGGCGAGAAGCGCCCGCGCAACTGGCAGTCGGGCAAGGCTCAGCCGTTCGATTCATTTGACGCGAAGGCCGAAGTCCTCGCCCTCCTCGATGCCGCAGGCGCTCCAACGACGAACCTGCAGGTTTTTCCCGATGCGGGGCCGACATGGCACCCGGGGCGTTCGGCCAAACTCGGGCTCGGGCCGAAGACCGTGCTCGCGCGCTTTGGCGAGCTTCACCCGGGGCTGCAGAGAGAGCTCGATGCGCCCACGGGCGCTGTTGCCGCGGAGATCTATCTCGACGCGATCCCCGCTGCCCGGTCGGTCGAACACCCTCGGTCGGCCTACGCACCGCCGACGCTCCAGCCGGTGTTGCGCGACTTCGCCTTCATCGTCCCGGCCGACTTGGCTGCCGAGACCCTGCTCCGGGCGATCCGCGGCGCGGACAAGGCCGCAGTCACCGCTGTGCGCCTGTTCGACCGGTTCGAGGTCCCGGACGGGCTGTCGCTGGCCTTCGAGGTGACGCTCCAGCCGGCCGAAAAGAGCTTCACGGACGAGCAGATCGGCGACATAGCCACGCGGATCGTCGCTGCGGCGGAGAAGTTAGGCGCTCGGCTGCGGGGCTAGTTCCAGCGCGTTGATCGCGCGGTGGACCCGTTCTTCGATCTCGTCGCGCTTCAAACCGGCAGGGATCGTCTCGCCGATCATGACCGTGACGACGCCGCTGCGCTTGAGCAGGCCGCGGCCCCACAACCGTCCGCTGTCGACCGCGACCGGAATCACCGCCAGTCCGAGCGCGCGGTAGAGTCCGGCAAAGCCCGGACGCAGCGGCGGACTCTCGCCCGGCCGCACCCGCGTGCCCTCCGGATAGATGATCACCGAGCGACCCGATTTGAGCGCTTCCTTTCCCGCCTCAACCATCGCCCGCAGCGCCTTCGCGCCCGCGGCGCGCTCCACCGGAATGACGCCATAGCGGCGGGTCAGGAGGCCGAAGAGGGGGATGTCGGCGAGCTCCTTCTTCAGCACGATTACCGGGAGTCTCGACAGGCGGACCATTTCCAGAGTCTCGAACATCGACTGATGCTTGACCGCGATGAGATGCGGGCCCGGCGGAATTGCGCCGATCACCCGCGTCCGAATTCCCAGAACATCCTGACAAAGCCGCTGATTGAGCTCGACCCAGCTCAGCACCACGGCCAGAGTCGGGCCTCGCCCGAACAGACTCGCGACGAGACCTCCGAGCACCCACAAAAAGGTCGCCGGATAGAAAATCGCCGCAAACAGCAGCGACCGGACAAGCGGCATCAGATGTCAGCCCAGACTGCGACTCGGCGCAGCACAAACTTATTGTACTCGCCGAACAGGGTCAGGAAGCTTGGCTCGGTCGCAACGCCGTCGGTCACCAACCGGTATTTGCTCCCAAGCACTCGCCCGAATTCATAGCGCGCGCGGCGCATGTGCCAATCGCTGGTGATCAGCCGGACCGAGTGAAATTGATGCTGCGAAAGCCACCGTCCGGCCTCTTCGGCGTTGGAGCGCGTGTCGACCGATTCGCTGCCGAGGTCGACGCAGCATTGAATGAGCGTGCGGCTTCCGCCCAGCCGGCGAGCGATGTCGGCCTTGGTTACCGACGGATCAGCGCCGGCGACCAGCAGCCGCTTTGCCTTGCCATCCCGAAGTGCGTCGATCGCATGCTCGATACGGCCGCTTCCGCCGGTCAGGACTACCGCTGCGTCGGTCGGGGCCGCGTCCGCCGCGGCAGGTTTTCCGAGGGTGAATGCGAAGAGGACGAAGCCGAGCGCGTAGACCAGCGCAACAAGCGACGCGAGGCGAGCGATCACAGCGCCTCCCGCAACGCCGTGAGCACGGCCGTTCGGGCAACCCAGGTCGCAAGTGCCGTGAGCGCGAGCGGTAGAAGAGCGAGGGCCAGCAGATCGACCGCGCGCAGCGTCGCTCCACCGGTCAGCTCACCCGCGAAAGCCGCGCCGGCGGAAAGCAGCAGCAGCACCAGCGCGGCCGCAAATGCTCCGACGGCGCTTCCGACAAAGGCATCGATCGCGATCTTGCGCTGGAACAGATTGGTGACCTGGAGATCGGTCGCGCCGATGCCGTGCATCACCTCGATCGTGAAACGGTGCGTGTCGAGGGCTCCGCGTGCGGCCAGAACGACGGCTGCCGAGGCCGCAGCACTGAGCAGGAGGACAAGCCCGAACGCGACCCACTGGAGCACGCGCAGGGATCTCAGCAAAGGTCCAACGGCTTCGCTATGCGCAGCGATCCGGGCACCCGGGGCAACGGCCTCCACGCGCCGCTCGATCGCGCCGAGATTCACGCCAGGCCCGACATCGAAATTGACCAGAGCGGGCACGGGCAGGTCCGGGCTGTCGGCAGCCGGACCGAGCCAGCGCTCGAGCGTGAGTCGCATGTCGCTTTCGGACACCGCTTGGGCGGCGGTGACGCCCGGCGCGGAGCGCACCGCCCGAAGGAGCGGGTCGAGATTGGCTCCACCGCCCGGAACCTCGACGGAATAGCGCGCCTGAATGGCATGCGAGAGCACGCTCGCCGTGTTGGCGAGCGCCAGGCCGGCGGCAGCGATAATCATGATCGAGAAGCTCATGATCGCCACGACCCAGGCCGTGGGTCCGCGCAGCCGCGCTTCGCCGAGGAGGCGGCGCTCGGCGGGCGACGCAAAGAGCCAGCCAAGCATCAGGCGCTGCCTTTCGGGGGCCGGGGCGGATTCTTGAGCGCTCCGGTGGGGTCGACCATGGTCCCATTTTCGAGGCGGATCAGCCTTGCACCCGGAGTCGCGCTGATGAGCCCGACATCATGTGTCGCCACGACGACGGTCGTGCCGAGCCTGTTCAATGCCGTAAACAAGTGCAGCAGCCGTTGTGCCATTTCCGCATCGACATTCCCGGTCGGCTCGTCGGCGACCAGCAAGTCCGGACGATTGATCACTGCGCGAGCGATGGCAACGCGTTGCTGTTCACCGCCGGACAGCGTTGGAGGACGGGCGCTCGCCCGATCGGCTAGTCCGACCCACGCCAGCATCTCGCGAACCGGTCCTTCGACCTTCTCGTCAGTGGTTCCGGCGACCCTCAAGGGCAGAGCGACGTTGTCAAACGCGGACAGGTGCCGGATCAGACGAAAGTCCTGGAACACGACTCCGATCCGGCGGCGATATTGCGGTAGTGCGTCGCGCGGCGCTTCGGTGAGTTCGTCGCCGAAGAGCCGAATTCGGCCACGGGTCGGCCGCTGCGCGAGGTACAGCAGCTTGAGCAGCGACGTCTTGCCGGCTCCGGAGGGGCCGGTGAGGAAATAGAAGCCGCCTTGTCCGAGGCTGAAGTCGAGGTCGCGCAGGACTTCGGCGCCCGTGCCGTAGCGCAGGCCGACGCTGTCGAATTCGGCGATGTCTGACAGTTGCCTTCCTCCCGCCGTCGAACCAAGGCACTGCGCCTTGCCAAGCTCCACGCATTCTTGTTTACCCTGTGCGCACCGTCTCGGAAGAGGGCTTTTATCAGAATGATCCTCACCTGCCCGAATTGCGCAACGCAATATGTGGTGAAGGACGGTGCAATTCCGCCGCAGGGACGGCAGGTGCGCTGCGCGAATTGCAAGCACAGCTGGCACCAGGATCCAGAATCCGCCGCGGAGGAAGACGCCGCGACGGAGGAGCCGGAATCACTCGCGGAAGCGACCATCATCGATCCGCGCAGCGGCCCGGAAGCGGAAGAGCGCGCTTATGAAGAAGCGGTGCTCGAAGGCGAGCCGGCCGAAGCACCGCGTGAGCGAAACGAGGAGGGTTCCGAGCGGGCCAACGAGATAGCCGACGCTGTGGCGGAGCAGCACGCGCGTGACGTTTCCGCGGACTTCGACATGGCGGAGGCCATGGAAACCCCCACTGTCGCCCCGGACTGGAACCAACCGCCCGAAGCAGAACCTGCGGACGACGAATTCAGTCCCTTCCCGGCGGCCGACGAGGTCGCGCAGCGCCGCCGCAGTCCGTTTGTCGCGCTGCTGATCGTCATCATCATCGCTGCCGCGCTTGCCGTTGCATTCTATTTCCTCGCGCCGCCCGAATGGAAGGCGCGCCTCGGCGTCGGTACTGGCATGACCAGCCAGCTCGCACTGGTCACCACCCACATGGACCGCCAGCAGCTGGCCAGCGGCAACCAGCTGCTGACGGTGACCGGACGTGTGATCAATCCGACCTCGAGCGAGCAAGCGGTTCCGCCGCTTTACGCGCAAATTCGGACGCGCGCCGGCAAGGTCGTCTACAGATGGATCATCGATCCTCCGGCAAGAACCCTGGCCCCTGGCGCTAGCGCCAGCTTCAACAGCGCGGAGGTGAACGCGCCGGCGGGTGGCGACGAGCTGACTATCTCACTCGGGGAGCCCAAAGCCTGAAGGTTTCCAGCGGCTTACTGGAACTCGATTAGCTTGGCCGGCTGCTGCTCGCCGCCCCTTTTGACCACCGTGTCGCGCGCGCGCGGCACATCGGCGTCGCTCAAATCAGCACCGAAGCCGACGCGAACCCCGGAAATGACGCGTATCGTGGCGGTCGCCTGAACCGACGCCCCTATGGTGGGGCGCGTCGAGGGAACCGAAACTGCGATGGCGGCGGCGACGATGACGAGCATGGCACAGAGCTAACGCGCGCCGGCCGCAATGGTAAAGAAAGTCTTAAGACTCGTCCCGATGCGGGGCAAATCGCCGCCCCGTCAGGCGGCATTGCGCCGTGCAAGGGCCTTTGCTAGAGGCCGCGCCCTGCCGGGTGGCGGTCGCCGATCGCCTTCCTTATTTTCATGACGTGCGGTCGTGGCGGAACTGGTAGACGCGCAGCGTTGAGGTCGCTGTGGCCGAAAGGCCGTGGAAGTTCGAGTCTTCTCGACCGCACCAGCACGAAGACGCAGCCAGTCCAGAAGACTGCCTGTTCTCCCACCCAACTCGTTGAAATGGCTAAGGAGTCGCCGACGCTGCGGCGACCGATGCAAGCACCGGAAGCGGTCTCGTCTGAATGCCGCCGAGGCGGACGACCGCTTTGTCGGCGCTCACCTCAAGCCGCAGGCCGAGATCCGCGACAACCTTCGCCGCCTGCGCAGAATCCTTGGCAATCCGCACCGTATAAGCGCCATAAGCCACACGCTCGAACAGGAAGAAGCCGTCAAAGTCGGTTCTCGCGGTTCCGACGACCTTGCCCGCGCCATCGACCAACTCGAGATCCAGTCCCTCGAAACCGAGCCCGCCGCTCTTGAGCATCGCGCCTTCGATGTCGGCACCGCCTACGAGCCCGATCTGGACGTCGGCTGGAACCCCCGGACGCGGCACCACGACCTGGAGCGCCTTCTTGGGGACGAGCATCGGATCTGCGAGGCTGGTCTGATCGAGGCCCACCGCTACCGGGGTGTAAGCGGTAAGGCCGCCGACCGTCACCGAGCCGCTTGAATCGGTTGCCCTCTCGGATTGTACGGTCCCCGTCGTGATCAGCGCGCCTTTCTCGAAGGGCTCGTTCGCGTCGTGGACGCCATTGTCGTTGAGGTCACGGTAGACGACGGCGTGCACCGCACCGGCCTGCGCCAGCGGACGCCTTGAAAAACTGATGCCGCGGCGCGGATCGAGCGAGAAATTGAGATTGACTCCGAACGCGACCGATCCGTCGCTCGCCGCTTCCCCGGTGAGCGCGATCGCCATGCTGTCAAACCTCCGGACGTGCGTAATCTTCGCCCGCGCACGGTGGCTCTCCGCATCGTAGGCGAGGTCACCTTCCCAATCGACCCTCTCGGAGGCCGACCAATAGGCCGACAGCTCCGCCGTGCGGAAGCGCGCGGTGGGCGATACGTCGAAGCTGGACTCGGCGCGCAGCCGCACATTGCCGATGTGACCCGTGCCAATGAGCCCGATATTAAACTCACCGGGCGGCCCCGGGCCGGACGCAAGATACTGCTTCTGGTAGCGAAAATCCGTAGCGAGATTGAAACGGTCGAAATTCGCAGAAAGCCGAGCGGCCGCTTCGAGCTGGGTCGCGGCGTTGCGCTGCTGTGTCAAATGCACCTCCGCATGCGCCGGGAGCACGGTCCCGCCGAGGCGCAGGGGTGCGTCGACCGCAAGGCGGGCGTCGCGAATGCTCTGCCGGTCAGCGCCTCGCAAATGAAAATCATTTGCGAGAAGGGCTTCGGCACGGACGTTGATCGATCCGAACTTGCCCAGAACCTGCGCGTGCGCTGCGGTTCCGCCGTTGGACTCGCGCGCGGCGCCGAGCTCGACCAGGGCGGGACCGATCGACCGGCGGACGGTCCCCTCGATGAAGGTCAGCCGCTCGTCCCCGACCAACATCGCGCGAGCGAGTACGCCCACCGACGTTCTGTCGTCGATGCCGTGCTCGAGCGAAACCGCCGCCTGCGCCTTGGGCTGGCTCCCACCGTCCGGAGGCTTCTCCAGCTCAACTACGTCGCGCCCCGGTTGGTTGAACCCCGCCCAGTACCAGGTCTTGCCCGCCGGGACGTTGTCCTGTCCGACATTGACCACCTCGTCGCGAGTCCGGACCTGGCCCTGTGGGCCATAGAGGATGATCTGGATCTGGTTTTCGCCGTAGAGGAGTTGAACATCCTCAAAGACATAGCGCTGGCTTGAAGTGGATTTGGCGAAGGCCAGCAGCTCGCCGTTGCGGTAGATTTCGGCTTCCCACCCGCTCGGCAAATCACCTTCAAAACGCGTGCGGTCAAACGCCGCGCGCGCGGAAAGCGGGCGATTGGTGACGACCGCTCCGCGCCCGGCTGCGACCGACCCGGTGAGGCCGCTGTCGAAACCTTCGACGTCCCCCATCCCGAAGTGGGTCGCGTGAAGGGGACCGAGCAGCCCACCGTCGGGGTCGGATCGATATGCGCGTAGCCTGAGCAGGCTTGGCTTACCCTTCTGGGTGGTCGTGACCTGGGCGTCATAGGAGAGATGCGCGATTTCCCCCGCGGCGAACACCGAGCTCTGCCGGTCGACGCGCATGCCGTCGCTCGCGCGATAGGTCACCCCGGCGCTGACCACGAAGTCGAGCGCTGGCGCGCGCCACATGCGGTACGGCACGCGGACTTGCGGCAAGCTTGCGAGATCGAAGCTCGCGTGTCGAATGTGCGCGGCGCGCTGCTGGCGCTCCATCGCAAGTTCGACGGGAAGCTTCGTCTCCGATTGAAGCACGAGGACGGAGCCGGTCGTCACCGGCTTCACTCCGATTCCGAACCAGCGCGACAGAGCCGCGCTCTGAACACACCAGCCTTCCGGCGTTTCGCGGATGGCTCCGGCGGCCAGGCTCTCGATCTTGCCGGCGTAAGTGACTGCGCCGGCGCCATAATCGATGGAAATCCGGTTGGTCTCCTTGAACGCCCAGCCGCTCGCCTTCTTCGCGGTCAAGTCGATCCGCATCGGCACGTCCAGCGTGGTCAAGAAGTCGCCTAAGACGACACATGTGCCTTCGGGCGTATTGTAGGCGCGGACTCCGTCGCCGAGCCGGAGCTGGCGAATATTGACGTCGAGCAGAAACTGATCATCGGGATCCGCGCGCCAGGCGGAGCCTGAGGACGAAGGCGCAGATGCGCCGACGCCGCCAGCGCACAACGCGAGCAGCA
>JBDTON010000009.1:0-16633 GCA_039933195.1 Sphingomicrobium sp. | reverse complement strand
AGGTTATAATGAGGATCACGAGTTCTATGGATATCGGATGCCAATCTGAACAGATACTCGTGAGAATGGCAGCGCTTCGCGTCAGCTTGTTTGCACCTGGGGCTCTGCCGATTACGCAGCAACGCGCCTAAGCCAGTTCAGCCCTCGCTGCGGTGGCGCGCAGCACCAACCAAACCATGGTCAGGGAGGTTAATTGGGCCAACCCCATTCGGGCGGCGCCCATGCTAGAGTATCTGCCGCAGTTTCAAGGCGCCCTTCTCGAAGACAGCTACTTCCTCCGGCTGGTTGTTGAAGGACTCAAGCTGCGCTTGAAGGTGCGGTTTGCACTCCGCAATGGGTCGCAGGTCGGACCTAGGCGCGAAGCCACTCCGTTGCAGTGTCCTGCATGTTAAAGAACCTCAGCTTTGCGCGGAACAGGGGGACCGCGAGATATGTGATCCACGCATGCCAGCGAGCGTCCCCTAATACTGCAATACGGGAGAATGACGCCCGATGATGCAAGTCGAAGATGAGGTCTCGGATGAGGCCTGACGCGCTCCAGCCTCGAAAACCTCTCAGATCCAGCAGCAAAGGGAGGGGGCTCCGTCGACGGCCAAGTTCGTCTGAAATCCTGCGTTCGAAATTCCTGTAGTCGCGCCATCGCAAAATGCCCTGGGCGCGGACGCAAATGAAAGCACGATCCGACGTGTCCATTGAGAGCATTGAACGGAAACGCCCTCAGAGTTGCCAGTGTCCGCTTGGGCCGAAAATGGACGCGAGCGAAAGTCGGTGGCTCGCAGGACACGTCTGCGCGCTTAATCACTTGAACAGCATAGCTTCGTTCCTGATGCTGCGACCGCGACGTTCCCACAGCAAACCAACGCCGGCCTGCCGGCGGTCGTACTCTCCCCTGCAATCTGATAAGTATCGAAGCGAGGAGATGCGCGACACTCCTGTCGTACTCTCCCATCGAAGGAATGAATATGGAAACGGAGCGCGAGTCCATCACCCAGACGAGGGTCCGTCTGTACCGAGAAGCTTTGGCCCAGCAACGCGAGCTGAATGCGGCCAAGGAGGCAGAGGCCAAGTCGGCAAAGAAGCCCGAGGCCGAGGCTGCGAAGGGCCAAGACGGACCGGGGTCCGACCATGCCGACTCGACTGCGCACGAGGACAGCGACAGGGCCTGAGTTGCTTGGTCCTCCTCGAAGATTCACGCTTCGCTATGCAGCGTAGGCCGGTTCCGAGCGCGATCGCCAGAACGGATTTTATGTAAAATCTGGCGCCGCGATTGCCGATGCGCCACCCGTGACAAATGCGTGAAAATGTCATGAGTTTGAACGACTAATTTCAGCTCCCCTGCCGTCCACTTCTGATTGCGTAACGCGCGAAAGTAGCGTCGCTTTTGCCTGTCTTGCTCGCAACAACTCGATGCGAGGTTCAATGGGGCGAGGTGTGTAGATGGTTGAGATTTCCCTGGGGCGACTGGCCAAAGTTGAAGCCTACGCCGGAGCCGGCCGCCTCGAACGACGAAGCCGACGACCTTCAAACCAAACTGGGCCTATTCGACGCCTAGGGCCTTGCGGGCGCGCTGCTCGTAGATGCTGACAATGGCCGTGTCGCGCTTTACGCCGGCCGACAGGTAGATGCCGTTAAGCGAGGCGTTCACACCCGACCAGCGATCCTGCGACCGGGGATGGTCAACCGAGCGCCAGAAGGAATCGTAGTGACACCGGTCGCCGGCACCGCGCGCTGCCAGATAGGCGAGCACCAGGGCCAAGGCCCTCGACCGCGGGACCGGCCTATGGTGGCAGGTTGCGGCCACCTCCTCCAAGACGACAAGCGCCATCGCCACCAGCCGATCCTCTTTGATTCGCATCACGGCGATATGGAACGAAACGAGAACATGATATAGACGTTGGGCAAAGGAGCGCGCGTTAATGTTCAACACCCCTCTCGACGGGAGTCGCGGCAATTCGTATCCAAAGGCAGGGAGCGAACAACGGGGGGACCAGGTGACGCGGCCAAGTCAGAAGCACCGTGGCGCCTATTTTACGCCCGACGACGTGGCCGCCACGCTGATCGGCTGGGCCGTGCGGTCCCGCACCGACCGGCTGCTCGACCCAAGCTGCGGCGACGGCCAGTTCATCGCCGGGCACCGCAACTGCGTCGGCATCGAGCAGGACGGCCACTCGGCCGGCGAAGCGATGCAGCGTGCGCCCTGGGCTCTCGTCCACGAGGGCGACTTCTTCACTTGGGCGGCCGAAACCCGCGAACGCTTCGAATGCGCAGCGGGGAATCCGCCCTTCATCCGCTACCAAACGTTCAAGGGCGCAGCGCGTGAGCGCGCGCTTGGCTTGTGCTGCCGGCTAGGCGCTAACTTCTCCGGCCTTGCATCGAGCTGGGCGCCGTTCCTAGTCGCGACGGCCGGCCTGCTTAAGCCCGGCGGTCGTATGGCGTTCGTCGTTCCGGCCGAGATTGGCCACGCACCCTACGCAGCGCCGCTGCTCGACTACCTGGTGGATAATTTCGAACGGGTCCAAGTCGTCGCCGTGCGGCGGAAGCTGTTCCCCAATCTCTCTGAGGATTGCTGGCTCCTTTATACGGACGGCTTCGGCGGCTGCACTCACGAGATCGGCTTCACGGCGCTGGACTCCTTCGACCCGGCCGCGTGCCACCGCCCGCCGCCGGCCATTGCCGTTCCCGTCGATGAGTGGCGGGCCGATTGGCGCCGGCGACTGCGGCCGTTCCTGCTTTCGGCGACGGCGCGCGAGCTTTACCGCGAAGTGGCCCGGCACCCCCTGGCGCGCCGGTTCAACAGCATCGCTAAAGTCGGGATCGGCTATGTGTCCGGCGCAAATGACTTCTTTCACCTACGGCCGTCCGAGGCGGAGCGGCTGGGGATCCCGTCCAAGCTCCTGCACGCCGCCGTTCGCAACGGGCGCGCCCTGCCGGCGCGAAGCCTCACCACCTCGACCATCGCCAAGTGGCAGGCGGCCGACGATCCGGTGATGCTGCTTCGTCTGCCCAAGATCGGTGCCGCCGAATTACCGGCATCGGTGCGCCGCTACCTGGACAGCAGTGCCGGCCGAGAAGCGCGGGAAGCATACAAGTGTCGGGTGCGCGAGCCGTGGTTCTCGGTGCCCGACGTGCAGACGCCCGACTACTTCATGTCCTACATGAGCGGCGTGTCGGCCGGCCTCGTTCGCAACGCGGGCAGGGCCACCTGCACGAATTCGGTTCACGGGGTGCGGGTGAAGGATCGCTCTGGCATGTCCGCATTCCTTGCCGCTTGGGATAGCTCGTTAATGGCGCTGAGCCGAGAGGTTGAGGGCCACCCGCTTGGCGGCGGGATGCTCAAGCTGGAGCCGCGCGAAGCAGGGCAGCTTTTGCTTTCTCCAGCCGCCGCCCTGCCTAGCAATGCGGCAGATGATCTGCGCGAGGCCGTCGGCACCATGCGGCGCTGGAGGCACTATGCCGAAGGAGAGCGCAGCTAGTGGCCAAGGCTCCCACCAAGAAAGCTGAATCCTGGCCCTTCTTCGACCGCATTGTTGCTGATGCAGCTCCCGGTGACGTGCACAGCAATCCTTGGACCGTTGGGCAGGATGGCCAGGTCCGCTTCGAGCCAGATTATGAGACGTTGGCGCGCCTGCTGGGCGTTCCGCTCCACCTCAAGGCGGGGACGCAGTCGGGAGTGCCAGCGCTCGCCCTCGACGTCTGGCTCAGTTACGAACTTCGCCGGGCCGGCTTCCGGCCGGATCAGGTGTGGCCCAGACCAACCCATCCCCGCATACTTCCCGCCTCAGTGCCCGCTTTGCTCAAATCGCTACCCAACAAGCTTCGAGAGGATGTGGCGACGCGAGTGGACAAAAGCGCGTCGATTCCGAACGTAACGATGGCCTCTGCCAACATCCTCGGGAAAAATTACCAGAAGCAGGTAGACGTCATCATAACTGATTGGTGGACAGGACCGGAGTTGCTTGTTTCGACCAAGCGCATGGATTCCTCGTATGGCAAGAACGCCCCCAATAGGGTGGAAGAGGCATACGGCGACGCCAAGAATCTGCGCCTGCGGCACCCTATGGCGGCGCTCGGCCTCGTCTTTGGACTCAGGTCGGACATTCTCGAGAAAGAACAGGCGACGGCGGACTGGTTGTTCGACCAGCTAGCCAAGCTTGGACGAGAAGATGACGCATACCACGCCACCTGCGTCGTCCTGATGGAATACTCAGGTGCGGCGACCTCACCAGAAGAGCAGGCAGAGCCACCCGCATCCGATATGTTGGGCGCTGGGCCTGATCCCGAAGGAGGCGAGGAAGAAGACGACCAGGCGGACGCGCCCGCGGCCATCCCGAAGGCAACAATCGATCAGGTCATCGAGAACCTGCCGGCTGTAACCATTCGCAAGGACCGTATACCGGCCGAACTGGCGCCTGGCCGATTCCTAGCAGCGATTGTCGGGCACGTGCTCGGAATCACCCCGATCAATTTGCATGAAGAGGCGCGGCGCCGTCGGGCCAATCCGTCAGGCGAGCCGACGAAAGACGGCGAAGTTTTGAGCCGGGCATTTAGACAAACCTTGATGACCTAAACGACCCTCACGGAGACCGACGGCCTTACGAACAGTTGATTTTTCCAGGAAGTCGGCATTGCTAGCGAAGTGTTGGCCCGCACATGCATAGCGCGGTCATTGATACGCTCGGGATCTACACGGTAATTTGCATGGGCGGGACCGCCGGCAGATGGGCGAGATCGCTGCTGGGCGCCGATGAGGTGGCCGGGCGGTTCGTCGAAACGAATTATCGCAAATGGACCAGCGAGGCGCACCTGAGCAGTCACGGTGTTTGCGTGTTGACCCTCACGCATCCCGGCCGCGCTGATTGGCGCAATCCCGCGGCGGACCCGGCGAGGCTCGTGCGGGCGATGCTAGCGCGGTGAGCGGCCTATTCGTGCCGCCATTTGTCGCGCCCTGGCCCGACGTCCCGAACTCTTTCGATATGTCGGGTCGCGTCCGGGTTCAACTCCTTGGCGCGCTCGATTGCTTCCTTCTGCGTGTCCTCGACGGCGCTCGCGCGATCCGCATCGGGCTTCAGCACTTTGTACTTGCCGTCGTCGCGGCGCTCGATGAAAAACTCGTCCTTCTTCGGCATGTGAGCACCCTCCTAAGGTGAGGGCTTGAAGTGGGTACGGGACCGAATCCATTCAAGCGTCCGCCATGCTTAGTTATCCGTGACGTCGCCCTGTTCTCCTTCCAGCGTCACGCTGGTCGTGTAGCCGCCGCCGGCGGAGAAGGAATGGGTCACGGTCTTCGAGAAAAAGCTCGCGTCGGCCCCGTTCAGCTTGCGCTTCAATTTCGGCAGCCCAGAAAATCAGTGGATCCCAGTCGGAAAACTCATGACTAAACTGTACATTTGTCATCAGTGCCGATCGACTGCTCAGCGCCCATAGCGGACCACGCTGGAGATGTTTTGCGTTCCCTAAACGGACGCGCGCTAGCGCCGGCGCTTGCTCTTTCCCGGCCACGGAAGATTCCCGTCGAGTTCGACCAAACCGTTGAGTTCTTCTTCCCGTATTTCGCGATTGTCGGCCCGAGGCATGAAGTTGTCCTCGTCCTCAAACCACAAAAGGGAGTAAGTCTGGTCGTAACTTGGCACATGCAAAGCTTGTTCTACGAGCGTGCCGTCGTTCTCCCAATCCGGAAACCAGATATCGCAATCCACCTCTTCAGGCCCTGCGTCGTGCCGGCCGTTTCGGCAGGCGCGAGCCATCGATCCATCCGGCAATTCGACGCCGAGAGGGATCCAACCGCGCGCGTCGCGCAGCGGCGTGGATCGTGACGCATAGCAAATTTTATCGCCCTGAGAGAGAACGAATGCGCACGGTAACCGCGATAGCGCCGCGAACCGCGAGCCCGTTGCTAGGAGTGATGCTTCGAATTGGCGAGCAAGAGCGGAAATCTCAGCGAGCGAAACATCGGCGGCGTCAACCAACGGTTTGAACAGCTTGTAGGGCAGCAGGAGTTCGGCGGCGAATACGTCGCATATGACTTCGTCGGGGGCGCGCTTCGAATAGCTCCAGGCAGGGTCGCCGCCATGCTGCGACGGCAGCTCCAGGACGATATGTGCAAGCTCATGGCAGATGGTGAACCGCTGTCGCTCAGCGTTTTGATTGCCGTTGACGCAAATGCCGAACCCACCATTCGGCCGCATCATCGAAAAGCCGTCCTCGTCGTGGCCAAGGTCCTTCGCGATTTTGATCTTGGCGTTGGCCTCATCGGCGTAAAGCTGAAGGTCGACCGGACAGGACGGCGGAGCGACCTTGTTAACCAAGCTACGTGCCTTGAGAACGGCGGTGAGCTCATCCATCATCATCGTCCCAGAAGGCGCGCAAGCGCGCTAGCTGGACTGCATAATCGGGCCGGCCGGTGCCGCGATGAGCGAGCGTTGCGAGGCCACGGAATTCCTCGAACGAGATGTTGTCGTCGTCCTCGACGAAATCGACCAGCGCTGGGAGCGTGTCGGGATGGCGCGCCAGAAAGGGCAGCATCAGCCCTTCACGTTTGGGCGCCTTTAGGGCTTTAATCAGCCGCGTCAGGACTTCCTCCGACGGGGACGTCTTGGCACCCGTTTCGAGACGTTGGATGTAGGCATGGTCGACTTTGGCGAGCTGGGCCACCTCGCGAAAGTTTAGCCCCCGCGCGTCGCGCAACCGACGCAGAAGCGCGCCCAGCGCGGTGCTCACCGACCCTGCCACATTGACATTTCGACACTCTCTTCCTACCTGTTGTCTGAAAAGACAACATAGGCCCTCCGAATCCTGTGATTCGGCGGTTTCGATCAATACCCCACGTGCTCATCGTGTTGCTCGACCGGACAGCAGAATCGCATTTCGCAGCTCGAAACACAAGAGATCGTGCGATCTTATCGATCGCGGAAAGGCCAGTGAAATGCAAAATCGCTACGACGGCGACAAAGGCGAGCGCCTCGCTCTTGACCAATTGAAGGCCCAGCGCATCGTCGAGGGGAACGACGCAGTCGCGCATGCGCTGCTCGATTTAGGTGAACTCCTGTTCCCGCAAGACGGAGACACGATCATCGAGCAATCGTCGAGTGCCGACGAGCTATATTTCATTCTGACCGGCGGCGTCGAATTCTCGGTCAACGGGCGAACACTCGGTAGCCGCGGCGCTGGCCGAACTGTCGGCGAATTGTCCGCGATCCATCAGGGCATCCCGCGTACCGCAACGATCAAGGCTAAGGCGTACACGGTGCTGCTCAAGGTCGAGGCCGACAAGTTCAACGCGATTGCCGTCGACCATCCGGCGGTCTGGAAACGCATTGCCGCCGACATCGCCGAACGCCTCGAAGAGCGCAACGCGCTCATCCGGCCCTGCAACGAGCGGCCCAAGGTCTTCATCATTTGCGCGGTCGAGGCGCTGCGGGTCGCCCAAGCAATCCAGTTCCACTTCCAGCACGACGAGGCCGATTTCAAGATTTGGAGCGACCAGGTGTTCAAGGCGTCGCAATATCCGATCGAGGCCTTGCAGGATGTGCTCGACGAATCGGACTTTTCGATCGCGATCGCGAGCCCGGAAGATCTCGTGACGGTGCGCAAGGAAACGGCGACGCAGCCGCGGGACAATGTCCTCGTCGAACTGGGAATGTCGCTCGGTCGGCTTGGCCGGAGGCGCAGCATGCTTCTCGTTCCGCGCAAAAGCGAAGTGAAACTGCCGACCGACTTCAAGGGCCTGACGCCGATTCAATATGACGACGGCGATCTCAAGGATCTGTCGCATCTGGTCGGCCCGGCCTGCTTCGAAATCAGGACCGTGATCGAGGAAAACGGCGTCCGCACCGACCGCTAAGAAAGGACTGGAGTCATGAGTTGGAGTGAACAAAGGTCGCACGAACGGATTGCTCATTTGCTGAGCACGGTTCCCGTCGGGGGCATGCGGGTCGAAGACTTCGAGCTGAACTATCGTCCCCGCCGTGAACTGGCGGAGAAATTGTCCGGTGTTCGCCAGAGCCAGCCGATCGCCGAGCTTCCCTACGACGCGGTTGTCGTCACTCACGGCGCGCACGTCTACGCGAACCTCATCGACTATGATCGCTTTCTCGAGGATGTCGGCCACGAGACCGAAGGCGGCTCGCGGATTCTGCTCGAATTCCTTCACCTTCACTATTCGGGCCTCGACCGCCTGATCGACGCCCATGGTGCGCAGCGCGTCGATCACCATGGCGGCCGGGTCCACGCTGTCGTTCTGGAACCGGTCGGCGCCCACAACGAAGCGGAGCGGATCAAGATCGCCTTGTCGCTCGCGGGCGCCATGCGCGAACTCGTCGGCGAAGCGTCCGCCGCCCACCAGAATCGGTTCGGCTCGAGAATTCGCGTCGGCGTCGAAAGCGGTCACGCGCTGGCTATTAACGGCGGCAAGCGAAACGAGCCCGAGCCCCTGTTCATCGGCGACGCCGCGAATCTCGCGGCGAAGCTCGCTGACGGCGACGAAGAAGGGATCGCCCTTGGCGCTCGAGCGCGCGCCGTGCTCGCGGCAAGCGTCTTGGTCACGACGGGGGGTCTTCTTCTCGATGAGGCATCCTATGTTCGCCGCGGCGGCCCGCTGCACGCGGCCTTCGGCAGCAAAACTCCGGTCGATGAAGCCTTTGCGAGCTTCCGCACCAACGAGCTCGCCAAGGCGGGCAGCCCGGCGAACTTTACCTTCTTCCGACACCCGCTACCCCTCCGGACGATCGACTTTGCCGAGCTGGCTCCGTCGCGGACGGCAAGGCAGGAATCCTCGTCCTTGTTCGCCGACCTCTCGGGCTTCACCCAATATGTGCACGACGGCATCGCGGCCAAGCAGGTCGCCCCGGTGGTCTCCAATCTCCACGTCCTGCGCGGGGAAATGGCCGCGGTGCTGCGTGATTTCGGCGGGCGCAAGATTCGCTTCATCGGCGACTGCGTGCATGGCGTTCTCGCCGAGGGCACACAGGCCGCGACCAGCGACCTCGATACGATCCGCCAGGCAGTGAAATGCGCGGGCGCAATCCGTTCGTCGTTCGAACTCTGCCAGCAGCTTCTGCCGGGCATTTCGAGCCTAGGCATCAGCATCGGGATCGAGCATGGGACGACGCCGATCACGCGCCTCGGCATTCGCGGTGATCGCAGCGTGCGTTGCGCGTCGAGCAAGGCCGTCGCGGTCTCCGAACGGGTGCAACAGGGCTGCGGGGACAATGAGACGGCGCTTGGTCCCAATGCGCTCGCGAAGGGTCCGGCAGCCATCCGCAACGCCTTCGGTCGGGACGGCGTGTTGATCGGGCTGGATTATGTCGCCGCCTTAGCCTTCGCGTCGGCGATGACGGCGCCCGCGATTGCGCGCGCCGCCGCCGAGCCCGCCGAGCCCCATGCCCGATGAGCCGTCCGCACTAGATCTGCTCTGGAAGACCGTGCCCGAATGGTTCGTGTTTCCGAGCCGCCGGGCGCAACAGTTGCGCGGCTTCGCCGGCCACGCCGAAACTATCTGGCGGCGCGCGATGCTTAGTCTGACAATCTTCGCACGCGGTAATTCAGCGGCCGTTCGCGAGACCGAGCCCTTGCGCCTGCCGAATTGGTGCCCGGAGCTTCACCTTAATGCCGACCGGACCTTCTGTCTTGGACTCGACTCACTTCCCATCGCCGATGAAGCTCATGCCCGCCAATGGTGGGCGGACCTCGAAGTTCATCTCAAGCTCCTATCGACCGCAGTTCGAACGCGGGTCTGGCCGCTTCATTCGGGCTTGGCGCATGGCGATGCGGGGAGATTGCAGAGCAAAGCGCAGTTGCTCAGCGAGCTTTTGGGGTTGCGGGAAGACTATGACTGCGCCCTGGCGGGAGAGCCGAACTGGATCGCGGACCTTGAGATGACTGCGGTCAGCCGGATGGCCCATCGCCTACCGTCCGCCCGCGCATGCCCGTGCGGCTGCCTGCGAAAAACGGGCGCCGCCTTTTCCTGGACCCGATGCCCTCGGCGGAGGAAGGTCGATCGCCTGATCTTGCTCGAGCGAGCACGGCGCCTCGCGCTGGCCGAATTCTGGCAAGTCTGCCGTAAGCATGGACAAACCTGTTGCCGGCGGATGCGGGACTGTCCGCTGTTGAGCAAAACCGAGGCACCGTTTGACGAAAAGCTCTTTCGGCATACTTTGGCAGCGCTTCACCAGACAAGTGACCGGTCCGGTTGATTTTGAAACCACATACGGACCGTCTGCTTTCGGCCATTAGCTGCGGCCAGTTCGTGACATTTCCGTGTTTTTGTCACGAGTTCACATTTAGGTCGCTTGACTGTCGTTTCGAACAGAGCGTTGCTCGGTGGGCCGCTGAAGAGCGGTAACGCCGCGCTTCTCTACTGAAGTTCGCGGCTTGGGTCCGTGCCAGCGATGATACTGAAGGAGACCCAACATGGCCAAGCAGACCAAGAAGCAATCGAAGAGCACCACCGTTACGAAGATGCTCTCGCGCGGAGATGGCGCGACCGTCGCCGAAATCATCAAGGCGACCGGCTGGAAGACGCATAGCTGCCGAGCATTCCTGACCGGCGTGCGGAAGACCTGCAAGCTGGTCAAAGAGCAGCGGCCGGACGGCAAGACCGCGTACCGCCTCCAGGCCTTGGCGGAAGCGGCGGCCCAGTGAGCTCGCTCGAACAGCAACTGGCGGAGCTGCCCGGAATGCCGCCGGCGCAGCTCCGCGCCAAATGGCGTGAGTGCTGGCGCAAACCAGCACCCGACATCGGGCCAGACCTGCTTCGTCGCGGCATCGCGTGGAAGCTCCAGTCGCGTGTGCATGGCGACCTGCCGAGCTACATCAAGCGCGAGCTGGACCGCGCATCTGAGCAGCTCCGGCGCGGCGAAGATCTGCTCACTTCCAGCAGTCCGTCGCTGAAGACTGGCACCCGTTTGGTGCGCCAGTGGCAGGGCAGGGTGCATCAAGTGCTCGTCCTCGATGATGGGTACGAGCATGACGGTAGGCGGTTCACGTCGCTGACGCAGATTGCGTCGACAATCACGGGCACCCACTGGTCAGGCCCGAGCTTCTTCGGGCTGAAGAAGCGCAAGCCCGTCACTCGAGTTGCGCAGCAATGAAGCGCCGCTGCGCGATCTACACCCGCAAGTCGACAGAAGAAGGCTTGGAGCAGGCGTTCAACAGCCTTGATGCACAGCGGGAGGCATGCGCCGCCTATATCCTGAGCCAGGCTCATGAAGGGTGGGAGCTGGTCAACGAGCATTTTGATGATGGAGGGTGGTCCGGCGGCAACATCGCCAGACCAGCCCTTCAGCAGCTTCTTGCCGATGTGACTGCAAATAAGGTCGACGTCATCGTCGTCTATAAGGTCGATCGCCTGACACGTAGCCTCGCTGATTTCGCGCGCATTGTGGAGGCGTTGGACAAGGCTGGCGCTTCGTTCGTGAGCGTCACTCAGGCATTCAATACGACGACCAGCATGGGGCGACTGACGCTCAATGTCCTACTGTCGTTTGCCCAGTTCGAGCGCGAGGTCACCAGCGAGCGCATCCGTGACAAGGTCGCTGCATCGAAGCGCAAGGGGATGTGGATGGGTGGTCCGGTTCCGCTTGGCTATCGCCTTGAGAATCGCAAGTTACTGCTCGACGACAGTGAAGCCGAGACGGTTCGGCTGATCTTCAGACGATACCTGGAGCGGGGTTCCGTTGCCGCGCTTGCCGATGAACTCGCCGAGGCCGGTGTTGGGACAAAGCTTCGCCCATATTCTAACGGTCAATGTGCTGGCGGGGTTTGCTTCAGCAAAGGCTCGCTCGCGCAGCTGCTTCAGAACCCGCTGTTCATCGGCAAAGTCAGTCATCGTGGCGAGCTATTCGATGGCGAACATGAGCCTCTCGTCGATGTTGCGATGTGGGAGGCGGTACAACAACGGTTTGCGACTAACCGGCGCGAGCGCTTGCATGGTGAGCGTGCTCGTTCGCCGAGCCTACTAACCGGACTCCTCACCGGTGCTGACGGACGTCCGATGACTCCGGTGTTCACAACCAAAGGCAGTCGTCAGCATCGTTACTATGTCACTCGGCTCAACCCTGGAGAGGATCGACGAAGCGCCTGGCGTGTCCCCGCCGGCGACATCGATCGTGCGGCGCTCGATTGTCTGTCGAAGTTCGTGACGCGCCGCGCCGCAGAAGCGCTTGACGCGGACGATCCGGCATTCCCCGTCGACCTAGCTCGCCTAAGCGTACCAGAGCAGCGACAGGTATTGCTGGAAGAGAAGGTTCGAGTTCGGCTCTACCCTTCGCAAATTGTCATGACCATCGGGCACGAGCCTGAGCAACAAATCCCGATCGCTGCGCGACTTGCTCGCCGCGGCAATGAAATGAAGCTCATCGTCGCAGCCGAAGGCCCGCCAAAGGAACCGGACAAAGTACTTCTCAAGCTTCTCGCGCACGCCAGTGTGGCGAGAGAAGCTGCCATTACCGGAACACCGGATCTGCTGGTGTCCAACTACAGCAAGCGCCATCTTTGGCAGCTGCTGCGCCTGAACTGGTTGGCGCCCGACATTGTCACTGCGATCGTGGAGGGCAGGCAGCCTCCCACTCTAACTGGCCGTCGTCTCCTCAGAGCGGCTGATTTGCCGCTGTCGTGGGAAGAGCAGCGCCGCTACTTCGGGTTCAGCTGAATTGAATCAGCATCTGCAACTGGTGGCTGCGAACTCGGCCTCCAGAGAATACCCCCCACGAACGACCCATTGGGAGCGGCCAAAATGCTCTCTTGGCACGAGCATCTGATGCTCGACTTGGGCCAAGGCTCGGAACTTACGGGATAATTGTGGTATCCGCGCTAACGTCGAGCCAGGCGTCTCTGATCGTGTGAAGAGGGTGGTGCTCTCAGTCAGACGCGAACTCATGACATCGTTTTGCAACTGCCGGAATTCCGGGCGCTAATTTGAATGTATGGTGCCAGAAATCTCTCTGTTTGTAGATAAGAGCCGCGAAATGGACCAACGACACCCTAAGATTAGAAGAGTAACGAGCCATTTCGGATGTGGAGGCTTGGACCACCTCTTCGTGGGCACATCACGAAATAATGCCGACCTCAAGATTCAGTCTCGCGTCGAAAACTTCGGCGGGACCGCCCACCTTTACGAACGGTCTTGGTCCATTGAGAGCAGCGGCGCAACAAAGCTGCTGCTCCTATGAGTCTCAGGAAGTGGATGCCGCGGTGATGTTGAACTCCGCCTTGGCGCGACTGCGAAGCCGTTCCGCCTGCTCCTTCATCGTTGCCCATTCCGCTTCCAATTCCGCGACATGTTGCTTGACCGCGACCGGGACCGGCGGAGGTCCGTCGAGGATTGAGAGCGTGTGGAGGATTTGGGTGCTCAGCAGCCGGCTTGGATAGCCGATCCGATCCTGGATCCCATTCGGGAGAGGTGCCTGCGGCACCTGCTCCTCCCACTGCGCAAAGGCAGCGGCAAGTTCGGCGCCCTTGCCGCTGGCATTGAGTTGCTCCTTGATGGAACGCATAGCATTCGTCTCGCGATGTACCTCGTTGACGAGGTTGTAGAGCCTGCGCGACAGCGCCTGCTGCTCGTCCCACTGCGCTTGGGGCACCGGCGCGAGATTCGGCTGCGGAAGCACCTTGAACTCTCGTTCAACGGATTTGCCGCTGGCGGTCAGCCGCGCCGTGTACGTGCCTGGACCAACGCGGTACGGCCGGTTGGGCACGAAGCGAATGGTGTCCGTCGTCGCCACCATCGGCGCGGGACGCAGATTCAACACATAGCGGTTGAGACCCGCCTGCTTCGACAGGGGCGGAGCCGGAGGTTCGCCTTCCGCACCTTTCACCAGCTCCGTCTTCTTCTCGACGCTGGTCTCGCTCGAGAAGCGCCGGAGCACCGACCCGCTGGAGTCGAGAATTTCGAGTGTTATCGGTCCGCTCGGCGCCCGGGCGAAGCTGTAATAGATGAAAGCTCCTTCGGGCGGGTTCGACCCCTCATCGGGACCTGGGCGTCCGCCGGTCTCGACGCGCAGGGCAGGTGCTGGCGGAAACAGGTAAATCGGCTCTGCCGCGATCTGCGGAGTCATCATCCGTACCGGCTCGAGTCCATCGAGAACCCAGAGGGCGCGCCCCTGCGTCGCCGCGACGAGATCGTCGCCGTGCACCTCCAGGTCGTTCACCGGAACGACCGGCAGGTTGAGCTGGAAGGGCTGCCAGGAACTGCCGCCGTCGAAAGAGACGAACACTCCGCTTTCGGTCGCGGCATAGAGCAGGCCAGGCCGGACCGGATCCTCACGAACGACTTGCACGAATTTGTCGGGTGGCAGTCCGTTTGTGATCGGCGACCAGGTGCGGCCATAGTCGGTGGTCTTGAAGGCATACGGACGGAAGTCGTCGAGCTTGTAGCGAACGACGGCTATGTAGGCTGTGCTAGGCGCATGCGGCGAAACTTCGATCGCGTTGACCTGTCCTTCCGGCAGGCCCGCTGGCGTCACATCCGCCCAGTGAGCGCCACCGTCACGGGTGACGTGGACCAGACCATCGTCGGAGCCAGCCCAAAGCACATTTCCACCGTGCGGAGACTCAGCGATGTACGTCAGCGTCGCATAATGCTCGCCGCCAGCCCCCTCGATCATGATCGGGCCGCCGGTGGTGCCCATCGTATCCGGCCGCGCGCGGGTAAGGTCCGGGCTGATTTCAGTCCAGCTAACGCCGCGATCGGTAGACTTTAGGATCTTGTTGCCAGCATGATAGATCACGTTCGGATCGTGCTGCGAAACGAGAATGGGCGCGTTCCAGTTGAAGCGGTACTTCAATTCCTTCGCTTGGTGGAATCCGGCAAAGACCGAGTACGGATCGATTTGCCGGACGACGCCGGTCTGGTCGTCATATTCCGTCGCCGACCCCAGCAGGGCAGTGGCATAAATGTAGCGCGGGTGGGTGCGATCGAAGGAAAGGAACGCGCTTTCGCCACCGCCGACCGCCCGCCAGTCGGCCTCCCCGATCCCGCCTTCCAGAGTGCGGTTCGCAATCCGAACGGTGGTCTCGTCCTGCTGTGCTGAATAGATGCGATACGGCCAGACGAGGTCGGTCTCGACTCGATAGAATTGGCCGGTGGGCTGGTTCATCTCCGTCGACCAAGTCTTGCCTGCATTCAGGCTGACGTTGGCGCCGCCGTCGTTGCTCTCGATCATCAGGTTGGGATTTCGCGGGTTGATCCACAATCCGTGATTGTCGCCGTGCGGTGTCCTGACCTCCTTAAAGGTCACGCCCCCGTCGTGGGAAACGACCATGGGGGCAGCGAGTACGTAGACCGAATTCCGATCCTTCGGATGCGCGTAGATGTGGGTGTAATACCAGGCGCGGTCGCGAATTCCCGGGTCGCGGTTCACCCACTTCCACGTCTGCCCTGCATCATCCGAGCGGTAGACGCCGCCGTCCACAGCCTCGATCATCGCCCAAACGCGGTTCGGGTCGGGCGGCGAGACAGTAATCCCGGTCTTTCCGATCAGCGATGGAAGGCCCCGGGTCAGCTTCGTCCAGTGGGTGCCCCCGTCGTCAGATTTCCACAGCCCGCTTCCGGGTCCGCCGCTGCGGATCGTCCACGGTCGCCGCTCGTGGTCCCACATGCCCGCATAGAGGATTTTCGAATTGTGCTGGTCCATGTCGAGATCGCTGGCGCCGGTGCTCGGGCTCACGAAGAGGATCTTCTCCCAGTGTTTGCCGCCGTCCCGGCTGCGATAGACGCCGCGCTGTTCGCTCGAACCCCAAGCATCGCCCTGAACCGCGACGTAGACGAGCTCGGGGTTGGTCGGATCGACGATGATCTTCGAAATGTGCCGGCTCTTCTCCAGTCCCACACGCTGCCAGGTCTTCCCGGCGTTGTCGGATCGGTAAACGCCGTCGCCGCGCGCGGTCGCATTGCCGCGGATCGGCGCCTCGCCGGTTCCGACGTACACAATGCCCGGATTTGACGGTGCGACCGCGATGGCGCCGATCGTCCCTACCTGCAAGAAACCGTCGGAGACATTCTGCCACGTCTGGCCAGCATCCTCGGTCTTCCAAACCCCGCCGCCGGCAGCGCCCATATAATAGACGTTCGGGTCATCGGCATGCCCCGCAACCGCCGTGACGCGCCCGCCGCGGAAAGGGCCGACGAGCCGCCACTGAAGCGCCTGCGAAAACGGGCTTGCGCCAGCCGCCTCGTGTGCGAAGGCGGAGCCGCCCGGATCGGCCCAACCGAATGCCGCAGCGGTGATGATGGTCAACGAAAGCAGGCGCATAGCTCCTCCCGAAAATGCGATCCGCATGAACATAGGCCAATCAGGCGTCGGTACCACGGCGCGAGCTGGCGGAACGAAGCGCTCGACTCCGAAGCCGTGAACCGGTGAGCGCTTCTGATGGGATTGCTCTCTTTCCAACCCAAAGCAGACATTAGGGCTTCGCCCGAAGAAGAGGTAAGGTGTCCTGGGTGCGGCGGACCCCTCGAGCCAGCTTGCATCTTCCTAAGATCTGCATCTGCAACTGGTGGCTGCGAATTCGGCCTCTAGAGAATTACCGCTCCATTCGACCACCAAGGCGAACCCAAAACGCTCTCTTGGCTCGGCGGCGGATGCACCCACACCTGACATGTCGCGGAAGTACGGGCATAATTCGGCAGTGTCCGAAA
>JBDTON010000008.1:0-7564 GCA_039933195.1 Sphingomicrobium sp. | reverse complement strand
GCGGCGATCTTCTGAATAGGCGGAGTCTCGATCCTCGGCTTCGGCGCGACGACCGGCGTTGCTTCGCTCTTGATGTTCTTCGGCGCCGCTCCGCCCTCTTTCTCCCTGGGCCTGGGCCGCGGCAGCTGCTGCGGCGGCGGAGGAGGAGGAGGCGGCTTCAGCGCATTGACGTCGAACACGCGCAACACGCGCTGCGTTTCACCGAGATCGATCGTGCCCGACATGCGCAGAAACGCGAGCAGAAGCACGGCGTGGATCGCGATCACCGCCGCGATCGCGCCGCCTCGGTCTTTCGTTCCAAGATGCGCCCGATACATCGCGTCGGGTCAACGCGGCGAGCGTGCAGGTGTTGCGGAGGTCCACTGTCGCCGGGCGCTGCACCGAGCGCCCGGCGTCCCGTGCGAAAGTGCTTTAGCGGCTTGAGCTGCCGGCCTTGCGGCCACCGCCGTGGCTCGCCTTGCCGCCCTTGCTCGCAATCTCACGCTGCTTGGCAGGATCCATTGCCGCGAATCCACGCTTTGAACTGCCACTCTTCGGCATCGTTTTTCTCCTTTTGATTGTGGTCCCGCAACGCTTGGAAACGAACCTCGGTTCATATTGCTGATCGAGGTTAGAAACGGCCGCAAAGAGCGCCGCTATGCTGCGCAGCACAGAGGATTTGCGCATCAGCGGAACTTCGGTTTCGCCAGGGAATTTTGCGCTGCGACGTCATCCCGGGCGTTGTGAGCTCGCTCGGCATGCTCGCGGCCCGACCGCCGGCTATTTCGCCAGGCGCGAGCCGGTGAGGCTCGACCTCGCGCCGGTGCCGCTCGCCGATGGGCCCGCGCTACCGATGGTCTACGACATTTCGATGGGCGTTCGCCGCGACGATGTCGCGCTCTGGCGCGAGCTCGACTTTGCGCTTGAAAAACACGCCGCGGAAATCCGCGCCGTGCTGGTCGCCTATGGCGTACCGCTCATCGAGATACCGTAGCAGCTGCTGACGCAGCGCGAGCACGTCCACCTTCGCCGTTTCGCGCCATTTGCGCCGCACCCGGACGAGCTTTGCGCCACAACGCTTGCAGCGGCTGCGCCACACGCCCTCGACCCGCTGCGCGCACGACACCGACCGGTGGTGCCCGAATATCCTGCAGACGATAGGTATGATCAAACGCCCGGCCCCAAGAAGCGAATCGTGCCGAGCGCGTAACAATATGCTTGAATCGTCCCGCTTTGCCAAATGCGGTGGAGCGGGGGCTAATTCAGCCTCAGTCCGATCCACAACGTGCGCGGAGTCGCCCGCTCGACCGAACCATCGCCGTTGATGCTCGCCATCACCAGCCGATCGAGTAGGTTTTCGGCTCGCCCGACCAGCTGAATGCGGCGCGTCAGCGGCCACGATCCGAATGCATCGACCGTGGTTGCCGGTCGCAAGGTTCGCGTGTTCAGATCGTCCTCGAACTGCGCGCCGACGCGGCGCAGCACGATCTGCGCGCCCTTGCCGCCCTGCTGCCAACCAACGGCAAGGGTTGCCGCAACATTCGGTGTCTGCGCCGGGCGCAAGCCGGCAAGAAATGACGCGGCGCCGCTCGCCTCCATCCGCGCGTGACTCCAGCTTGCTCCAGCGCGCACCAGCCACGGCCCGCTCGCCCATTGCGCGGAAGCTTCCACTCCGCGCACCTTCACCGCATCCACGTTTTCGCGCTGACGGTAGGTGCCGCCCGCGGCGACGAAGCCAACCCCGGGGAAGACGTTGGGCCCTTGGCCCAAACTCACATTCGCGATCGCGTCTTTGAGCCGGTTGACGAACCCCGTCAGCGACAGCCGCACCTCGCCATGCGCATATTCGCCGCCCGCCTCGGCGCCCGCCAGCTTTTCGGGCTTGAGCTGCGCATTCGCGGCGGTCGCGTCGAGCCCCGCGCGGAACGGCCGGAAGAGCTCGTTCAAAGTTGGCATTCGCCAGCCGAGATAGGCCGCCGAGCGCAGGCTGAGCCCGCCACCGAGCGGCGCGATCAGACCGCCGCGGGCGGTCGGAAGCCAGCCTTCGCGCCTGGCGTACCGCTCGTCACGAAGGACGGCCTCGGTCGCAATGACTTTCTCGAACAGATGCCCGCGCGAGACTTGCCAATGATCGATCCGCGCTCCGCCCGTCAGAGTCACTCGGCCCACTTCCGCGCTCGCCTCGGCGAATGCGCCGCTGTTCCAGGTCTCGCCGCCCGCAAGCCGGCGTCGAGTCGGGTTTCCGGCGGCATAGGAGAACAGCTCGCGCGACTCTCCGCTCGTCCGCCGGGCATCGGCGCCCAGCCGAAGCTCGATACCGTCCGGCATCGGCGGCCGCAGCTCGAAGCTTCCGCCAAGCCCGTGCGACGGCACCGAATCCTGCAGCGACACGCGCGTCGCCGTCACTCGCCCCGCGCTCACGTTGGCGAAGCTGCTCATCAGGTTGCGCCATTGCCAGTAAGCCAAGGCGCTCCATTGCCAGGTCCCGCGCCCGACCACCCGCACCGAGGCGTCCGTCCCGTTGGTGCGGTTCTGGGTGAAGTCGACCCCGCGCGTGCGCCAGTCGTGAAAACTGTCGAAGCTGGCTTGGAACTCGGTTGAAGCGCTGAGCGGAGCGACCCAGCGGGCGCGTCCGCTCCACCCCCGGTAGGGCGCGAGCTGATCGGCGGGGCCGCGCGTTGCTTCAGTGACTGGAATGAAGCCGTCGCCGCGCTCGGTCCGTGCCGAGATGCCGAGCACTCCGCCGCCGAGCGGAACACCAAGCCGCCCGCGCGCCTCGAGCGAGTTCCGGCTCCCGCCGTCGATCTCACCCGAAACGCCGGTGTCGGCGCGGCTCACCAACTCGATCGTGCCTGCGAGCGCACCCGGCCCATTGGCGACGCTCCCGCCGCCGCGAACCACGCGGATTTGGCTGAGGCCGGAAGCATCGTACGCCGGCCAGTTCACCCAGCCGCCGAACGGATCCGTCTGCGGAACTCCATCGAGCACCAGCAGCGCTCGGCTGGAGGCATTGCCGCCGAGTGCGCGAAGGGTGACGCCCTGGCTCGTCGGATGTCCGCTTCGCGCGTCCGAGCGGCGGAAGTATTGGATTCCGGGCACGTCCTTCAGCAACTGGTCGATTTCGTGGCTGGGCGATTGCTCGATCGCGCGCCGCCCAATCCGCTCAACCGTGTAGACGCGCTCCGCCTTGGGCTCGGGCAGCGCTTTTCCGGTGATCACGATTGCCGCTCGCGGAGCGGCCGGCGGAAGCGCGTCGGGCACGCGCCTTCAGCGCTTAGAGAATGTCGTAGAGGGTCGCAGCGATCGTCAGGATGCTGGTCGCAGCGACGGCGAGCAGCGCCCACGGCGCCCACCACGGCCACGACAGTCTATGCGTTTTGTCCATCTCGGCCATGAACTCGAGACTGCCTGATGGCGGTGCGTTCGTCGAGTGAATTCCCGTTTCGGAACAGCCGTGGGGCGCTCAAAAAGTAAACCGCTGTTAATTCCGGGTTGCCGCAACGTGGTTAAATTGCTCTAAACTCTTCCGTTCTTTCGAGTCCGACTCGGAAACTCTAACGGGGAGGGGGCCCCCCGGTGAGCTTGGTTTGGGGATCCAGTCGCGGTTTTAGCCGCTCGAGCCGGAGCGCGGCTGAACGGCTGCTCGTCGCTTCGATTCTCGTCGTCGGCGCCACGCCTGCATGGGCGCAGTCCACCCCTTCGCCGGTCCTCCCACCAACGCGCGAGGAAGTGACTCGGCCGCCTGCGCCCCCGCCGCCGCCGGCGACACCGCGGCTTGAGGTCGAAGGCGGAGTCGAGCGCGCGCCCTGCGCTCTCGACAGCCCCGAGTTCCGCGACATCCGTTTAACGGTTCGCGGAGTCGAGTTCGAAGGGCTTAAAGGGCTCAGCCCGGCTGAACTCGGTTCCGCGTTCACCCCGTTCGTCGGTCAGGACCAGCCGATCTCGGTCGTGTGCGAGATCCGCGATCGCGCCGCCACGATCCTCAGGAACGCCGGTTACATCGCCGCCGTCCAGGTGCCCGAGCAGCGGATCGCCGACGGAGTGATCCATTTCCGGGTGCTGATGGCGCATCTGACTCAGGTGCGCGTCCGCGGCGATGCGAGCGGCGCCGAGCAGGTGATCGCCGGCTACCTCGGCCAGCTGACCAAACAGCCGGTGTTCAACCGCTACGAAGCAGAGCGCTATCTGCTGCTCGCAAGCGACCTTCCGGGCTACACCGTTCGCTTGACCTTGCGTCCGGCCGGCGGAGCTCCCGGCGACGTGATCGGCGACGTCACCGTTCAGCACATGCCCGCTTATGTCGATTTCAACGTCGAGAATGGCGGATCGCAGGAGCTTGGGCCGTGGGGCGGGCTGCTTCGCGCGCAACTCTTCGGCCTGACCGGCCTCGGCGACCGAACGACCCTTTCGGTGTTCAGCACGTCCGACTTCCACGAGCAGCAGACGCTTCAGCTCGGACACGACTTCCATGTTGGCCCCGAGGGCCTCAGCATCGCCGGAACCTTCACTTATGCCTGGGCAAGGCCCCGCATTCCCGATGCGAACGTCCTTGCCAAGACGCTGCTTGGAACGATCGAAGTCGGTTATCCCTTCTACCGGCGCCAGGCGAAAACCATCCGCGGCTCGGTCGGAATGGATTACGTCAACCAATATGTGAAGCTCGACGGGATTCCGCTGACCCGCGATCGGCTCCGGGTCGCATTCGCCCGGTTCGGGATCGATGCGATCAGCACGAATTTTTCGGACCCGCGCTACTCGGTCGAGGAGCCGCGCTGGCGCCTCACGACATCGCTCGAGCTGCGCAAAGGCCTCGACATTTTCGGCGCTACCAACTCCTGCGGGCCGGCAGGCGCGAACTGCCTCGGCCCCAACGACGTTCCCCCGAGCCGAATCGAAGGCCAGCCGACAGCGGTGGTGTTTCGCTACCTCGCCTATGGCGAGTACCGGCCGATGTCGAAGGTGACGTTCGCCCTTGGCGCGCGTGCGCAATATGCGTGGAAGCCGCTGCTGAGCTTCGAAGAATTCTCGGCCGGCAATTACACCGTCGGCCGCGGCTATGATCCCGGAGTCCTGCTGGGCGACAGGGGCTTCGGCTCGCAAGCCGAGATTCGCTTCGGCAGCCGAATCCCGCAGAGCGCGAGCAAGCCGGGGATCGAAGGCTACGGCTTCTGGGATCATGCGGTGGTGCGCAACCGCGACCGGATAACGGTGATCACCGGCCGCGAGCATCTCGACTCGGTGGGCGGCGGAGCGCGCATCAGCTTCGACCGCTTCGCGCTCGACGCAGCGCTCGCCTTCCCGCTTACCCGCGCCGGTTTCGACAACCGCCGGCCCGACCCGCACGTGCTCGTGTCACTGACGACCCGGCTGTGGCCATGGAGCTATCGATGATCGCGTCTGTATCCGTAGCGTACCGCGCTTCGCGCCACCTGACCTTCAAGCGGAGCGCGCTGATGCTGTCGTGCGCGGCCGCCGCGTTGATGGCGGAGCCGGCGCGCGGACAGGTGGCGCCGACCGGTGCTTTCCAGGGGACTCCGACGACGGCCGGCGGAACGGTGGGTTACAACCGCGGCTCCGGAACCGAAACCATCACTGTCGGCTCGTCCACGGCGACGATTAACTGGAACCCTTACGACCAGCAGCAGGGCGGCGGGACGATCGACTTCCTGCCAAACGGCAACACCGCCACCTTCACGAGCGCGTCGGGGATCACCGATTACACGGTCCTCAACCGAATCGTCCCGTCCGATGCGACGCGGCCGATCAGCCTCAACGGCCAGGTCATCTCGACGCTTCAGGGGACCAACGCGACAGGCGGCAGGATCTGGTTCTACAGCCCGGGTGGGATCGTCATCGGCTCAACCGCCGTGTTCGACGTCGGCAGCCTGCTGCTGACCACCAGCGACGTTTCCAACCTTTCGACCAGCACCAACGGTTTTTCCGCGAGCTTCACTGGTCCGGCGTCCTCGACGTCGAGGATCCAGATCCTGCCAGGCGCGCAGATCAACGCGCTTCAGCAAAACAGTTACGTCGCGCTCGTGGCGCCGCGAATCGAGCAAGGCGGCACGGTCAAGGTTGACGGTTCGGCGGCTTACGTCGCGGCCAATAGCCTCACCATGACCATGAACCAGGGGCTATTCGACATCCAAGTCGATGTCGGCGGCGGCACCGGCGATTCGAACGGCATCGTGCACACGGGCACCACCACCGGCGGCAATACTGCGAGCCTCGGCGGCAATCACCGCATCTACATGGTCGCAGTGCCCAAGAACCAGGCGCTGACTATGCTGCTCGCCGGCACAGCCGGCTTCGACGCCAATGTCGCAGGCTACGACAATGGTCAGATCGTGCTGTCCTCGGGCTGGAGCCTCGGCGACACCGGCACCGGTTTCAATCCTTCATCGGAAACGACGGTCGATGCCAACATCGACATCGATACCGGAACCTATCTGTCCAACCTGTTCGCCATCGCTCGCGGCGACATTCAGGCAATCGCCGACACCGGCAACATCGCCTTCGTCGGCGACGTCAGTCTGAACACCTACGACGCGGGCGGCACCGGCAACCTCACCCTCGGTGCAACCAACAACGATAGCCTGACTGTTGCCGGCAACGTCAGCATGCTGACCAGCAATCCCGCCTTTTTCTCCGAAGCTTCGATCAACGCCGACGGCGGCGGGATCGTCGACATCGGCGGCAATGTCACGATGGCTGCGACCCAATCGCCCGGCAACGGCGGCGAGGCGTCGATCACGGCCGGTGGCGCAATCAGTGGCGGAAGCATCAATATCGCCGGCGCCGTCGATATCAATGTCGACGGGGGTTACGCTTCTCCGGCCACGATGGAGACGCCTGCCGCCAGCGCCGATGGCGGCGACATCAACATCACTGCTTACAATGGCGGCGCCATCACCACTGGGGCACTGACGCTCAACGCCAACGCTTACGGTCAGGACGGCATCGATGAAATCGGTGCCGACGGTTTCGGCGGATCTGTCTACATCAACGCTGACACGGGCGGTTCGATCACCGTCAACGGCGACTTCACCGCGCGCGCCCAAGGCAGTGGCGGCAATGTCAGCGGAACCGGCACGTTGGGCGGCACTGGGCGCGGCGGTTATGTCAATTTGAACGTCGGTGACGGCACGGTCGCGGTGAGCGGCAATGCGACTCTCAGCGCGTCCGCGTGGGGCGGCTCGGTCACTGACGGCGGCAACGGTGGTCCTCAGGATGATGGCGGCGACGCCTACGGCGGATATGCCAGCATCAACCCCAACGGTCCCGGCTCGATCAGCATAAGCGGGGCGACGGACCTGCGGGCTGAAGCGGCCGGCGGTGACGGCCAGTCCGGCGGCGATGCCTATGGCGGCACCGCCTCGATCTACGGCGACAACGGCACGATCGCTCTCGGATCCTCAAACTATATTTCGACGCAGGGTTTCGGAGGGGACGCGAGCCTCGGCTTCGGCGGTGCCGGCGGGTACGGACGAGGCGGCAACGCGTCGATTGAGGCGCGCGCCAACCCGATCGTCGAGACGTTTGTTGCGACGGCCGGCGCGATTACCGGCGGCAATGCCATTGTCGA
>JBDTON010000007.1:0-4060 GCA_039933195.1 Sphingomicrobium sp. | reverse complement strand
TAACGTCCGCTTTCCACCCATTTCTGCCGCCCAAAGGTCCGTGCTAGCCCGTGACCTGCAAATCTGGCAGTTGCCCAGCGTGCCTTTGTCTCTCGACCCAAGCGCTATCTCACTCGACCAGCTTCGGTTGTTGTGGAGGGGCGCCGACGCCCGTCTCGACGACGCTTCGATGCAGCGCATCGCCGCAGCCGCCGCCTCCGTCGAACGCATCGTCGCCTCGGGAGAAACAGTCTATGGGGTCAACACGGGCTTCGGTCTGCTCGCCAACACGCGAATCCCGGACGGCCGCCTCGCCGAGCTGCAGACCAACCTGATCCTCTCCCACAGCGCCGGTCTCGGCGATCCGCTGCCGCGTCACGTCACCCGATTGATGATAGTCTTGAAGCTTCTTGGGCTGGGCCGCGGCTATTCCGGTGTTCGCCCGATTGTGATCGAGGCCTTGCAGGCGCTGCTCGATCGCGACGCGATGCCGGTCATTCCCGCGCAGGGGAGCGTTGGCGCGAGCGGCGACCTCGCCCCACTCGCGCACATGACCGCTGCCCTGATGGGGCATGGCAGTATCGACCTGGCCGGCGACGTGATGCCAGCCCACGCCGCTCTCGAGCGGTTGGGGATGGGCCCGCTCCAGTTGGGCCCCAAGGAGGGCCTGGCGCTGATCAACGGCACGCAAATGTCGACCGCGGTTGCGCTCGACGCCCTCTTCTCCGGCGAACGCGTCTTCGCCGCCGCGATCGCCGCCGGAGCGCTTTCCGTCGATGCGCTCAAGGGCTCAGTGAAGGCGTTCGATGCGCGCATCTCCGAGCTTCGGGGGCAGCCGGGGCAAATCCGCGTCGCAGCCGCGATCCGCGAGCTGCTTGAGGACAGCAAGATCGTGGCGAGCCACGCGCGGTGCGGGAAGGTGCAGGACCCGTACAGCTTCCGCTGTCAGCCGCAGGTGATGGGCGCGGCGCTCGACCTGCTCGAGAACGCCGCTCGAACGCTGACCATCGAAGCTGCCGCGGTAACCGATAACCCGATCGTCTTCCCTGACGAGGACACCGCCGTTTCGGGAGGCAACTTCCACGCCCAGCCGGTTGCCTTCGCCGCCGACACGATTGCGATGGCGCTGTGCGAAGTCGGATCGCTTTCGGAGCGCCGCACGGCGGTTCTCATCGACCCCAAGATGAGCGGGCTTCCGCCATTCCTGACTGAAGATTCGGGTGTGAATTCGGGACTGATGATCCCCCAGGTTACGGCAGCGGCGCTGGTCAGCGAGAACAAATCGCTCGCTTATCCGGCAAGCGTCGATTCAATCCCGACCTCGGCGGGACAGGAGGATCATGTCTCGATGGCCCCCATCGCAGCGCGCAAAGCATGCCGGATCGCGCACAACGCCGCCGGGGTCGTCGCGGTCGAGCTTATCGCCGCGGCTCAGGGGGTCGACTGCCACGCGCCGCTGAAGACTTCACCCAGACTGCAGGCGGTCCACTCGGTCGTGCGCGAGATCAGCCCACGCCTCACCTCGGACCGCTACTGGGCCAGCGAGCTGTCCGCGCTCCAAACGGCGGTGCTTGCCGACGAGATCGCGCCGAGTCTTGGCTCAATGCTTAGTGGCTGACGCGATCCCAGTTGGTGGTCTTGCAGATCACGGCCCAGACGCACCCGCGCACGTTCAGGCGATTCGGTCCGACTTGCCGGATCGTGCCTCGGGCGTTCATGTCACGGTCGGCGACGAACACATTCGCGCGAAACACTCCGGAGCCCGCCGGCTGGATATTGTCGATCACCCGCGCGCCGATAAGGTCGGTGCCGCTGCCGCTCTGAGCCCTGGCCTGCTGCTTCGCTGAAGCTTTAACGACGGTGCCGCAGAGCGCCCGGCCGCAAGGGGCGATGACGATCTCCATCCGGCCATTCTTCCACCGTCCCTCGAGGCCGCGAGCATTGGCAAAAGCGGGTGCGGCGACGACCAGCAGTGCCGCTAAGGTTATGAAAAGCCGTTTCATTCTGCTCCCAATAGTCCGGATTTACGGCAGAAATGGAGCGCTGAGCTTGCGCGCGCATGAACGGTGGCGCGATTAATCGGAGCTTGGCAACGGCCCATCCGCCCGAGTCCAGATCGCCGACTTGCACAGCGCCTTGCCGGCGGCACAACCCGAGACCTTGAGTTGGCCCACGTCGATCAGCTGGAGTTTGGCGGTCACGCGCATGTTCTTGTCGGGAATGAACAATTTGCCCTGCCAGCGGCCTGCAACACGTTGCTGAAGTCCGATGAGCAGCGCACTTCCGACCAAATGATCGGTGGTCTTGCGGGACGCCTGTTTGGCTTGCTCGCTGGCCCAGACAACGGTGCCGCACAGGCTATTCCCACAGGCTGCGATGGCGATGATGCTGTTGCCGCCCGGGCTCCGCCACTGGCCCTCGATCGATGGCTCCGGAGCTCCTTGGGCCGCGGTCAGCGCGAGAAGGACGATTGGGGCAAGCCTTGCATGCATGGTCGGTTTCCCGCTGCTGCCGCCAGCTTAGGAGCAATTGCGCCTAGTGAAAATCGCGGCTCTTGGGGATCACCTCGACGTCGCGCGGATGGCGGCCGGGCGACGGGCGCATCGCGCCGGGAGCATCGCCGCGCGAAAGTGGAGCGTCCATGATGTCTTCGCTCAGATGGCGGAGCATGTGCGTGTGGTCCTCCAGCCGGCGGGCGACGACATGGATCACATCGCTGTCCTCGTCGCGCTGGACTATTCCGTGCACCGCCATCAGCCGAGCGCCCATCACGATCTTGCGCTGCTTCTCGAACACGTCGGGCCAGACGACGAGGTTGGCGACCCCCGTCTCGTCCTCGATGGTGATGAACACCACGCCCTTGGCGCTCCCCGGTCGCTGGCGGATCAACACCAGGCCGGCGATCGACAGCCGCTTGCCGTCGCGGATGGCCTTTAGCCGGTCGGCGGTGACGAACCTTTGCCCCGCATAATGTTCGCGCAGGAAGCGCATCGGGTGCGCCTTCAGGCTGAGGCGAATCGTCTGATAATCGTTCACGACATGCTCGCTGAGCGGCATGGCCGGGAGCCGCGCCGGCTCGTCTTCCGAGCCCTCGTCGCGCGCCTCCGCATAAGCGAACAAAGGCAGGTCCGGCGCCTGCTTGAGCGCACGCGAATCCCACAGCGCTGCCCGCCGGTCGAGGCCCATCGACCGGAACGCGTCGGCCGCGGCGAGCCGCTGGATCGCATGCACCGGCACGCGGCCACGGCTGAGTACGTCTTCGACGGCTCGATACGGACGTTGCGCGACCAGCCGGTCCGCCGCTTCGCGATGGAGGCCGTCGATCTGGCGGAGACCGAGGCGAAGGGCACCGTCTTCGAGCGTGCAATCCCATTCGGAAAAATTCACATCCACCTCGCGCACCGCGACTCCGTGCTCGCGAGCATCGCGGACGATTTGCGCTGGCGCGTAGAAGCCCATCGGTTGAGAGTTAAGGAGCGCGGCTGCGAACGCCGCGGGATATTTCCACCGCAGCCAGCTCGAGACGTAGACGAGATGCGCGAAGCTCGCCGCATGGCTCTCGGGGAAGCCATATTCGCCGAAGCCCTTGATCTGGTCGAAACAGCGCTGAGCGAAATCGGGATCATAGCCGCGCTCGACCATGCGTCCGACCATCTTCTCCTGCAGGGCCTCGATGTTCCCCTTCGAACGAAAGGTCGCCATCGCCTTGCGCAACTCGTTCGCTTCTTCGGATGAGAACTTGGCCGCATCGAGCGCGATCTTCATCGCCTGTTCCTGAAACACCGGGACTCCGAGCGTGCGCTTGAGGATGCGCTCCAATTCGTCGGGCGGGCCGTGTTGAGGATCAGGGCAGGGAAACGTCAGCGGCTCCTTTCCGGAGCGGCGTTTGAGGTACGGGTGAACCATGTCGCCCTGGATCGGCCCGGGCCGGACGATCGCGACCTCGATCACCAGGTCGTAGAAGCAGCGCGGCTTCAATCGCGGCAGCATGTTCATCTGCGCCCGGCTTTCGACCTGGAACACGCCGAGCGAATCTCCGCGGCACAGCATGTCGTAGACCTCCGGCACCTCCTGCGGGATC
>JBDTON010000006.1:0-1597 GCA_039933195.1 Sphingomicrobium sp. | reverse complement strand
TCCACTCGCGGCCGCGGACGATCCTGCTGTTCCTGGGGAGCGTGAACTCAGCCATCCTGATACCTGCTGGTTATGTCCTTTCTCAACGCTCGTCGAAACGGATAGTTAGCAAGAGCCGGCCATCTTCGGTAGCGCTTGGGCAGTGCTGCTCAGGCCGGTCGAGACAGACCCTGCCTCCCGAGTGGATTCGGGCTAGCCTCCGCGATTAGCTGGCTCTGATCATTTTGCGGGAACCTCGCGAGGCGCCCAGCATCAAATGGACATGGCGCAAGACGCACCGGCCAACCGAGGAGTCTGTCGCCAGAACGAAGTGGTCCATCGCACGCAACCGCGAAAATTCGGTGCTGAACGTTCGCAATCGAGGTCGGTCCGCGCGCGAGGACTCGATGGCATTTCTGGGCAGCACGGCGCAGCCGACCCAGGCCCATGGGGCGATCTGGGCCGGTCAATTGCGCAGACAGGAGCAGCCGACGTGGCACTTTGCACAGCGCACGAGAACGACATCGCCGGGCGCAAACGCGCGGCGGCTTGTGCCGCGGTCGCCGAGATCGAGGACGGGATGCTGGTCGGCCTTGGCACCGGCACGACGGCGAATTTCGCAATCGCCGCGCTCGGGCAACGGGTCGCGGCGGGGTTGAAGGTGACAACCGTCGCCACGTCGTTCGCCGCCGGCCGCGCCGCCAGAGCGTGCGGCCTGCCGGTGCTCCCCTTCGACACTTTGGCAAGGCTTGATCTCGCCATTGACGGCGCCGACGAGCTCGATCCGCAATTGCGGGCGATCAAGGGCAAGGGCGGCGCAATGCTGCGCGAGAAAATCGTCGCTGCGGCGGCCGAACGGATGATCGTTGTTGTCGATGGCGGCAAGCGGGTGACCCAGCTGGGTCGCGGTCCGCTTCCAGTTGAGGTGCTGCCGTTCGCGGCCGGTTTCGTTTCTCTCCGCATCGAGCGTTTGGGAGGGACGGTCAGCCTGCGAATGACGCGCGATGCCAGCTACCGAACCGACCAGGACAATGTGGTTCTCGACTGCAAGTTCGGCTCAATCGACGATCCGCAGGCACTGGCCTCCGCTTTGTCGGCGATTCCCGGCATACTGGGGCATGGTCTGTTCCTCGATGAGATCGACGCCGCTTATGTCAGCAGAAGTGACGGGGTCGTCCAGCTGTCGCGCGGCGCGTCATGAACGGCTTCACAACCCAAGACGGCGTGACGCGTAGATCCGTCCTTCCCGACCGGAGAACCCAAATGGCTGCTGATCCCGTGGAGCGCGCGTCTCCTTCAATCGACGAGCTCACGATCAACACGATCCGGACCCTCACGCTGGATGCCGTCGAAAAGGCGGCGTCGGGACATCCCGGCACGCCGATGGGAATGGCGCCAGTCGGCTATACCTTGTGGAGCGGGTTCCTGCGTTACGACCCGGACCGCCCCGACTGGCCCAATCGGGATCGCTTCGTGCTGTCGGTCGGCCATGCATCCCTGCTCTTATATTCGCTGCTGCACCTTTCCGGCGTTCGCGAGATCGGGCCCGACGGCAGGCCTAGCGGCCAGCCGGCGGTCAGCCTGGACGATATCAGGCAGTTTCGGCAGCTCGACTCCA
>JBDTON010000005.1:0-11231 GCA_039933195.1 Sphingomicrobium sp. | reverse complement strand
TTGGCCATCGGATAAGTCCCAAAAGCTGAAAAAAGAAAAGCGGCCTTTCGCCGCCTTATGCGGCGCGTTCCATGACGAAAGGACCGATTTTTGTCAACTGACCCAGGATCGTAACGGCGGCTTAACTAAAGTGCGAGACATACCTTCTGACAGGAGGCATGCCGATGGCTACCGATCCGCTCGCGAAGGTGAGGCATGAGGTCGGGCAGCGCGTCGCTGAAATCCGCCAGGCAGGCCCGCGAATCTCGCCCATGGACCTCTATGCCCGGATGGACGCCATTCGGCAGCTCGCGGCGATTCACGGTCTTGCCGCACTCGAGGGGCTCGCGCGCCGCTCGGCGCAAATGGCGCTGCTCCCTGGTCACCGGGTGTCTGTCCAGTCCTGCTTGGAACATGTCGACGAAGCGCTCGACAGCCGCTCCGACGGAGACCGGACGGCAATCCTCGCCGTCGTTGCCGTCCGTCTGCATTAGGCACCGCGCCGCGCTTCGTGCATTGGAGGCGCGATGCGCGCCTTCTCGCAGCTGCTCGACGACCTCGTCTACACGCGTTCGCGCAACACCAAGCTCAAGCTCATCGGCGATTATCTCAAGGAAACGCCCGATCCGGACCGGGGCTACGGCCTCGCCGCCCTCACCGGCACGCTTGATATTCCGCACGTAAAGCCGGCGGCGATTCGCGGTCTGGTCGAACAGCGTATCGACTCGGTGCTCTTCTACATGAGCCGGGATTACGTCGGAGACACGGCCGAGACAGTGGCGCTGCTCTGGCCGAAGTTCGAGGGTGAAACGCCCGAAGTCGACGACGCCACCATCGGAATCTCCGACGCGATCGAGCGGCTGCGTTCCGCGTCGAAGATGGATGCCCCGCACGTGCTTGCGCGGATGCTCGACCATCTCGACGCTTCGGGACGCTTCGCGCTTCTCAAGCTCGCACTCGGCGAGCTCCGGGTAGGTATCAATGCGCGGCTGGCAAAGCAGGCGCTGGCCCAGGCGTTCGCGCTCGAGCTCGATGCGGTCGAGGAAGTCTGGCATGGGCTGCGCCCGCCATTTGACGAGCTGTTCGCTTGGGGCGAGGGGCGCGGCGAGCAGCCAACGACACGCGACGTTCCGGTGTTCCGACCGTTCATGCTCGCCCATCCGCTCGACGATGAGAAAGTTTCGCTCGAAGACTATGCGGCCGAATGGAAATGGGACGGGATCCGCGTGCAGCTGGTCCATGCCGGCGGCGAGACCCGGATCTACAGCCGCACCGGCGACGACATTTCGATGAGCTTCCCGGACGTCGCCGAGGCGTTCCGCATTCCTGCTGTGCTCGACGGCGAGCTCTTGGTCCGCGGCGAGACTCAAGGTTCCGGGCTCGAGGTCACGTCCGCCGCGAGCTTCAACGCGCTCCAGCAACGGCTCGGTCGCAAGAACGTCAGCCAGAAAATGCTCGGGCAATATCCGGCCTTCGTGCGTCTCTACGATGTTCTGTTCGACGGCGCTGAGGACCTTCGCGAGCTCCCGTGGGCGCAGCGGCGTGAGCGGCTCGAAAGACTTGCGGTGCAGCTCGATGCGGAACGGTTCGATGTTTCCCAAATGATTCACGCCAAGGACTTCGACGCGCTGACGGAGCTTCGTGGCAATGCGCGCGACGTCGCGATCGAAGGAATCATGTTGAAGCGCCGCGACAGCGCCTACGTCGCCGGGCGGCGCACGGGCCTCTGGTATAAATGGAAGCGCGATCCGCTGACCGCCGACTGCGTCCTCATGTACGCCCAGCGCGGCTCGGGAAAGCGGTCAAGCTATTATTCCGACTACACCTTCGGTTGCTGGACGGACGAAGGCGAGCTGTTGCCGGTCGGAAAAGCCTATTTCGGCTTCACCGACGAGGAATTGCGCTGGCTCGACCGCTGGATTCGCGGCCACACGGTCGAGCGGTTCGGGCCCGTGCGGGAGGTTGAAAAAGCTCTGGTGCTCGAAGTCGCGTTCGATTCGATCCAGCAGAGCACGCGGCACAAATCGGGCCTGGCGATGCGTTTCCCGCGGATCAGCCGCATCCGCATCGACAAACCGGCGGCTGAGGCCGACCGACTGGCGACGCTCCGGGCGATGGTAACTTGAAGCCCGCCCCGGCCGCGGGCTAAGCCTCCCTCTCTTCGGGGAGTGAGGGGACCATCATGCTCAAGCATTTGCTCACCGGCGCGGCCGCGCTGGTCGTAGCCGCCGCAGCCAATGCGGAAAGCTACGCGATCCAGGCGGGACACCTGATTGTGGACGCGGCGCAGGCCGAACGCGGTCCATCGACCGTGATCGTCGACAATGGTCGGATCAGCCGCATCGACAACGGCTTCACCGCGCCGACGGGCGCCATCGTCGTCGACGAGCGCAGCCGCACCGTCATGCCCGGCATGACCGACGCCCATGTTCACCTGACCGGCAGCAGCGGCGAGCCCTGGTACACCGGCTTTACCAAGAAACGGTCGGTCCCTTACGCGACAACGCTCGGGCTAACCCACGCACTCGAAATGGCGCGCGGCGGGTTTACCAGCGTGCGTGACCTCGGCGGCGATACCAGCGCCGTGATCGCCGTTCGAGATGCCGTCGCCGAAGGACGCTTCCCGGGCCCGCGCATTCTGGTTTCGGGAGCGCCGCTGTCGATCATCGGCGGCCATGCCGACGAAGCGACCGGGCTCCCGCCCGAGCTCGCCGAAGCGGTCAATGAAGCGCACCTCAACCCGTCGGTCTGCACCGGGCCCGAGGAATGCCAGAAGGTCGTGCGTGAGCTGGCGGCTGCGGGTGTGGACGTGATCAAGATCATGGCCACCGGCGGAGTCCTCGATCCCGGCGCGCGCGGGCTGGAGCAGCATTTCACCGACGAGGAGATGCGCGCAATCGTCGATATGGCGCACAAGAGCGGCCTCAAAGTCGCGGCACATGCCCACGGTGCACGCGGCATCGACGCGGCGGTTCGCGCCGGCGTCGATTCGATTGAGCACGGCACGTTCGTCGACGAGCAGGGCATCAAGGACATGAAAGCGCGCGGTACCTATTATGTCGCGACTTTGATGGCCTTCAGCGGAGTCGAGAAGGCGCTCGGCAAAGGTCTGCTCACTCCGGAGAGCGAGGCGAAAGGCCGGCAGACTCTCGGGGTCTGGGGACACGGCCTGAACATGGCCTACCGCGCCGGAGTGAAGATCGCGCTCGGCACGGACAGCGCCGTCGCGCCGCACACGCAAGCCAACAAGGAAGTGGCGTTGATGGTCGAGAAGGGCGGAATGAGCCCGCGCGATGCACTGATCGCCGCTACCAAGGGCGGACCCGACCTGCTCGGGATCGCGGGCGAAACCGGTACGCTCGGTCCCGGCAGGGCGGCCGATCTGATTGCAGTCGAGGGAGACCCGTTGGTCGATCCGACTGCTGTTCAGCGGGTCGATTATGTCATGGTGATGGGCAAGCCAATCCCGATGAAAGGACAATGATGCGCCTGTCTCTCTTCGCCGCCTCGCTCCTGCTTTCGAGTGCCGCCGTCGCCCAGCAATCCTCGAACAATGCCGGCGACACTCCCCCACCCGGCGCGAAGGCCGAATCCACGGCCAAGGACAAGGACAAGGACAAGGACGAAGATACGGCCAAGGCCACCGCCGAGGAGACTGCCCAGCCGGTCAGGCGCTCGGTCAACTTTCGCGGCAGGACGCTGACCTACACCGCGACCCCCGGCACTCTGACGCTCCGCAACGACGACGGCGAGGCGGTCGGCAGCATGTTCTACACTGCCTACACGATCCCGAGCGCCAATGGTCGACCGCGGCCCGTGACCTTCCTGTTCAACGGCGGTCCCGGCAGTTCGACCATGTGGCTGCACATGGGCTCGTTCGGCCCGATGAAGGTGGACGCGTCAATCCCGGAGACGATTGCCGGCCCTCCGTTTCGAATCTCGTCGAACCAGGACACGTTGCTCGACAAGAGCGACCTCGTCTTTTTGGACGCGGTCACGACCGGCCTCTCGCGCCCGGTTGGAAAGGCGAAGCCCGAGGACTTCTTCGGAGTCGATAAGGACCTCGACGCCTTCTCGCGCGGAATCCAGCGCTACCTCACCAGATACGGCCGCTGGAACAGCCCCAAGTTCATTATCGGCGAAAGCTACGGGACGCTTCGCGCGGCCGGCCTGTCTTCGAAGCTCGCCGACAAGGGCGTGCAGCTGAACGGGATCGTTTTGGTCTCGACTGTACTCAACTTTGCCGATTTCGCGGGCGACCAGCAGTACATCAACTTCCTCCCGACCTATGCAATGGACGCGTGGTACCACAACAAGGTGGCGCACAACGGCACGCTCGACAGCTTCGCCGCGCAGGCGCGCGCGTTCGCCGGCGGGCCGTACGCTGCGGCATTGCAAAAGGGCCGTGCGATCAGCGACGAGGAGAGGCGCTCGGTCGCGCAGCAAATGGCAGCGCTCACCGGACTCTCACCCGATTATATCCTGCGCACCAACCTTCGCGTCGATCCGGAGCGCTTCCGGCGCGAGCTGCTCCGCGACCGCAGGCAGATCATCGGGCGGATAGACTCGCGCTATCTCGGCACCGAGGCCGAGGAAGTCGGGTCGGACCCAACTTACGATCCGCAGGCGAGCGCGATCACCGGCGGCTTCACCGGCGCCATCAACGATTATCTGTTTCGTGATCTCGGCTACAAGACGCCGCTCAGCTACCGCATCAACAACTATGCGGGCATTGGCAGGAAATGGGAGTTCACCCACGACAGTTCGCAGGGGGGTCAGCCGATCGCCGACACCAGCGTCGATCTGGCAGACACATTGCGGCAGAACCCGCGCATGAAGCTGTTCTTCGTGAACGGCTATTACGATCTGGCGACCCCGTTCTTCGGCGCCGATTATGAAGCCGGGCACATGGCGCTGGATCCGGCGATCGCCGCGAACATTCGCTACGGTTACTATCCCTCGGGGCACATGATGTACATCGACCCGGTCTCGGCGCGCAGCCTCAAGGCCGACCTGGACGCGTTCTACGACAGCGCGATGTAATCCCGAATGAAAGAAGCCGGCGGAGTTTCCCCCGCCGGCTCTTCACCCCCTTAAAAGTTTTGCTGCGTCAGCTGATCGTCTGGAGGTTCACCGCCGCATATTTGCCGCGGCGGTCGACCTCAAGCTCGAACTCAAGCCGGTCGCCTTCATTGAGCGTCGGAATGCCCGCGCGCTCCACAGCCGAGATGTGAACGAACGCATCGGGCTGGCCGTCGTCGCGCTGGATAAAGCCGAAGCCCTTCATCGCGTTGAAGAACTTGACCGTTCCCGTCGCTTTCTCGCCGGTCAGTTGGCGCTGCGGGCCGCGATCGCCGCCGCTGCCGCCGCCGGTGCGCTCGACTGCCATCGGCTCGCCCTCAATCCGGAGGTTCGTCGCCGAGACTCGTCCGCCGCGATCGACGAGCGTGAACTCGAGCGGCTGGCCATCGGCAAGATCGGTAAGTCCCGCCTGCTCGACCGCCGAGATGTGGACGAAGACGTCCTCTCCGCCGTCATCGCGGACGATAAAACCGAAGCCCTTTTGCGGATTGAAGAATTTAACAACGCCTTTGCCTTCGCCGACGACCTGGGGCGGCATCCCGCCGCCGCCGCTGCCGCCGCCCCGGAAACCTCCGCCGCCAGCGCCACCACCGCGAAAGCCTCCGCCGCCGGAACGCTCGCCGAAGCCGCCGCCTCCGCCACCACCCCCGTAGCCGCCACTGCCGCGGTATCCACCGCCGCCGCCGAAGCCGCCGCGCTCCTGAAATCCGCCGCCCTGTTCGGTGAAAGTCTCTCCGCCGAAGAAATCATCACGCTTATCGCGGCCGCGCCCGCCGCGGTCGCCTTTGCGCCCTCTGTCGAAACCCATGCTTGTCCAAACTTCCGTGTGCCCACAACGAAATAGAACCAACGCGCTGGGCCCAAGGCGCAACCGGTCACGGCGCGTGTCTCACTCACGCACCGTTCACGCCTTTAGCTTAAAAAGATCACCGGCTCCAGTGATTCAATCCCGATCCGCGATTCTTGGGGGCTGGCATGACGGGCAGCCCGCGGACTAAAGCGGTCGGTGAAGCGTCGCTTGGGAGTAAGAATGGCTGTTCATCTTCACGACGAAGACCTGCCGTCGGGGGTCGCATTCGCCAATGGTCCGCTGGCGGTCGATACCGAGGCCATGGGTCTGGTGCCCGGACGCGACCGGTTGTGCCTCGTTCAGCTGTCCGACGGCAAGGGTGACGAGCATCTCGTGCGTTTCAGGCGCGGAAGTGATTATTCCGCGCCGAATCTGAAGGCGCTGCTTAGCGAACCAGATCGCCTCAAGCTCTACCACTTCGCGCGGTTCGACGTGGGCATCATGCAGGCCTATCTCGGGATCATGGCCGCGCCGCTCTATTGCACGCGCACCGCCTCGCGCCTTGTCCGCACTTATACCGACCGCCACGGGCTCAAGGACCTGGTCAAGGAGCTGCTCAACGTCGACGTGTCGAAGCAGCAGCAGTGCAGCGACTGGGGGGCGGACGAGTTGTCGGATGCTCAGCGCGACTATGCCGCCAGTGACGTGCGTTACCTCCACGCCTTGAAGGAAAAGCTGGACGAGCGGCTTGAGCGGGAAGGGCGGATGCCGCTGGCCCAGGCCTGCTTCGACTTTCTCCCGGCGCGCGCGCTGCTCGATATCGCCGGCTGGCCGGAGCAGGACATTTTTGCTCATGACGGCTGAGGATTGTCATGTCTGACGCGGCAATCCGGGGACGCGCGATCAAGCAGCGATGGGCCGTCCCGGGGAGCGCACATGACCGGCTCGTACGCTGGACCAAGGTCGTACTTCCAAGTGCGGTTGGAATTCTCATCGCCGTGCTGGCATTCGCTCCCCTGGAAAGGAAGGGCGACGTCAGCTTCATCCTCGACAAGAAGAAGGTGCAGAACGCGCAGGAGCGCATGCGCGTCGAATCCGCCCGCTACGTCGGCACCGACAACAAGGGCCAGAAGTTCGAAATCGCTGCAAACAATGCGGTTCAGCGCAGCTCCGACGTGCCGATAGTGGATATCAGCGGCATGTTCGCGCAGCTCGCCCTCGAGCAGGGACCGCTGATGATCGGAGCCAATACCGCGCGCTACAATCTCGACACGCAGAAGGTGGCAATCGACGGTCCGGTGCGGGTTTCGGGCGCTGACGGGTACCGGCTGACCACTCGCGACGTCATCGTGGATTTAAAGCAGCGGAAGCTGGCGAGCTCGGGCCCCGTCGCCGGTGCAATGCGGCTCGGTCAGTTCCAAGCCGGCCAACTTAAGGCCGATCTCGGCAGCCGAACCGTCGTGCTCGACGGCGGCGCGCGCTTGAAAATCGTGCAAGGGGCGGTCAGATGAAGGCCGTGCGCGCATCTGGCCTCATTCTTGCAATAGGCGTAGCCGCTGCCGGCCTCGCGGGGGGCGGCGCTGTTGGCCAAGTGCGCCAGGAGCAACCCGTTTCGGCGCTCAAAGGCCACAACAGCAACGCTCCGGTCGACGTCACCGCCGACCGAATCGAAGTGCAGGACCGCGCCGACCGCGCTATCTTCTCCGGCAATGTCCATGCCACACAGGCGGAGCTGACCTTAGACACGCAGCGCCTCACGGTCGCTTACTCGAACTCTTCTCAAAATGGCGGAGGCACGGGCGTCCAAATTCGCCGGCTCGACGCCGCCGGTGGAGTCGTGGTGCACAGCCCGTCTGAAACGGCGAAGGGGGATTTCGGAATCTACGATCTCGATCACAAGCTGATCACCGTCATCGGTAACGTGCAGCTGACGCGCGGCCCAAACATCGTGAATGGGCAGCGGCTGGTGATCAATCTGGAGTCCGGCCGGGCGGTCGTCGACGGCGGGCCTCCGGGTGTGAACTCGAGCGGTGGCCGGGTTACCGGTCACTTCACGGTCCCGCAAAAGAACAACGGAAGCTGATAGCCACGTGAATGAAGCTGCGACCTTCGCGCGTCCGTCCACCGAGACGCAGCGGGCGGACGGCGGGCTCGAGGTACACTCGATTGCGAAAGCGTATGACCGGCGGGCTGTGCTTCACGACGTCTCGCTCGACGTCCGCCGCGGCGAAGTCGTCGGCCTCCTCGGCCCGAACGGCGCCGGCAAGACGACCTGCTTCTATTCGGTAATGGGCTTGGTGAAGCCGGACAGCGGCCGAATCTTCCTCGACGGCCAGGACATCACCGAGCTTCCAATGTATCGCCGAGCGGTCCTTGGCCTCGGCTATCTGCCGCAGGAGACATCGATCTTCCGCGGAATGACCGTCGAAGAGAATATCCTCGCCGTTCTCCAGGTCGCCGAGCCCGACAAGGGAGCGCGCGGCGAACGGCTCGAGCGCCTGCTGAAGGAATTCGGGCTCACCGACCTTCGTGATTCCCCGGCGATGTCGCTTTCGGGCGGCGAGCGGCGCCGCTGCGAGATTGCGCGCGCGCTCGCCGCCGAGCCGTCGATCATGCTGCTCGACGAGCCGTTCGCCGGAATCGATCCGATTTCAATTGCCGACATCCGCGACCTCGTGCGCGAGCTCAAGGACCGCGACATCGGCGTTCTGATCACCGACCATAACGTCCGCGAGACGCTCGACATCGTCGACCGCGCTTGCATCATCTACGATGGTCAGGTGCTATTCCAGGGTACTCCCGAAGCGTTGGTCGCCGACCAGGAGGTCCGGCGCCTCTACCTCGGCGAGAGCTTTGCGCTGTAGCGAGTAGCGGCGATGGGCTTGGGGCCCTCCTTAAGCATCCGCCAAAGCCAGCAGCTGGTGCTGACGCCCCAGCTCACGCAGGCGATCAAGCTCCTCCAGCTCAGCAACCTTGAACTGGAAGCGTTTATTGCCGAGGAGCTGTCCAAGAACCCTTTGCTTGAGTCACCCTCCGGGGAGGATGCGCCCGAACAGCCGGGGTCCGAGTACGCCGCCGATGACGGAGACAGCGACGACCCCCCCGAGGACCCGGGCGCGGACGACCTGATCCTGTCGCGCGCCGAGGACGACCGCCCGCTGGATGTCGACTGGACAGCGGAAGCGTTGGAGACCGACAGCTTCACCGACGTCGTGACGTCAAGCGGAAGCGGGGAAGCGTTTGATTTTGACCGGGTAGAATATGCGGCGGCCTCGCTCGCCGAATATCTGCTCAATCAGCTGCATGGGCAGTCGGGCGGGACGGGCGACCTCGCGCGCATCATCGCCGAGTCGCTCGACGAAACCGGCTATCTCACAATGCCCCTTGAGCAGATCGCGGAACTTACAGGCGCGCCGCTTCCGCTCGTCGAGGAAGCACTGGCGATCGTGCAGGGACTCGACCCCGCCGGCGTCGGCGCACGGTCGCTCGCCGAATGCCTCGCGCTGCAGACCAAGGCGGCCGACCGGTACGATCCGGCAATGGCGCGGCTGATCGACAATCTCGAGCTGCTGTCCAAGGGCCGAATGGCCGATCTCAAGCGCATCTGCGGGGTCGACGACGAAGACCTCGCGGACATGATCCGCGAGCTTCGCTCATACGATCCCAAACCGGGATGCCAATTCACGGCCGGCGCCGCCGAGGACGTCACGCCTGACGTGTTCGTGCGGAAGACGCGCGGTGGCTATGCGGTCGAGCTCAATCAGGCGACTCTGCCGCGGCTCCTGGTCAACCGCCGCTACTATCAGGAGCTGAAATCGGGACCGCAGGACAAAGCGTCGCGTGCGTGGCTCAGCGAATGCCTCGCCAGCGCCGGCTGGCTGGTTAAAGCCCTCGACCAGCGCGCGCGCACGATCGTCAAAGTCGTGAGCGAAATCGTGAAGCGGCAGCAAGGCTTCTTCGAACGCGGAGTGTCGGCGATGAAGCCACTGACTCTGCGCGAAGTCGCCGAAGCGATCGAGATGCACGAATCGACTGTCAGCCGAGTTACGTCAAACAAATATCTGCTGTGCGACCGGGGCCTTTATGAGCTCAAATATTTCTTCGGCTCGGGCGTTGCGTCAGCCGAGGGGGACGGCGCAGCGGCCGAGGCGGTGAAGGCGGGGATCAAGGAGCTTATCGCCGCCGAGACCGAGATACTTAGCGACGACGCGATCGCTGGCCTGCTCAAGCAGCGCGGCTTCGACGTAGCGCGCCGGACGGTGGTCAAATATCGCGAGGCGATGGGAATCGGCTCGTCGATCCAGCGCCGGCGACAGCGCAAGATCGCCGGCGTCGGCTAGGCCGAAAGCCTCGCCCAGATCGGCAGGTGATCGGACGCGCGGCGCGCCGCTGGACTCATGTGCACGCCGGCCGCTTCGATCTTGAGGTCCTTGTGGACGATGATCCGGTCGAGCGCCGCCACGGGATGACGGGCGTGAAAGCTCATTCCCGTCGGCGCGACGTGGAACTCCGGCTCGAGCTCCCTCAGGCATCCCGCGACCGTCCGCCATTCGTTGGTGTCGCCCATCAAGACGGTGGGCATCTTCTGCGGCCGGGCAGAGATCGTCTCGAGGATTGCGCGCATCTGCCGCCGTCGCCAGATGCCCGACAGGTCCAGATGCATTCCCACGATCCGAATGGGCTGATCACCGATCAGCAGCTCGGCCATCACTGCGCCGCGCGGTTCCAGCGTCGGCAAGTCCAGAGCCGCGCAGTCGATTATTCCGACGTGCCGCTTCACCAGGATCGCGTTGCCGTGCCAGCCGATGTTGCGCGTGCTGACTTTCAGGAGCTTCTCGGCATGCTTCCGGGCTTTTTCGAACGGACGGCGGTGGCGCACTCCGAGGTGCACCGGCTTGTAAACGCCATGCGTGTCGATCAGCTCATGCGGCACCGCCGACCCACGTCCGCCAAACCTTCTGTCAGCCTCCTGCAGAGCGACCACGTCGGCGTCGATCTGATGAAGCACGTCGAGGATGCGCTGCGGATCGCGCCGCCGGTCGAGCCCGATCGCTTTGCGCATATTGTAGGAGGCGACGGTCAGGATCGGGCCACTGTTCACTACAGCGCCAATAACCGTTGCTCGTGAATGGTTCCTAGACGTCCAGGTTCGCCACGCTGAGCGCGTTGTCCTGGATGAACTCGCGCCGCGGCTCGACGACGTCTCCCATCAGACGCGTGAAGATCTCGTCGGCGACGTCGGCCTGCGCCACTTCGACCCGGAGCAGCGAGCGGTTGGCGGGATCGAGCGTCGTCTCCCACAGTTGCTCCGCGTTCATTTCGCCAAGGCCCTTGTAGCGCTGGATGCTGAGGCCCTTGCGCCCGGCGGCGAGCACCGCGT
>JBDTON010000004.1:0-25208 GCA_039933195.1 Sphingomicrobium sp. | reverse complement strand
TCGCCCGTTCGCCCGGGCCAGGCGTTCGAAAATTCGGGAATTTAGGTCAGTTGAAAGCTGTCGGCGCGTCAGCCGCCGTCGGGCTCGTCCTGCTCCGGCGCATCCCAGTCGGGCGGCGAAGCGGCGGGTCGGCCAATTCGCGGCGGTGGCGGAGGCTTGGGTGGCCGGGCGCTTCCGGTGAAGGGCCAACCATTCAGCTGCCGGCGCACGCCGAGGCTCATCACCGTTGACGCGATCTGGCCATTCGATACCGCGCCAGCGCGCCGCGCCTCCGCCACCTGGGCGGGAGTGATGCTGAGCGTGCGCAGCTGCACCAGACCTTCGACCTCAGGGCGGGCGCCAGCGGCGACCACCCCACGGACATAGCCACCGCTGAGGCCAATCGCGCGCGCCTCGACCAACTGGTTGAGCGTCAGCCTGGCCAGGCCGGCACTCGCCAGCTCCTGGACATAGGCTGGAGAAACTCCAACGGCCTTCATAGTGATGAAGTCCTTGGCGCGGTGGCGGGCGAGCTGCGGGGCGGCGGAGCGCATTGCCGCAATATATTCAGGCGTAACCCCAACCGCGCGCATCGCATCAGCCCGGTTGCCATAGTCGTGAGCCTTCTCACGGGCCTGCTCCGCAATCGCCTGCGCGCGCTCCATTGCAGCGCCGCGCACGGCATCGGCGCGGTCGAACGCCGCTTCACGCGCGGCATTCGCTCGCTCAGCGGCAATGTCGGCTCCATCCGATTGGTCTTGTGATACTGCGGCGACGGCGGTGGCGATTGACGTCGAAACTCCGCTCGCGATGATGTGCGGCAGGTCGCCATGGACCTCAGGCGTGGTCGTGGAGCGTCCGTAATATCGTTGCACCTTGTCCGTGGCCGGCGAGGGGGTGGCCAGCTTCGGACCGCCCGGCGTGAGGGTCAGCGCGGCCAGCGGAGCCGCGATCAACACCGCTCCGACGAACACCCCAAGCGCGAACGAGCGGGCGACCGGGCCGCGCACCGAGGCGCCGTCGAGCACCCTGGCAACGCGCCGCGCGAGCGAGCTCTTCGAAGGGGCCACGCCATGCGCTCCGAGCAGCAGGCCGGGGGTCTCGTGCCGCGCCACTCCGACCAGCAGCTGGGCATAATCGGTGTCCGCGATGTCGGCGGCGAGCACGGCGTCGTCGGCGGCTTCCTCGCGCAGCTGGTGCGCCTCTCTCGCGAGCAGCCACACGAGCGGGTTGAACCAGAACAAGGCCGTCGCAACTCGGGCGAGCAGCAGCTTCGCCCAGTCCATCCGCGCGACGTGCGCCAGCTCGTGGGCGATGATCGCTTCCGCTTCACCCGAGGCCTCGACCGCCCGCGTGTTGAGCAGGATCACCGGGCGCATCAGGCCCCAGCTGACCGGCGACGATAATTCGTCACTCGTGAGCAAAGCGGTGCCGTGCTTGAAACCCATTCGCCGCTGCGCTCGGGCGAGAGCGCTCAGCCAGTGGCCGTCGACCAGGACCTCGGCGCGGGCACGCAGCGTGATCAGCCGCGCCAGCGCCAGGAAGGTGATGAACAGCAGGACCGCGGCGGGGAGCGCGTAGGCGACCGTGGCTGCGGCTGCGGGGTTGAGCAAATCCTCCCCGGCACGGGGAGGGGACGCAGCGTAGCTGGGGAAGGGAACCCACCCAAGTTGCGGGGTTCGACCGTGGGCCCCCACCACCACGCCGCTTCGCGTCGCGGTCCCCCTCCCCGTGCCGGGGAGGATCTGGGGCGCCGCCGTCTGCACCGCGGCTTCCGCCGTTGGCGCCTGGCCAAGCAGGGCAGGGGCCTCCACATTCCACGCCGGAAGAACCAGCGGCGCGAAGGCCATGATGACGAGGGCCAGCAAGCCGATATGCGCAACCCACGAGCGCTCCGCCGCCGAGCGACGCTTCATCAGCGCGAGCAGGCCAAGCGTCAGCCCGGCGATCAGCAGCGACTTGAGCGCGATTGCGATGAGGACCTGCATCACTTGCCCCCTTTCCTCTTGCGGGCGCGGGCGATCATCGCTTCGAGCTCGCTCAGCTCATCTTCTTTGAGGCGATCCGACATGCCGAGCAAAGCGCTCGCGGCGCTTGCCGGCGAGCCGTTGAAGAAAACCCGGACGATCTCACTCAGTGCGGATTTCTTGGCCAGCGTATCTGAAACCGCCGGGCTGTAGAGAAAACCGCGCTCGGAGTCGGCGCGGGTGACATAGCCTTTGTCCTCGAGCCGCTTGAGCATCGCTCGAACCGCGGAGCCGCTCAACTGGTCCGGAAGCGCGCCGCAGATGTCGGTGACGGGGAGGGGGCCCCGCTCGTAGAGGATGTCGACGATCTGCCTCTCCCGCGGCGGAAGCTTGCTCAGCATTCAAGACCCCTTTCACGCACGGCAGACTCGCCGCGCTACATTTGTAGAGTGCTACATTTGTAGCGTGAATGCAAGATGAATGTCTACCGGCCGGGTGGCGTGTTCGACGAATGGGGGAGAGGGGGATGCCTAATATCTTCCGAAATCTCAGCTCAACCTTGGAGACCGCGCAAACTAGGTAACATTCCTTATGTGAGTTACACGCTGCGGCGAAATGATCATGGCGGAGAGGGTGGGATTCGAACCCACGGTGGGCTTGCACCCACGGCGGTTTTCAAGACCGCTGCCTTAAACCACTCGGCCACCTCTCCTTAAGGTGGGTCGCATATTGTCCGCCGGGCCGAGGCGTGCAACCCGCGCGATGAACAAGCTGGCCGGACTGGGGTTTTGCAGCTTAGCCTCGGATGTAGCGAGGGAGCTTGCGTTGCGTGGATTGATCGTCTGGAGCTTTGTGGCACTATCGACCGTGCCCCTCAGCTTCGCCTCAGCGCAAACCTATACCTATGGCCAGCCGGCTTATGCGCAGCCGGCCTACGCGACACCGGTCAGGAGCGCCTGGGACACGTACAAGATCCGGCTTGCCGCGCTCGCCCGCCAACAGGGCGTTCGCGAATCGACGATCCAGGCGAATGTGCCCGGCCTCGATCTCAACCAGGGGGTCATCAATCTCGAGCGCACCGAGCCGATCGCGCGAAGCAGCAGCGGCGTGGTCGGAGCGCTTGCGCCTTACCTGCGCAGCCACGTCACCGCATCGCTGGTCCGCCGCGGTCAGAGCAACTATTCCAATCTCTATGACAGTCTGCGGTCGATCGACTCGCGGTGGGGCGTCGACCCGGCGGTCCTTCTCGCGATTTACGGGCATGAAACCAGCTATGGCCTGGTCACCGGTAGAACCGACCTGCTGCAGGCGCTCGCCAGCCTGGGCTATTACGGCCGCCGCCGCGACTTTTTCGAGGGAGAGTTCATTTCCGCGTTGAAGCTGATGGACCAGGGGGTGCCGCGGTGGCGACTGAAGGGCAGCTGGGCCGGAGCCACCGGCCTTCCGCAGTTCATGCCTTCGGTCGCGCTGAGGCTTCGCGCTGACGGCGACGGCGACGGTTACGCCAACATCTGGACCAACGAGCTCGACGGCTTAGCTTCGATCGCCTCTTATTTGCGCGATGCGGGATGGAAGCCGAACGTCGCCTGGGGAATCCCGGTGCGCACTCCGCCGAATCTCAACCGCGCGGCGATCGTCTCGCGGACCACTGCCCAGCGTTGCCCGCAGGTCTATCGCCGCCACAGCCGCTGGCTCACCATGCGCGAGTGGCGCGGGCTCGGCGTCACTCCGCTTGGGCGGTCCCTTGCCGACAATGAGCTGGCGAGCCTGATCGAGCCGGACGGGCCCTATGCCACGGCGTACCTCCTGACCACCAACTACCGGGCGATTCTCGATTACAATTGCTCGAATTTCTACGCGATTTCGGTTGGGGTTCTGGCGGACGCGATCGCTCGGCGATAGACAGGCAACACCGTTCACCGCCCCAAGGATTCTCCAGCACCCATGCGCCGCCCGATTCTGCTCGCCACCGCCGCTTCGTTGATCTTCGCCACCGCCGCGGCCGCCACGGCGCCGCAGTTCGATACGCCGGCCAAGGTGGCGTATCTGATCGACCTCTCGTCGGGCGCGACGCTCTACGCGAAGAATGCCGACGCGCGGATGCCGCCGGCGTCGATGGCCAAGATGATGACCACCGAAGTCGCGTTCGAGCTGATCGACAAGGGCCAGCTCCCGCTCAACAAGATGTGCACAGTGCGTCCGGAAACGTGGCAGAAGTGGCACGGGACGCAGGCGGGCTCGACCATGTTCCTCTCGGTCAATGAACAGGTAAGCGTCGAGAACCTACTCAAGGGGATCGTGACGCTGTCGGGCAACGATGCCTCGGTAGTGCTCGCCGAATGCATTGCCGGCACGGAGCAGGCCTTCGCGCAGCAGATGAATGCGCTCGCACATCAGATCGGGCTTACCGACAGCCGCTTTTGCAACGCCAACGGTTGGCCCGACAACGGTTGCACCTACGTCACCGCCCGCGATCTCGCGACGCTCGCTCGCGCCGAGATCGAGCGCCACCCGAAACTCTATAAGGACTTCTATTCGCTTCCGAGCTTCACCTGGGGGAAGACGTTGGGGTCGAACCAGGACATCACTCAGCAGAACCGCAACCCGATCCTCGGCCACGTGCCAGGCGCGGACGGACTCAAGACCGGGCATACGGACGAGGCGGGTTACGGCTTCACCGGCTCGGCCGAGCAGAACGGGCGGCGCCTGATTGAGGTGCTCGCCGGGCTTCCAAGCTGGAACGCCCGCGTGCAGGAATCGACTCGGCTGATCCAGTGGGGGTTCGGCGCATGGACGGCCAGACCCTTATTCCAGGCGGGCGCGAAGGTCGGCAGTGCGAAGGTGCAGCTCGGCAGCAGCAGCGAAGTGCCGCTCGTCGCCCCGCGCAATCTTGCCGTGACCGTTCCGGCGGGGCTGGCGTCCGGCGCCACGGGCATGAAGATCCGCTACCAAGGTCCGATCGCAGCGCCGATCAAGAAGGGCGACCACATCGCCGACCTCGTGATCACCACCAGCGACACCCCGCCGCAAGTGGTTCCTCTGGTCGCCGGTGAGGACGTCGGCAAGGCCGGCTTCTTCGGCCGCATCTGGCTCGGCTTCAAGCAGCTCCTCGGAATGGCGTGAGCGCGAGCTCGACATCGCGCGGCAGGTTCATCACCCTCGAAGGCGGGGAGGGGGTCGGCAAGTCCACGCAGGTCCGGGCGCTCGCCGACACGCTGAAGCAACGGGGCATTGACGTGCTCGTCACCCGCGAACCCGGCGGAAGCGATGGCGCCGAAGCCATCCGCGAATTGCTGCTGAGCGGCGATGAGGAGCGCTGGGGACCTCAGTCGGAAGCATTGCTGTTCGCCGCGGCGCGCGCCGATCATGTCCAGAAAACCATTCAGCCGGCGCTCGAAGCCGGCAAATGGGTGATCTCTGACCGGTTCGTCGACAGCTCGCTCGCTTACCAGGGCGGCGCCGGCGCCCTCGGCATCGAAACGGTGCGCGAGATCAACGCCTTTGCCATCGGCGCCTGCTTCCCCGACCGCACCCTGGTCCTGACACTTGAAGACGGCGCCGAGCGCGCACGAGCGCGCGATTCGGACGGAAGCGACCGCATCGGCGGCCGCTCGGACGATTATCATCACAAGGTCGAAACGGCCTTCCGCCTGATCGCCATCGAAGAACCCGAGCGCGTGGTGTTGGTCGACGCCTCCGGTTCTGAGGGCGAAGTGACCGGGCGCCTGCTCGACGCCGTCGCGGATCTCCTGCCGTGATTGTTGGGCAGGACCGCGCGGTTGAGCAGTTCGCGAGCGCCTGGGCGACTCGCCAGCTGCATCACGCCTGGCTGCTTTGCGGACCAAAAGGTGTGGGCAAGGCGACCTTCGCTTTGGCCGCGGCAAAGCGCGTGCTCGCGGATGCCGCCGGACCGCCCTCCGCACTGTCGGGGATGGAGACGAGCGACGACCATCCGATGGTCAAGCTGGTCGAGGCCGGGAGCCATCCCGACATGCGCTGGCTGGAGCGCCTGATGAACGACAAAACCGGCAACCTCGCACGCAATATCAGCGTCGATCAGGTCCGCTCGCTCTCAGAGCTGTTCGAACTCAGCCCGGCAATGTCGGCATGGCGTGTCGCAGTCATCGATACAGTGGACGAGCTCGAGCCGTCAGGCGCGAACGCGCTGCTCAAGATGCTCGAGGAGCCGCCGCCCAACAGCCTGTTCTTCCTCGTAAGCCACGCGCCCGGGCGGCTTCTGCCGACCATCCGCTCGCGCTGCCGGAGGCTCGAATTCGCGAGCCTCGACGACGCCGCCATGACGTCAATCCTTGAAGTTCGCTCGCCCGAGCTGGGCGGAGCCGAGCGCCAACGCGTCATTGCCATGTCGTTCGGTTCGGCAGGAAGGGCGCTCGCTTTCGCCGAGCTGGGCCTCGCCAAGCTCGAGGAAGCGGCGCTGGCGATCCTCCGCCAGGGGGATCGGACAAATGCGCGGCGCTCTGACCTTGCAAGCGAGCTTGGCAAGAAAGCAGCGGCCGATCGTTATGCCGCCTTCCTCGATCTCGCACCGACTTTGATCGCCCGCGAGGCGCGCCGTCTCGACGGGCTTCCGCGCGAGCGCGCGCTCGACGCTTACGCCAAGGCGCGCGACCTCGCCGCTCTCGCTCCGCGCCTGTCGCTCGATCCCGCCGCCACAGTATTCCAGCTCGGCGGCATTCTCGACGAGGTCGCCCGGCCCCTTCCTTGAAGCACTAATGGGCGGCGGCTAGGGCATCGGAAGATGTCCGAGCCCTTCTACATCACCACAGCGATCAGCTACCCCAACGGGCCGCCGCACATCGGCCACGCGTACGAGGCGATCGCGGCGGATGCGATCGCACGGTTCCAGCGCAGCCAAGGCCGCGACGTGCGCTTCCAGACGGGCACTGACGAGCATGGTCTCAAAATGGCCCAGGCGGCGCGCGCCGAAGGCATCGAGCCGCGCATATTTTCAACCAAAATGTCGCAACTTTTCCAGAACATGTGCGACATTCTTAATGTATCGTACGATCGCTTCATTCGAACATCCGAACCCGATCACTACGGCGCCAGCCAGGCGATCTGGCAGGCGATGGAGGGAAGCGGGGATCTGTATCTCGACCGTTACGAGGGTTGGTACTCGGTCCGCGACGAAGCCTATTACGACGAGAACGAATTGGTCGCCGGGGAAGGAGGCGAGAAGCTCTCGTTCCATGGTTCGCCCGTCGAGTGGACGGTCGAGGAAAGCTGGTTCTTCCGCCTCTCGAAATACCAGCAGCCCTTGCTCGACCATTACGCCGCCAACCCGGAGTTCATCCGCCCGGAGAGCCGGCGCAACGAAGTGCAGCGGTTCGTCGAGGGCGGACTCAACGACCTCAGCATCTCGCGGACGAGCTTCGCCTGGGGCGTTCCCGTTCCGGGCAGCCCCGAGCATGTGATGTACGTCTGGCTCGATGCGCTGACCAATTACATCACCGGCCTCGGCTACCCCGACGATACCGAGCTGTGGCGGCGCTATTGGCCGGCGAACGTCCACCTGATCGGCAAGGACGTCGTGCGTTTTCACGCCGTCTATTGGCCGGCGTTCCTGATGTCGGCCGGGATCGCGCTTCCCAGGCAGGTGTACGGCCACGGCTTCCTCCTCAGCCGCGGCGAGAAGATGTCGAAGAGCGTCGGCAACGTCGTCGATCCGATAGTGCTGGCCGACAAGTTCGGGGTCGACGCATTGCGCTATTTCCTGCTGCGCGAAGTGACGTTCGGTCAGGACGGGAGCTATAGCGCCGAGGCGATCATCGCCCGCGCCAACGCCGAGCTGGCGAACAGTTTCGGTAATCTAGCGCAACGCACATTGTCGATGGTTTACAAGAATCTGAGCGGTGTTCTTCCTGCGCAGGGAGACGCCGCCGCCGACCGCGAACTGCTCAAGCTCGTCGAGCAGGCGACGAAGCGCGGAGTGCCAGAAGCCTTTGACCGATTCGCTTTTTCGACCGGGATCGAAGCCTGGCTCCACGCGGTGTTTGCCTGCAACGCTTACGTGGACGCGCAAGCGCCGTGGGCACTGCGGAAGACCGATCCTGCGCGAATGGCCGCCGTGCTTGGAACGCTGGTGGTGGCGGTGCGCGAGCTTGCTCGCGCGATCGCGCCGATCATCCCGGCGTCGGCTGGCAAGCTTCTGACCGTCATCGATGGCGGCGAGGGTGGCGCTCCAATCGCACAGCCAACGCCTCTGTTCCCGCGTCTCGAGCTCGAAGAGGGGCCGGAGCCCGCGGCATGAGGCTGATCGATAGCCACTGCCATTTGAACTACGAGGGCCTCGTCGAGCGGCAGGATGAAGTGCTCGAGAATGCTCGCAATCACGGCGTCACCGGCTTCCTCAACATTTCGACCCGCCAGCGCGAATGGTGCGACGTCGTCCGAGTCGCCGAGCACCACTCGGACGTGTGGGCGAGCGTCGGGGTCCACCCGCACGAGGCGGACGCGCATCCAGACCTCGGGGCCGCGGCGTTGGTCGAAGGAACCAAGCACCCGCGCGTAATCGCAATTGGCGAATGCGGCCTCGATTATTATTACGACAAGTCCGACAGGCAGGCGCAACGCGAGCGCTTCGAAGCGCATATCGAGGCTGCGCGCCAGACCGGCCTACCGCTGATCGTCCATACGCGTGACGCGGAGGAGGATACAGCTGAAATCCTCGGCGCCGCAGTGAAGCAAGGCGGGGTCTCCGGCGTGCTCCATTGCTTCACCGGCTCGGCGGACCTTGCGGCCAAGGCGCTCGATTTCGGCTTATTCATTTCGCTGTCCGGGATCGTCACATTTAAGAACGCGGCCGACCTTCAGGATATCGCGCGCAACCTCCCGCTCGATTCGCTCCTGGTAGAGACCGACGCGCCGTTCCTCGCGCCGGTTCCGCACCGCGGCCACAAATGCGAGCCAGCCTTCGTCGCCGATACCGCGCGCTTTGTAGCCGAGTTGAGGGGGGAGGACCCCGAGCAGCTCGGCGAAGCCACGACCGCGAATTTCTTCAAGCTTTTCAGCAAGGCAGCGGGTGAAGCTTAGGATCCTCGGCTGTGGGACTTCGACCGGGGTCCCCAAGATCGGCAATGAATGGGGCAAATGCGATCCCGCCGAGCCTCGCAACGCCCGCCTGCGCTCCTCGATCCTGGTCGAAAGCGCCGGCGAACGCGTACTGGTCGACTGTGGCCCCGACCTTCGCGAGCAGCTAATCGCTGCCGGGGTGGGGCGGCTAGACGGCGTGATCGTTACCCACACCCATGGCGATCATTGCCACGGTATCGACGAGCTGCGGCCGATAGCGCAGGCGCTGGACGGGCCGGTGCCGATCTACGCTCGCACGGACGTGCTCGCGGAGCTTCAGCATCGCTTTGCCTACGCATTCGAGCAGTCGGACTTCTACCGGCCGATCGTGGAAGCTCGGGAGCTCGGGGATCAGCTCGCGCTTGGGGAGGTGATTTCGCGTTTCGTGGACCAGCCGCATGGCGGCCCGGCCTCACTCGGAATGCGCTTCGACGAAGGCGATCGCTCGGCGGCTTACGCGATAGACTTCAGCGACTTAACGGACGCAATGGCGCAGCTTTATGCAGGTGTCGATGTGTGGATCGCGGATTGCCTGACGCGCACGCCGCACCCCACGCACGCGCATCTCGACGGCATCCTCGGCTGGGCTCGTGATTTGCGCGTCGGGCAGGTCTATCTCACGCACATGGGTAACGGCCTCGACTATCGCACGCTTGTCGCCGAGCTCCCCGACTGGGCGGCGCCGGCCCATGACGGGCTCGAGATCATCCCATGACCAACGACCTGATGCTCGGCGGTGTCTATATTCTGATGGCTGTGATGCTCGTGCTTGGATCGTTGATGGCCCGCCGTGAGCCCCTGGCGAAGATGCTCACCATTGCGCTCGCCTGGGTCGCTATCTTTGCCGCCGGCTTCATCCTGTTCACCTTCCGCGACAATTTCGGCTGGGTGGCGCAGCGGTTGAGGGCCGAGGCTGTCGGCACTCCGGTGCAGCAGGGACGAGAGACGCGGATTCCGATGGCGATCGATGGCCATTTTTGGGTTTCGGCCAAACTCAATGGTCAGGACGTGAAATTCCTCGTCGACAGCGGAGCGACCATGACCACCATCGATCGCCAGACTGCGTTGAAGGCGGGCATCAAAGTTTCTCCCCAACGCGATCAGTTTGTTCGCACCGGCAACGGCGTGATCCGCGTCTCGACCGCGCGTGCAGACGAGCTCGAAGTCGGAGGGATTACGCGCAGGGACGTTGGCTTGCAGGTCGCTGACAATGACGACCTCAACGTACTGGGAATGAATTTCCTCTCTTCGCTGAGCCGCTGGGGAGTGGAAGGCCGGTGGCTGGTGCTGGTGTCATGATCTCTGACTTTACATAATGCATATTATCATACTATCAAACCGCCCTGGGCAAGAGGGCCCCCGACCCCAAATCGAGGCTCCCCGTGCCGCTTGAGCGTCTGTCCGAAATCATGCGCCGCCTGCGCGATCCGCTGAGCGGCTGCGAATGGGACACGGTGCAGACATTCGAGACCATCGCGCCCTACACGATCGAAGAAGCGTATGAGGTCGCCGACGCGATCGCCCGCAAGGACATGGACTTGCTCGCCGATGAGCTCGGCGACCTTCAACTCCAGGTCGTATTCCACGCGCAAATGGCCGAGGAAGCGGGCGAATTCACGCTCGAGGACGTGATTCAGCGTATCTGCGACAAGATGGAGCGCCGCCACCCGCATATCTTCGGCAACGTGGAGCATGGCGGCCACCATCTGTGGGAAGAGATCAAGGCCGCCGAACGCGAGAAATCGAACGATGACAGCGCTCTGGCCGGAGTGGCACTCGCGCTTCCGGCGCTCGAACGCGCGGCCAAGCTCCAGCGCCGCGCCGCCAGAGTGGGCTTCGATTGGCCCGATCAAAGTGGTCCGCGGGCCAAGATCGACGAGGAACTGGCAGAACTCGACGCCGAAACCGACCACGGTCGCATGCTCGACGAGCTCGGCGACTTGTTGTTCGCCGCCGTAAACCTCGCACGCCATCTCAACATCGAACCCGAAACCGCTCTGCGTGAAGCGAACCGAAAGTTCGAGCAGCGCTTTCGGGCGATTGAGAAAACCGCCGGCTTCGCCCACTTGTCACTGGACGAAAAAGAGGAACTCTGGGCCGCGGCGAAGAAAGCTCAGGCCGACTCCATCGCCTGAAATCGTGCCCAATTGTCGGGCGACAGACGCACCGACAGTTCCATGGAATCACGGTCCATCCGCTGGTCAAGCACCTCGCCCCGCGCATGCAGCCAGGCGATCTTGCCGCCTTCCGCCGCCGGGATTCGGATCTGGTGTACCTGCTCACCGGTTCTCAACTCCTCGGCCATTCGCTCGCGCAGCAGTTTGAGCCCTTCTCCGGTGGTGGCCGAGATCGCCACCACATTCCCGCGCCGCGCTGCCTCGTTAAGCAGTTGCTCGCGCTCTTCGTCTGACAAGAGATCAATCTTGTTCCAGCCTTCAATCCGCGGCGGAGCGCCCTCCTCCGCAAGGCCGAGTGATTTCAAGACATCGTCGACGTCCTCGCGTTGCGCCTCGCGATCGGGATGGGCCATGTCGCGCACGTGGACCAGCAGGTCAGCCGAAGCGACCTCTTCCAGGGTCGCCCGGAAAGCTGCGATGAGCTCGGTCGGCAGATCCGAGACGAACCCGACCGTGTCCGAGAGAATCGCCTTATCGAAGCCGGGCAGACGGATATCGCGCATGGTGGGATCGAGAGTCGCGAACAACAGGTTCTCGGCGAACACGGCTTCGCCGGTCAGCCGGTTGAAAAGCGTCGATTTTCCGGCGTTGGTATAGCCGACGAGAGCGATCACCGGCCAGGGCGCGCGCTGTCTTCGCCCGCGGTGCAGCGACCGCGTGCGCTTCACCTGGTCAAGCTCGCGCCGGATCTTGGCCATTCGGTCGCGAATCATCCGCCGGTCGGCCTCGATCTGGGTTTCGCCCGGGCCGCCGAGAAAACCGAATCCGCCGCGCTGCCGCTCGAGGTGGGTCCAGCTGCGCACCAGACGCCCCACCTGATAATCGAGGTGCGCGAGCTCGACCTGCAGCCGGCCCTCGGCCGTGACCGCACGTTCGCCGAAAATCTCCAGGATCAGTCCGGTGCGGTCGATTACCTTGGCGCCGGCCTCTTCCTCGAGGTTCTTCTGCTGAACCGCGGTCAGCGGCGCATCGACGATGAGCAGCCCGGCCTCGTGTTCTCGCGCCAATGCGGCCACCTCCTCGACTTGGCCCTTGCCGAGCAAAGTCGCCGGGCGGACGGTCCTGAGGCGGACCGAACGCTTGGCAGCGACGACTATCCCGATTGCTTCGGCCAACCCTTCGGCCTCTTCGAGCCTCGCATCGCTCGTGCGGCGCGATTGTTCGCGGGGGAGTTCGGGAACGACAATTACCCCACGCTCGCCGCGTGCGACGTCAACGAGGCCGTGACCGTCGGAGCCGTTCAGGATTCATCCTCCGTCGCGGTCGATTGCTCCGGTTCCAGATTGAGCGGATGCGCCGGCTGAAGCGTCGAAAGCGCATGCTTATAGACGAGCTGGATCTGCCCGCCGCGCTCGAGAAGGAGGCTGAACTGGTCAAAGCCGGTGACATTCCCCTGGAGCATCACGCCGTTGACGAGAAACAAGGTCATGCGCTCGGTGTCGCGGGCTGCAGCGGCGAGGAACACGTCCTGAAGCGGGGCCTTTGCGCCGTCAGCGGCCGCTTTGGTGGCCACAAAGTCCGGCGGGGGCTCGGGCGGCATAATGGTCGAGATTGAATGTTTGTAGACCAGCTGAGAGGCGCCCTCCCGCCGGAGCAGCAGCGAGAAAGCATCGAACCAGGTGATCACGCCTTGGAGCTTCACGCCTTTGACGAGGAAGATGGTGACCGGCAGCTTGGCGCGTCGGACGCTATTCAGGAAGTGATCTTGCAGGCTCAGGGTTCGAGCAGCCATGCGCGCCTTCGTTCTACTGCTCGTCCGCATCCCTCTTGTCCCCGATGCCCAGGGCCTTGAGCTTTCGGTGCAGAGCCGAGCGTTCCATGCCGATGAACGACGCGGTGCGCGAGATGTTGCCTGAAAAGCGCCGGATCTGAATCTTGAGATACTCGCGCTCGAACGATTCCCGCGCTTCCCTGAGGGGACTGCCCATGATCGCCATCGCGGTCGACGAGCCGCCCATCGCGTTTTGATTGTCGAGGATTTCGGGCGGAAGCAGGTCGACGTCGATGCATGACACGCGATCGCCCGGCGCGAGTATGATCGTCCGCTCGATGATATTCCTGAGCTGGCGGATGTTTCCGGGCCAGTCATGCGCCTGGAGCGCCGCCATTGCCTCTTCCGACATGCCGAGCCCCGGAATTCGCCGCTCGACGGCGAACCGCGCGAGAAAATGGCTGACGAGCTCGGGGATGTCCTCGCGCCGCTCGCGGAGCGCCGGCAGGCGCACGGGAACGACGTTGAGCCGGTAGAAGAGGTCTTCACGGAATCGGCCCCCGGCGATCTCGTCCGCCAGGTTTTTCGCGGTCGCCGACAGCACCCGCACATCGACCTTGACGGGGCGCTGCCCGCCGACGCGGTGATAGCTCTGATCGGTCAGCACTCGCAGGATCTTGCCCTGCGTTGTCAGCGGCATGTCGGCGATCTCGTCGAGGAACAAGGTGCCGCCGTGCGCATGTTCGAGCAGCCCCGGGCGGGCGACTCCGTCAGCCTCGCTTCCGAACAATTCCTCCTCGACGCGTTCCGGGCTCATCATCGCCGCCGAAAGCACGATGAACGGCGCCTTGGCGCGCAGGCTCCACTGGTGGATCATTCGCGCGGCGATCTCCTTGCCGACGCCGGGCGGTCCGGAGATCAAGACCCGGCTGCCGGTTGGAGCCACGCGTTTCAAGGTCGCGCGGACGGTGTTGATCGCGACGGAGCTGCCGTGAAGCTGGTCCTCATGCCCGACCTGCTGGCGGAGGCTGGCATTCTCGCGCCTCAGGCGCTCGGTCTCCGTCGCGCGGTCGACGAGGTAGATCAGCCGTTCGGCCTCGAACGGCTTTTCGATAAAGTCCACGGCCCCTTCCCTCACCGCCGCGACGGCGGTGTCCAGATTGCCGTGGCCTGAAATCACCAGCACCGGGATCGTCGAATCGCGGCGCTTGATCTCCTGTAACAACTGCAGGCCGTCGAGGCGCGAACCCTGCAGCCAGACGTCGAGAAGGACCATTGACGGCCGGCGCTCCTCGATCGCCTCCAGCGTTTGAGTGCTGTCGGCGGCGGTGCGAACCTCGTATCCCTCATCCTCGAGGACGCCGCTGACCAGATCGCGAATATCGGCTTCATCGTCCACAACGAGCACTTCAAGCGCCATCAGGCATCCTCATCCGGTTCATGATTGGGGTCGCCTGCTTCCTCGGAAGCGAGCGCGGCAAGCTTGGCCGTGTCGAAAGCGATTCGGACATGCGTCCCCCCGCCCGGCCGGTCGAGGAAGGCGATTTCGCCTACATGCTCCTCGACGATCTTCTTGACGATGGCGAGGCCGAGGCCGGTGCCGCGCACACGCGTGGTCATATAGGGCTCGGTCAGGCGCTCGCGGTCCTCAGGCAAGCCGACGCCGGTGTCGAGGACGTCGATGATCAGGTGACTGTCTTCCTCGTGCAGACGCAGCTCGACGCGGTCGCCAGACAAGCTGTGTTCGCCGCGATTCTTTCTTCCTTCAATGGCTTCTACGCTGTTCTTCACGACGTTCGTAAGCGCCTGCGCCAGCTGTCGCCGGTCACATACCATGCGAAAATCGCCTTCCGGCGGCGCGAGGACGAAGCTGATCCCCGGATGCGCCACTTCGTGGAGAAATAGGGCCTGGCGGGCGATCTCGTGGACCTCCTCGTCGCGGAACGCCGGTTTGGGCATGCGCGCAAAGTTCGAGAACTCGTCGACCATCCGCCGCAAGTCACCGACTTGCCGGACGATAGTTCCGGTCAGGCGCTCGAACGTGTCCTTGTCCGAGCTGATCTCCTGACCGAATCGTCGCTGCAGCCGCTCGGCGGCGAGCTGGATGGGGGTCAGCGGGTTCTTGATCTCGTGCGCGATCCGGCGGGCGATGTCGGACCACGCCGCTCGACGCTGGTCGGTAAGCTGATCGGTGATGTCGTCAAAGGTCAGCACCGACCCGTCCTGATACCGCACGCGCTTCACCGCCAACGTCCGCTGACCGCTGTCGGCGACAACGATAACATTGGCTTCCAATCGATCGCCGCGCATGAACTCATCGAGGTCTGGGGATACGACGCCCAGCCCCTTCCCTTCGACGTCCTCCTGCTTGTCCAGAAGCAAGGTCTCAGCGGAGCGGTTGACCAGCAGGATGCGATTGCGGGAGTCGAGCGCGATTACCCCGGCGGTGACGCTCGACAGCACCGCTTCCATGAACGCGCGGCGGGCATCGAGCTGAGTGTTGGCGGATCTCAGCGCGCCCGTCTGCTCATCGAGTCGTCCAGCCATCCTGTTGAAGGCGGTCGCCAGAGTCTGGATTTCGTCTTCGGTCTCGGCGGTCGGCACGCGCGCGGAGAAGTCGCCCTGCTCAATTCTCCCCGCGGCATCGACGAGCTCGCCTACCGGACGAACCATGCGGTCGGCGATCTTCAAAGCCGTGAAAATCGCCAGACCGACGATGATCAGCGATCCGAGCAGTAGGGCGGCGTTGAAGCGTAGCTGATTGACACGCGAGCGGTTGAGCAGCGAACGATAGTCCTTGAGGACGAGGTTTGCCCGGTCGATCTGCGATGCAATTTCCGGATCGACCCATCGGCCCGCATAAAGATACGTTTTGGTTCCCGGCACCAACCGCGTCAGCACGGATATGCGATTAGGCGTACCCACGTCGACGCTGGCATTGTTGGGCAGCCGCTCGACCTTCGCGATCGCCGCCTTCATCAAACGTTCGTCGAGCGCAAAGCCCTTGTTGCCCGTCGCAACGGCCAGCGTTTGTACGTCGCCGCTGGCGCTGATCTTCAGAATGGCGGCTTCGTTGAGTGAACGTTGGTAGGTCTGGAACGCGAGTCCGGTTTGAAACCGCGGATCGTCCATTGGAATTTTCTGCAGATAGCTGGTCAAGTCACCGGCCATCGTGGCAGCTTCATTGCCGACGCGGCCGACTTCATACCGGTAGGTCGATTGCGCCACCTGCATCGTATTCTCGAGCATGTTGCGGGCGCGGTGCGAGAACCAGAACTCGAGTCCGCTTTGGAACAACACCGAGGCGAAGATCGCGACCAACACCGTCGGGACGGCCGCGATCGCCGTGAATAGCGCCACCAGGCGGACGTGCAGACGCCCGCTTCCCAGCCCGCCCTGCTCGGCTCGGCGAACCGCCACTTTCCGCGCATAAAGTGCCATGAGCGCGATCGCCGGGAGCAGAATCGCGATCAGCAGCAAGGCGATCAGCGGCGGCGAGAGCAAGGTGTCTGGCTCGACGTTTCGCTTTAGCAGCCAGCCGCTCAACCCCAGCATCGCGACCAGGAACAACCCGATCAGCGCCGCTATGCGGTCGTAGAATCGGCCGCTTGCCCGCTCCCGCTGGAGCCAGCCCTGTTGGTGGGAGATGACCGGCGATTCGGCCGTACGCGCGTCCATTTCGCCGGGCCCTAGCATGGCCACCGCGGCCGTTGCATCAAAAACACACTTGTGGCTCGTTAATTCGCGTTAGGCGGCGGTGCGCCTCAGCCAGGGCGAATAGAAGTCCTGCAGCATGCGGACAACAATCGCCGGATCGTCCTGCTGATTGACCGTATTGCGCAGCTCGGCCGAGCCCGGCAGCCCCTTGGTGTACCAGCCGATATGCTTGCGCGCGAGATTGACGCCCGTGTGCCGGCCATAAAGCGCGAGCATGTCGTCATATTGCACCAGCATCGTTTCCAGCTGCTCGTCGAGGCTCGGGTCGGGCTTTACCCCTCCTCCGGTCAGTTCGGCCATGGCTTGAGCGATCAGCCACGGGCGACCGTATGCTCCGCGCCCGATCATCACGCCGTCGGCGCCCGACTGGCGCAGCGCCTCGCGCGCATCGTCGATCGAGCAGATGTCGCCGTTGACGATTACCGGAATACGGACGGCGTCGTTGACCTTGCGGACGAAGCTCCAATCGGCCTCGCCCTTGTACAATTGGCAGCGCGTGCGGCCATGGATGGTAATCATTTGCACGCCGAGATCTTCGGCGATGCGCGCCAGCTCCGGGGCGTTGAGGCTCGAATGATCCCAGCCCATGCGCGTTTTAAGCGTGACGGGCACCCTGACGGCTTTGACGGTCGCCTCGATCAACTTCGCCGCGAGCGCCAGATCGCGCATCAGCGCCGATCCGGCATCGCCATTGACGACCTTCTTCACCGGGCAGCCCATATTGATGTCGATGATCGCTGCGCCGCGCTGCTCGTTGAGCTTTGCTGCTTCGGCCATCACCTGCGGCTCGCAGCCTGCGAGCTGGAGCGACACCGGCTCTTCGGCGGGATCCCACAGGGACTTTTGCAGCGACTGGCGAGTCTCGCGGATCATGGCTTGGCTGGCGATCATTTCGCTGACCGTCAGCCCCGCGCCGTAGCGCTTGACGATGCGCCGGAACGGCAGGTCGGTGACGCCCGTCATCGGCGCCAGGATCACCGGCGCGTCGATCCGGAGCGGACCGATGTGGATGGGCTTCAGCTCGCTCATGAGTTGGCGGCAGATAGGGGAACAGCCCTTGGCGGACAAGGCAAGCGGGCCTAGACGCCCGCGCACATGACCGTCACCGCCCTCATCGTGGCCGCCGGCAAAGGCGAGCGCTCAGGCGGCAGCATTCCCAAGCAATATCGCATGGTCGGCGGCAAGCCGGTGCTGCGCTGGGCGGCCGAATCGCTGATCCGCCACTCCGCAGTGGATGTCGTCCGTGTCGTGATCGGCGAAGGGCAGCAGGAGTTCGCCCGAGCCGCCCTCAACGGCCTCGATGTCGGGGCGTTGATCAGGGGCGGCGCCGAACGCGCCGACTCCGTCCGGGCCGGACTTGACGCTGTCGATGGCGATGCGGTTCTGGTCCATGACGCGGCGCGGCCTTTCTGTCCTACCGCCGTCGTTGATCGGCTGGTCGCCCAGTTGGAGTTCTTCGAGGGTGCCGCGCCGGTGCTGCCCGTTGGCGATACGGTCGCGCGCGCAACGGACCGGCTGAAGGAAAGCGTCGATCGCGCGGGCCTCGTGCGCGTCCAGACACCGCAGGCGTTTCGTCTCGAGGCTATTCGCCGGGCTTACGCGTCCTGGTCCGGTTCAGGCCCCACCGATGAAAGCACGGCCATGCGGGCGGCCGGCATCGACGTCGCAGTCGTAACCGGAGATGCCGCGCTTGAGAAATTGACAACCGCGGCCGATTTCGAACGCGCTGAAGAATGGGTCGCGGCGCGATTGATCCCACGCACCGGCATGGGCTTCGATGTCCACGCCTTTTCCGGCGAGGGCCCAGTCATGCTGGGGGGGATCGCAGTGCCGCATTCGCGCGGCCTTGCCGGCCACAGCGACGCGGACGTCGTCCTCCACGCGATCACCGATGCCCTTCTCGGCGCAGGCGGTCTTGGCGACATCGGCGAGCATTTTCCACCGTCCGATCCTACATGGAAGGGCGTGTCTTCGGATCGCTTCCTCGTCCACGCCGTCGAGCTTCTCCACTCCAAAGGAGCCATCATCGACCACGTGGATTGTACGGTTATCGCTGAGGAGCCGAAGCTGGGCCCGCATCGTTCCGCAATGCGCAGCAGGATTGCGGAGATCGCTGGGCTCGCGCCGGATCAGGTCAGCATCAAGGCAACTACGACCGACGGCCTCGGCTTTACCGGACGCCGCGAAGGCATTGCCGCCCAGGCGGTGGCGAGCATTCGCAGGGGCCCGGCCGCATGAGGGACGCGCTCCTCCCCGACGAACTGGTGAACAAGGCGCGCGAGGTGGTCGAGGCCAATCGCGCACTCGGCCGACGAATCGCAATCGCCGAGAGCTGCACCGGCGGCCTCGTCAGTGCCGCGCTCACTGAAATTCCCGGGTCCTCCGACGTTTTCGAGGTCGGTTATGTGACTTATTCGAACGCGGCCAAGTTGTCCCAGCTGAAGGTGAGCGAGGACGTGGTCGATACGTTCGGCGCAGTCAGTGTCGCGACGGCCTGGGCGATGGCGCGTGGCGCACTTGCCGCGTCCGACGCCGATGTGGCGGTTGCCATCACCGGGATAGCAGGCCCCGGCGGCGGGACGGCGCAGAAGCCGGTCGGAACGGTGGTCTTCGCTCGCGCCGAGCGTGACTCGGATCCGGCGCAGATCGTCGCCGACAATAAGTTCTTCGACGAAAAAACGCGCTCCGGGGTCCGCTTTCAGGCGGCGCTTTGCGCGCTCGAGCTGCTGATGCCGTAAAGCGCTGCCGCGCGCTGCTCGAAGGCGTTCGTCATTCGCCTCAATGCCCGGTCGAACATCGCACCCGCGAGGGTCTCGAACAGCCGTGACTTGAAGGCGAAATCGACGGAGAAGTGGACATCGGTCCCGCCGTTTGCGGAGTGATCAAACTGCCACTCGTTGTGGAGATATTTCAGCGGTCCTTCGACGTAATCGACGCAGATCCGCGTCGGCCGCTCCTTTACCACCCGGCTGGTGAAACGCTCCTTGAAGGCGTTGAATCCGACAACCAGGTCGGCGACAGTCTCTCGCTCGCTCGACGAACGGACGCGGACCGCGACCACCCAGGGCAGAAACTCGTCGTAGTGCTCGACATCCGCGACGAGCCCGAACAATTGCTCGGGGGTGTACGGTAGGTACTTGGTCTCGCTGTGGCGCGGCATCAGCCGTTCGAACGCTCCAATTGCGCGAGCCGTGCCGCCTGCATCTTCCTGAAATCATCGCCGGCGTGGTAGCTCGAGCGGGTCAACGGCGACGCGGCGACGAGCAAAAAACCCTTGGCGCGAGCAATGGCGGCATACGCATCGAATGCCTGCGGAGTAACGAACTCCGCGACCCCGACATGGCGCGGGGTCGGCTGCAGGTACTGTCCCATCGTCAGGAAATCCACGCCGGCCGAGCGCATGTCGTCCATCACCTGGTGCACTTCGAGCCGCTGCTCGCCCAGGCCGACCATTAGACCGGATTTGGTGAATATGTGGGGCGCCCGGCGCTTGACGCTCTCGAGCAGCCGAAGCGAAGCGTAATAACGCGCGCCCGGACGGATCGTAGGATAGAGCCGTGGGACGGTCTCGAGATTGTGGTTGTAGACATCCGGGCCAGCTTCGACGATCGCCTCAACGGCGCTCTCGCTCTTGTTGCGGAAGTCGGGGGTGAGAATCTCGATCGTGGTCCTGGGCGTCCGTTCGCGCAGCGCCGCGATGACCTTCACGAACTGCGATGCCCCGCCGTCGGACAAATCGTCGCGGTCGACTGACGTCACCACGATATGTTCGAGCCCAAGCTCGGCCGCCGCGGTCGCGACATGTTCCGGCTCCAGCGGATCCACGGCGCGAGGCATGCCCGTCTTCACGTTGCAGAAGGCGCACGCCCGGGTGCAGGTGTCGCCGAGGATCATCACGGTCGCGTGCTTCTTCGTCCAGCACTCGCCGATGTTGGGACACGCCGCTTCCTCGCAGACGGTGGCGAGGTTGAGCTCGCGCATCAGCCTCCGCGTCTGGTGATAGCCTTCGCTGACCGGCGCCTTGACCCTGATCCAATCGGGCTTGCGCTGCTTCGGGACGGCTACGGGAGCATTCATGGGCGGGCAGATAGCGATTGCGCCCACGCCTTGCCACCCCCGCCCTCGTGCCGCTAGCCGGGTCGGCGATGTACTTGTCGAAGCTGATCGAAGGCTATCGCCGTTTCCGTCAAACGGCGTGGCAGCGCGAGCGCGAGCGCTGGTCGGAGCTGGCCGAAGGTCAGAGCCCGAAGGTGATGATCCTCTCGTGCGCCGACAGCCGGGTGGATCCCGCAGAGATTTTCGACGCTCGTCCCGGCGAGATGTTCGTCGTCCGCAACATCGCCGCCCTCGCGCCGCCTTACGAGACAAGCCGGGGGTTTCACGGCGTCTCCGCGGCTCTGGAGTTCGCAGTTAGCCAACTCGAGGTCGGCGAAATTCTCGTCATGGGCCACGGCCTTTGCGGCGGCTGCGCCGCAGCGCTAACCGGCGAGTTCGACGACACCGATCCTGGCGAGGGCCATTTCATCGCCGACTGGGTGCGGATGCTGGACGAGGCGCGCGACGCGGTCCGAAGCCGGCATTCGAAGCTCGACCGTGACGCCTTCCTCGACATGGAACGTGCGGCAGTGAAGGTCAGCCTCGCCAACCTGCGCACATTCCCCTGGATCGCGGAGCGCGAACAATCGGGGCGCCTCAAACTGCACGGCGCGCATTTTTCGATCGCCGAGGGGCGACTTCACGTGCTCGACGAGGCGGAAGAAGACTTCCGCCCCGTCTAGCCTTGCTCAAGAACAGGTGAAGTTCGGCAGCTGGTGCTGCCCTAGACTAGCACCGGATATTGTAGCTGTATTGCGGCTGACCGTACTGGTCGACGTAGTAGCAATAGCCGCGGGTATCGCGATAATATTGCCGTCCGTTGACCGTGGCGCCGAGAACGCCGCCGAGGATCGCCCCGGCAATCGCGCCTTGGCCGACGCTCACGCCCGGAATGACCGCGCCGGCGATCGCACCACCGACCGCGCCGGCAGCAGCACCGCCAGCGACTCGGCCGGCCTGGCCATTGGGCTGCTGGCCATAATAGCCGTTGTTGTAACCATTGTTGTAGCCGTTGTTATAATACGGATCGTATCCATACTGGTTCGGATACGTAGCGCAGCCGGTCGCGGCGATGCTGCCGGCGACAAAGACCGCAAGTCCTAACTTCCTCATCATCCTGTCCCTTCCACTAACTCGTCCCCTGTCCGTCATCAGTGCTCCAACGGGCGTTTCGTTCCCGCATCGATCATCTGCCGTTCAGGTCCGGAACGGTGGCGCGGCCAACTGTGGTCATTCCGCGACACTGCGGTAGAGTGTCGAAAAGGAGTCGCAATGCGCGAGAGGAATGTCGACCAGGAAGCCAATATCGCACTGCTAATCGACGCCGATAACGCGTCCCCGGAACATCTTGACCAGGTCTTGTTGGTGCTTGGCGAGCTCGGAACGATCAATATCCGCCGCGCCTACGGCAATTGGGCCAAGGCGAGCCTCAAGGGCTGGGGCAACCTCACCGGCGCGCACTCGATCATCCCGATGCAGCAGTTCGACGTGGTCAAGGGCAAGAGCGCGACCGACATGCGCATGACCATCGACGCGATGGACCTCCTCTACCGCGGCAATGTCGACGGCTTCGGGATCATGTCGTCCGACAGCGACTTCCTGCCCCTGGCGCAGCGCATCCGCGAGGACGGGCTGCAGGTCTACGGCTTCGGAACGGCGAAGACTCCCCTCTCCTTTCAACAGGCTTGCAGCCGCTTCTTCGACGTCGGCGCGCTTGCGCTCGATCAGGAGGAACAGCTCGAACAGCCCGCCGCGGGCAAGGGCCGGCGACCGGTGGATGCCGAGCTGCTGCAGGTACTGGGTGCCGCGTACAAGGCGTCCAAGCGCGATGAGGAAGGCTACACACCGCTGGCCGAGCTCGGTCAGCGCGCGACGGCGGTCTCGAGCTTCGCCGCGCGCAACTTCGGCTACACGCGGCTCTCGGAGCTTATCAAGGCGGTGCCCAACTTCGACGTAAAGAGTGGCGACGACGGGGAACTGCTCGTCAAACGGCTGCGCTAGCCGCGCTTACAAGAGGTCCAATGTGACCGTCACCTCGTCACCGGCCGCGATCTCCGCCTTGCGCCGGACTTCGGCTTTCACCGGCAGGATGTAGCCGCCGCTCTTGATCGGGAAGACCGATGTGCGCCAGGCGACGCCGTTGATCGTGGCGCCCACCCGCGCCGAGCGGAAGCCGCGCTGGATCGCCAAGCAATGGCCGCGGATTTCGTCCGACTGCTCCTCCGGCACGGTAATGAAATGCCAGCTCCCGTTCTCGCCGGTCCAGAGCCAGAGTGGGCCAGTGACGGTGATCGTCAGACTCGTCATCCCGGCCGTGAGCCGGGACCCGCCTGTTCTTGCGGGCGCCGACCGAGTGGCAGCGGATCGAAACCGAGATCCTCGGCCAAGTCGCGCCAGGTTGGGTTGTCTTTGTGGATCAGATCGTACTTCCATGCACGCGGCCATCGCTTGATCCGCTTCTCGCGCAGGATCGCCGTCTCCATCCTTTCGTGGGCTTCGAACCAGACCAATCGTTTGATCCCATAGCGCTGCGTGAATCCGCGGACGATTCCTTGTCGGTGCTGGTGAATTCGGCCAGGCAAGTCGGCTGTGACACCCGTGTAAAGCGTGCTGTGGGACGCCCGCGCGAGAATATAGACGCATGGTTGACGTTCCATCGCTCAAGTGAAGAACAAGGCGGGTCCCGGATCAAGTCCGGGATGACGATTGCGCCTGACCCCGCGGCTGCGGCCGATCGGTCGACGGGAATTACCGCGTCAATTTCCGGTACGTCATCCGGTGCGGCCTCGTAGCCTCCTCGCCCAAGCGCCGCACCTTGTCCTCTTCATAAGCCTCGAAATTGCCCTCGAACCAGGTGACTTCGCCGTCCCCCTCGAAAGCCAGGATGTGGGTCGCGAGGCGGTCGAGGAAGAAGCGGTCGTGGCTGATCACCACCGCGCATCCCGCGAAATTTTCCAGCGCATCCTCGAGCGCGCGCAGGGTCTCGACGTCGAGATCGTTGGTCGGCTCGTCGAGCAGGAGGACGTTGCCGCCGTCCTTGAGCATCTTGGCGAGGTGGACGCGATTGCGCTCGCCGCCGGAAAGCTGCCCGACCTTCTTCTGCTGGTCGGGGCCGCGGAAGTTGAAGGCGCCGACATAGGCGCGGCTATTCAGCTCATGCTTGCCGATCTTGATGATGTCGAGGCCGCCGCTGACCTCCTCCCAGACATTGTGCTTGGGATTGAGCGCGTCTCGGCTCTGGTCGACGTACCCGAGATGGACCGTCGGTCCGACCGCCACTTCGCCGGAGTCGGGCTCTTCCTGGCCGGTGATCAGCTTGAACAGGGTCGTCTTGCCGGCGCCGTTGGGTCCGATGATCCCGACAATCCCGCCGGGTGGGAGGGTGAAGCTCAGATTCTCGAACAGCAGCTTGTCGGCGTAGGACTTGGTGAGCCCCTTTACCTCAATCACCTTGCCGCCGAGGCGCTCGGGCATCTGGATGAGGATCTCACCCTTGGTGGGCGCGCGATTCTCCTGCGTCTGGACGAGCTGGTCGAAGGCCTTGATGCGCGCCTTGGATTTCGCCTGCCGGGCCTTGGGCGAGCGCCGGATCCACTCCAGCTCGTCGTTGATCGCCTTTTGCTTGCCGGCCTCTTCGCGCTCCTCCTGCTCAAGCCGTTTCGCCTTCTTTTCCAGATAGGTGGAGTAGTTTCCTTCGTACACATAGTAACGCGCGCGATCGAGCTCGAGAATCCAGTTCACGACATTGTCGAGGAAGTAGCGGTCGTGGGTGACGAGGATGACGTTGCCGGGATAGTCGATCAGGTGCTTTTCGAGCCACTGCACGCTCTCGGCATCGAGGTGATTGGTCGGCTCGTCGAGCAGCAGGATACCGGGCTTTTCGAGCAGCAGACGGGTGAGCGCGACCCGACGCTTCTCGCCGCCGGAGAGATTGGCAACCGATGAATCGCCGGGGGGACAGCGCAACGCGTCCATCGCGATCTCGAGCTGGTTGTCGAGAGTCCACCCGTCGACGGCGTCAATCTTCTCCTGAAGCTCGCCCATCTCGGCCATCAAAGCGTCGAAGTCGGAATCCTCAGGCGGATCGGCCATCATCGCGCTGATGGCGTTGAAGCGGTCCATCATGTCGGCGACGGGGCGCACCCCGTCCATGACGTTCTCCTTGACCGTCTTCAACGGATCGAGCTGCGGCTCCTGCTCGAGATAGCCGACAGTGATCCCTTCCCCCGGCCACGCTTCGCCGGTGAATTCCTTGTCCCGCTGAGCCATGATCTTCATCAGCGTGGATTTGCCCGAGCCGTTGGGCCCGACGATGCCGATTTTGGCGTCCTGGTAGAATTGCAGATGGATGTTGTTGAGGATGGGCTTGTGGCCCGGGAAGGCCTTGGTCAGGCCCTTCATCACAAAGCTGTATTGAGCGGCCATTGCGGCGCGGGTGTCCTTCAGGGGTTGGGAATTGCCGCGCAGTTA
>JBDTON010000003.1:0-12074 GCA_039933195.1 Sphingomicrobium sp. | reverse complement strand
CCGCCGCCGCCGCCACCACCTCCGCCTCCGCCTCCGCCGCCGCCGCCGCCGCCACCACCTCCGCCTCCGCCTCCGCCTCCGCCTCCGCCGCCGCCTCCGCCGCCGCCACCTCCGCCGCCACCTCCGCCACCGCCGCCGCCACCGCCTCCGCCTCCGCCTCCGCCGGAGCAGACAGGGATCGATTCAGGGACCGTCCTTGGTCCGATCGGGGGTGGGACGAGCCCCATCGAAACGCCGCCTTCGCTCGGCAACGGGGAGGCAGCTCAAGGCGATCAGAGCGACCAAAGCGATGAGGGCGACAGCAGCGACGACAAGGGCGACAACGGAAAGGTCGACCCCTCACTGCGTCTCATCAACACCACGCCGATCTCGCTCGATCAAAGCATTGACGAGCCCGTGACGAGCGGAGGCGACGTGGTCATCGGTGACATACCGGGCGGAGAGAATTGATCGGCAGAATCGATCGGAGAGTTAAGATGAGCAGAACAGCCATTGCCATTGCCGCCGCGATCTCCTGCTTCGGAGTTGCGGCTTCGGCCCCCGCGGCGCCGCTCAGCGTGCGCGACAGTTTCAGGATCGGCAATTCCGGCACGATCTTCTGCTCCGCCCAAAACGTGGCGAGCGACCCGGCGCTCAAAAGCATGTTCGACGCCGGCTATTCGGTGACCTGCCGCGACGCGGCGCTTCCCGTTGGCAAGATGTACAAATTGCGTGACGTGGGCGGCGGCTCCGCGCGGCTCGCGATGATCCGCGCGGACAAGATGCGCTGCTCGGCGCCGCACTCCGCCGCGGTCGCGGACCTCGGCCAGGTCGAAATGATCGACTGCAAGCTCAAGGACTCCGACGTCGGATACCGCGCCTACGAGCTCCGCAAGGGGCGGCTGTTCTACGCGGCCGAGGGCCTTACCGGCTACGATAGCGCGCTCCAGCTGGGGCTTCGCAGCCTCGTCGCCGACCAGCCGGCCAAAGGCGAGATCTCGATCGCCACGACCGGCGCCGGCGACCCCGCCGCCTTCGCTCGAGTGCAGGCCGGAACACTCGACTCGAGCCGGGCGCTCGCCGAAGCCTATCGCCGCAACAATTCCGGCAATTATGCCGAAGCAGCCGAATTCTTCTCCGCCGTGAGCAGCTCGGGCGACGCCCCGCTGAGCCGTCCCGAAGGTCTCGCCAACGAGGCGCTTCAGAAGTCGAACCTCGGCCGTTACGCCGAGGCCGATTCCTTGTTTGCGCGAGCGGCCGAGGAGGTCGGATCGGATGCGATCGTCGCTCGCCGGCTGCGCAATTACCGCGCCATGCACCTGCTCAACCAGGGCGATGCAAAAGGCGCGATGGAAGAGCTCGACAAGCCGCTTCCGAAAGTTGTGCTCGAAGACGAAGGCACCGCCAGGTCGGCGCTCGAGATCGACGCCGTAACGGCGAGGCAGCTCAACGCAGATTCCAAGCTCGGCCAGCAGCTCGGAGCGCAATCGGACGAGCTTCTCCCCGCCGAAAAGGCGGAAATTCTCGACGCTCAGGCGCTGCAATTGCGCGGCACGTCGCTGCGCCTGACCGGCGACCTCAATTCCGCCGGCAATGCGCTGCGCAGCGCGGACGCGAAGCTCGCCGCCGTCCGCGGCGGCCGGGTCGCATCGATCATGTGGATGCGCGCCCAGATCCTCGGGGATCTTGCGGCGATCGCCGAGGATACGAAGAACCCGGCCGAGGCCGAGCGTCTGTACCGCCAGGCGGTGACGATGCTCGAGGTGAACTATCCCGGGTCCGCGGCGCTGCTCAACACGCAGGCGCGGCTCGCGGGCTATCTCGCGCGCAATGGTCAGCTCGCGACCGCCGAGGCGATGTTCCGCGCAATCGTCCGCTCGCAGCCCGACGCCACCAACCTGCCGCCGTCCTTCGCGCACGTGCTTCGGCCGTACGTCGACCTTCTCCTCAAGAAGGGCGCCGATCCGGCCGCCAATGCCGAGATTTTCGCCGCTACTCAGCTGATGGTGCGCCCCGGCCTTGCCCAGACGCAGGCGGTGCTGGCCCGCGAGCTCAGCGGCGGGACCGACGCGGCGTCCCGCCTTTTCCGCCAGTCGGTCGCTTTGTCTCGCCAGGTGGAACGCGCCCGGATCGAGCTCGCCCGCCTCGCGGACCTCGCCAAGCCGACGCCCGAGGAAGGGGTCCGCGCGCGCACCCTGCGCTCGGCGCTGCAGGTCTCTCAGAAGGAGCAGCTGGCAACTCAGGCGGCGCTCTCGAGCTTCCCGCGCTACCGCGCCGTCTCGAGCGAAGTCATCCCCCTCGGCGACCTGCAGAAGCAGCTCCGGCCTGGTGAGGCTTATTACCGCATGACCATTGTCGGTGACAGCATCTACGCGGTCCTCGTCACTCCGGCAGCGACGCACGCGGCAAGGCTCGACGCCACGAGCAAGCAACTCGACGAGCAGGTCGATGCTCTGCGCGACACGATCTCGACCGTCGAGAACGGCCAGCGGACGACCTATGCCTTCGACGTCGGCCTTTCGCACCAGCTCTTCACCGAGCTGTTCGGTCCCTTCGCTTCGGACCTCGGACCGGTGAAGCACCTCATCTTCGAGCCCGATGGCGCGATGCTTCGGCTTCCGCCCAACCTGCTGGTGATGGATCAGGCGTCGGTCGACACCTACAAGAAGCGCTCGGCCGCCGGGGGCGACGCCGAGTTCGACTTCCGCGGGATTGCCTGGTTCGGGCGCGACCGCGACATCTCGACATCGGTCAGCCCACGCTCGTTCGCTGACCTGCGCCTCGCGCGGCCTTCGGCGGCGCCGAAGGATTATCTCGGCCTCGGTGAAAACACTGCGCCGTCGGGCACCGCGGCGCTGATTCCCGCGGCGGCGGATCGCGACTGCGTGCTCCCATTATCCTCGTGGACTCACCCAATCTCGGCGAAGGAGCTTCAAATCGCTGCGGGCATCGTTTCGGCCTTCGATCCCAAGGGCGTGCAGGTCGTCACCGGCAACGCGTTCACCGACACCGGCCTCGGCTCACGCACCGATCTCGATCAATACCGTATCATCCACTTCGCGACCCACGGCGTGGTCACCTCGCGAGCGCCGAAATGCGCGGCGCAGCCCGCCCTGCTCACAAGCTTCGGCGGCAACGGATCCGACGGGCTGCTGACCTTCCGCGAGATCTTCGACCTGCACCTCGACGCCGACCTGGTGATCCTTTCCGCTTGCGACACCGCGGGCAAGGCCAGCGCGGCGGCGACCCAGCAGGCGGGTCTGGGAAGCGGCGGCGATGTGTCACTCGACGGTCTGGTGCGCGCGTTCGTCGGCGCCGGTGGGCGATTGGTCATCGCCAGCCACTGGCCGCTGCCCGACGACTACAACGCAACCCAGCGTTTGATCACGGGAATGTTCTCGGCCCCGCCGGGCACTCCGACGGTCACGGCGCTAAGGCTTTCGGAGCGCGAGCTGATGGACGATCCCAACACGTCGCACCCGTTCTATTGGTCGGCGTTCGCGGCCGTCGGCGATGGCGAGATTCCGGTGATCCGAGCGAAGCAGCAGATCGCCCAGGCGAAATAGGTCGCCTTTGGCTTAGTGCTGCTCTTCGGTCTGCCCGCCGCACCGGCAGGTCGTCACTCGGGCCGCACGGTGCGGTTTAGCCGGCGTTGCGGCGCCTTGATCGGCCGGTGCCGGCGTTGGGACCTGGTCGGCGGATGCGAGCATCACCCGGGGAGCCGGCCGATTGGCCGGCTGAGCTGCCGCCTGCGCCGGCGCCTTGGCGGGCTCGGCTGGAGCCGCGGTGCCCGTCGTCAGGGAGGCCGCAGCAATCATCACAAAACGGGCATGCATAACCGTCTCCGTCGCGAAGACACCGGAATACCCGCGGCACGGTTTTCAATTCCTTTGGATAAATGGTTAAGAGCATTGAACAATTTGCCCTTTTGCGGCTGTTATCCAAAAAATTTTCCTTGGTTTTGCAGCGGCTTAGCCGCTGCTCCGACAAGGATTGTTTCATTGACTCTCGATTAACGCGGAGTCACAACCGCCGCTCCTGACTAGGCAAGGGGGCAACCATGGCCACGTCGTATTCCAACAAGTCGAAAATGTACCTCACAACTGCGGGCGTGCTCGCATTCGGTGTAGCTGCGTACGGTCTCGGGCGCGTGTATCCGCCTTTGGGGCCCAGTGCCGGGACGATCGCTCCGGCGCAGCGTTACGTCTCCGCCCAGGTTGGCGAAGGCGATGTGACCCTCGGCGACACCGCGGTGCCCGAGCTGATGCAGACCGACGCGTTCGAGCTGATGGTCAAGGACCCGAGCTTCCGCGCGCTGGCCGCGACCCCGGGCTTCCAGGCTCTCGCCGGACAGCCGCAGGTGATGGCGGCTTTGATGTCGAACCCGAAGGCATTCAGCGCCTTGGCGGCTAATCCCTCCGCGTTCGCGGGAGTCGCCCAGGCCGCACGCAATGCGTCGGCGCTGGCGCCGCAATCGCACCAGGCAAGCGCAGCGTTGCTAAGCGCGGTTGCGTCCCACTCGGCAGCGATGCAGGCGCTCGCTTCGCAGCCGCAAGCACTCGCCGCGATAGCCGCCAACCCGGCGGCCTTCGCGAGTTTCGCGTCCAGCGCGAACGCCTTCCAGAACGCGGCGTCCAAGGCCGCGGCCAATGCGAGCATGGCGAGCAGCGCTTCGGCGTTCCAGCAGCTCGCCGCCAATCCAGCGGCCATGCAAGCGCTGCAGGCGGATCCCAAGGTGTTCAGCGCGCTCGCCGCGAATGCGGCGTCATTTAAGGCGCTTTCCGGCCAGCCGCAGGCGCTCTCCGCCGCAGTCAATAGCGCCGCATCCGCGGCGCACCAGCTGCAATCGGCCGGCATCTCGAGCGCAGCGATGTCGGCGCTCGCAGCGAACCCGTCGGCCCTCGCGTTGCTCGCGGGGCAACCGCAGGCGCTCGCGGCCATCGCTGGCCACTCCCAGGCGTTTGCCGCGCTTGCATCACATCCGCAGGCGCTCGCCGCGATCCTGTCGCAAGGCTCGGCCTTCAGCAGCTTCGCCAGCAACGCCAGCGCGTTCCAGAACGCCGCCTCGAAAGCGGCGGCGGACGCGCGCATGGCGAGCAACGCTTCCGCGTTCCAGCAGCTGGCCGGCGACAGGTCCGCGATGAGCGCGCTCGCCGCCGATCCGAAGGTCTTCTCGGCGATCGGCAATAATGCGCTCGCATTCGCCAGCCTCGCCAGCAATGCGCATTTGCTGAGCTCGCAGCTGATGTCGGCGATGGGCCAGAATGCCTCGGCCTTCTCCAGCCTGGCCAGCAACGCGGCCCAGCTGAGCCAGGCGTCGCAGGCGCTGCAGGCTCTGAACGCCCAATCGCTCGTCGCTTCGGCGGCGACGGCAGGCAAGTTCAACTCGGCGGCGTCGCAGGCGGTGCTTGCCAATCCGCAGGCGTTCTCGGCGATGATGGCCAATCCGCAGGCCTTCGCCGCGGCCAGCCAGAGCTCGGCGGCATTGGCGGCGCTTTCGTCGAACCAGAAAGCCTGGGCGGCGCTCGCGGCGCAGCCCAATCTGGCGGCGCTGATGGCGAACCCGAGCTTCTCGGCGGCGCTCAACCAGGCTGGCGTCGCGCAGTCGCACTCCGACTGACCCAGCGGTCGGGGGGCCGTTCATGTGGCATGGGGGTTTTAACGGGCGCCGGCTTGCGTGTGGCAAGCTGGCGCTCGTTCTAGCGACCTGCTCGACCACAGCCCTCGCCCAGACCGCCACAAAGCAGCCGCCGCCTCCATCGCCCACCGACACCACGACGGTTGTCGAGACGCCCGAAGTCGTCGCGCCGCAGCCGGCGGAGACTCCTCCAGCGGAGCCCGTCACTCCGGCCCCGACGAAGCCCAATGCGCCGGAACAGAAAACCGAGCATGTCCCGCAGGACGCGTCGGGTTTCCATTTGTCGACGCTCGAGACGAAGAACCTCTCGCTCCTCTACATCGACCCCGCGCAAACCTATCTGGCGCCCTATCTCGCGCGTGCGTTCGAGAACTCGCTCGCCTTCCACGAGAAGAATTTGCACTGGAAGCCGTGGGAGCCGGTCACGATCCTGCTCAAGGACTTCTCCGACTACGGCAACGCCGCCGCGCTCGGCTCACCGAGCGACATGGTCCTGCTTGACGTCGCTCCGCTCTCCCTTTCGATGGAGGCATTCTCCCCCGGCGAGCGCTTCTTCACGCTCATGAACCATGAGCTGACCCACGTCGGAACGATCGACGTGTGGAACTCGCGCGATGCGTTTTGGCGCCACTTTCTCGGCGGCAAGCCAACGCCACTGCAGAAGCACCCGGAATCGATCCTTTACAACTTCCTGACGAGCCCAAGGAACCTCAGCCCGCGCTGGTACATGGAAGGCAGCGCCGTGTTCATGGAGACATGGATGGCGGGCGGGCTCGGCCGCGCGCAGGGCGCCTATGACGAGATGGTGTTCCGCGCCAAGGTGCGCGACGGAACGCGCATCTACTCCCCGCTCGGCCTGGAAAGCGAAGGCACCCAGACCGACTTCCAGGTCGGCGCCAATTCGTATCAGTACGGCACCCGCTTCATGTCCTATATCGCGCTGACCTATGGGCCCGAAAAGCTGGTGGAATGGCTTCGCCGGTCGGAGGATTCCAAGGCCTTCTACGCCGGCCAGTTCGAGCATGTGTACGGCAAGCCGCTCGACCGCGTATGGAACGACTGGATCGCGTTCGAGCGTAAGTTTCAGCAAGCGAACCTCGCCGCGCTCGCCAAATACCCGCTGACCGAGGTGAAGCACCTGGCGCCACGCGGTCTCGGGTCGATGTCGCGCGGCTTCGTCGACGAGAAGACCAACAGCCTGATCGCGGCCTTCCGCTATCCCGGGAAGATCGGCTTCCTCGGCAAGATGGATCTCGCCACCGGGAAGGTCACGCCGCTCACCGATCTGGACGGTATGATGCTCTATAAGGTGACCAGCGTCGCCTTCGATCCAGACTCGCGAACGGCGTTCTACGTCAACCAGAACTATGCCTACCGCGACATCAACGCGATCGATGTCGACACCGGCAGGAAGCGCCGGCTGCTCACCGACGCGCGCATCGGCGACCTCGCCTTCAACAAGGCCGACAAGAGCCTGTGGGGAATCCGCCACCAGAACGGCTTCGTCACATTGGTGCGGATTCCGCCGCCCTACACCAGCTTCAACCAGGTAAAGACCTTCCGTTACGGCGAGATCATCTTCGACCTCGACGTCTCGCCCGATGGGGAGATGGTATCGGCGTCGTACGGCACTCTCGACGGCAAGCAGTCGGTCAAGGTGTGGAAACGCTCCGACCTCGAACAAGGCAATGCCGACGATCCCGTCGCGACGCTCTCATTGCCGCCGGCGGTGCCGGAGATGTTCACCTTCACCCCGGACGGCAAAGCCTTGCTCGGCAATTCGTATTATACCGGCGTTTCGAACGTCTTCCGGCTCGACATCGCAACCGGCAAATATGACGTTCTGACCAACGCCTCGACGGGCTTTTTCCGGCCGCAGCTACGCCCCGACGGCTCGCTTCTCGTTTATGATTATGCCGGGGACGGCTTCAATCCGTCGATCGTCCAACCCCAGGTGCGCGAGGATCTCGGCACCATCGAGCTGCTCGGCACCCGCGTTGTCAATACCTGGCCCGTGCTGAAGACATGGGGCGTCGGCTCGCCGGCCAAGGTCCCGCTCGATCAGCTGATCACCGCGCGCGGCACCTACCAGCCGTTCCAGCGCATGCGCTTCGACGCGCATTACCCGATCGTTTCCGGCTACGGCCAAAAGGCCGCGCCGGGCTATTACTTCCACATCGCCGACCCGCTGCAATTCCGTCAGTTGAGCGTCAGCCTCGCCGTATCGCCCTACGGCGTGCACGGATCGGAGCGGTTCCACGCCAACGTCGAATATCAGACGCCCAATTGGAAGCTCACTTACTGGCACAATCTCGCCGACGTTTACGACCTTGCCGGACCGGTGCTTCGGAGCCGCAAGGGCGACGCCTTCATCGCCAGCTACACCAAGCCCTTGATCTACGATCCGCCGCGCCAGCTCGACGTCTTCGGTTCTGCGTCGGCCTTCTTCGGCCTTGAGCAGCTGCCCGGCGCGCAGAACGTCCCGAGCCCGAAGAATCTCCAGTCGGCCGAGGTCGGCCTGCGCTACACCAACACCACCAAGGCATTGGGCGGTGTCGACCATGAAAAGGGGTTCGAGGCACGGATCGCGGCTGGCAGCGACCAGGCGGAAGGCCATTTCTATCCCAAGCTCTACGGCGGCTTCGATCTCGGCACCGCACTTCCGTGGCACAACAGCTCGGTGTGGCTGTACGCCCACGCCGGGCTCGTCGGCGGGCAGCATTTGAGCCCGCTTGCCGCTTACTATTTCGGAGCGTTCCGCAACAACTATGTCGATGACCGGCCGGAGAAACGCTACCGCGAGATGGAGAGCTTCCCCGGTTTCGAGATCGACGAGATCGCAGCCCGCCGCTTCGCCAGGGTAACCGGCGAAGTGAACCTTCCGCCGGTCCGCTTCGCCGAGGTCGGCACGCCCGCATTCTATCTGAGCTACATCCGTCCCGCTGTGTTCACCGGCGCGATGGCCATCACCGCGCCCGACGGCCGCGGCCATCATTATTACGACCTCGGGGCGCAGCTCGACCTCAACTTTACCGTGGCGCTGCGCCTGCCGATGGTCTTCTCGATCGGCGCTGCCGGCGGATGGGAGGACGGCCGCTACCGCAAGACGGAGTGGCTGGCGTCCTTGAAGATCATGTGAGATGCCGCAGCTCCTGACCGACGCCGCCCATTGGGCGCTGGCGCTTGTTCCGGTCCTGATCCTGTTATCGGTGTTCGTCTGGCTCGACGCGTTCAAGCTGATGCGCTTTCGCGAAATCCTCGGGCTGCTGGTCCTCGGGGGGATCGGAGCAGTCGCGGCTTACCCGGTCGCCGGCCGCTTCCTCGATACTCTTCCGATCGGCTTCACCAGCTACAGCCGCTTCGTCGCTCCGTGGATCGAGGAGGCGATCAAGGGCGTGATCGTCATCGCCCTCTTCCGCTTCAACCGCATCGGCTACAAGCTCGACGCCGTCATCTCCGGCTTCGCCATCGGTGCCGGCTTCTCGGTCATCGAGAACGTCATCTACCTGCTGCGTTTGCCCGACTATGGCGCGGGCACCTGGCTGGTGCGCGGCCTCGGCACCGCGGTGATGCACGGGACCACGCTCGCGCTGCTCGCCGCGATCGCGCACGAGTTCGCCGAGCGCGAGACCCGCGAAGCGGCGGGGGATTTCGACTTCCGTTTGTGGTGGTTTGCGCCTGGCTATCTGGTCGCCGTCGCGCTTCACACCGCCTTCAACCAGTTCCCCGACCGGCCGCTGGTGGCGATGATAGGCGCGGCGATGTTCGCTCCGGTGGCGCTGATCGCCATCTTCAACTTCGGCACGGCCGAAGCCGAAAGCTGGCTCAAGGCCGAATGCGCCGCGCATCATGTTCAGCTCGAAACCTTGCGGGGCGGTCAGTGGCCGGACGGCGCCGCCGGCCGCAAGATCGCCGCTCTGGCCGAGCGTCTCGGTCCGGAGACCGCCAAGCGCATCCACCGCTATTGGGAGCTTCAGGCGTGGCTCGTGGTCCAGGCGGAAGAGGTGATGATGGAGGAAGCCGAAGGCGACGCGACGTTCGAAAAGGAACAAGTCCGCGCCGCGCTCGCCGAGCAGACCGGCCTCCGCCAGGCACTCGGCCGAAGCACCTTCACCGCGATGAACGCCCTGCTCCCCTTCAGCCGCAACGACGATTGGGAAGTGTCGGAGCTGCGGCAAAGGCTGGGCTCAAGCTAGGGGTTCCCGAGGGTCTTCAGCAGCTTCAGCTTGAATTCCGGCCGCCGGTGCTCGGCATAATATTCCTGCACCAGCGGGGCGATCAGCCGATGCCGGTTCGGCCCGTGGTAGTCGAAGGTGGCGGACAGCGAGACGGTCCGGCTGAAGCTGTGCGTATAGGACGCGGTGAACTGGTCCCAGGCGAAGTTGCGGAACTGGAAGTCCCGCTGCGGGCCATAATAGGTCCACTGCAGCTGCGCGACATCACCCGGCGTTTTGCCGCGATCAGGTCCATCCCATTCGATGGTCCCGTTGGTCGTATAGCGGAACGTTTCACGGGTTTCCCGGCCGCCATCCGTCTCGATCGGGCCGCGCTGGTTGAACAGGTTGACGCTCACATTGGCCTTCACCCGCCGAACGATCGGCGTGCTGAGGTCGATCTGCGCGCCGCTGTCGCGCCGGTGGCCCGCATTGACGATCGTATAGACGCTGACCCCCGCCGGATTGACGGTGTAGCTTTTGGTCCACAGCCGGCTGGTTTCGCGATCGTAGACGATCACACCCGCGTCTATTTTGCCGCGACGGTAATGCAGGTTGACTTCATAGGCGTCGATCGACTGGTCCTTTAGCCCCGGATTGCCCTGGAAAATCGTGACCACATTCTCGACCGACCGATAGGGCCGCAGATTTTGGACCGACGCTCGATCGATGCGCTTGCTGTAGCTGAGCGTGAGGTCGAGCGTCTTGCTGAGCGCATGCTGGACGTGAAGCGTCGGGAACAGGTTCGTGTGATCCGCCCTGACGTCCGGCAGCCCTCGGCTGGCGATATGCCTGCTGTTCCTCTCAAGCCGGATGCCGGGCATCACCGTCCAGCTTCCGACCGGCTGCTGGAAAGTCCCGTATGCGGCGAGCGTGTTGTTCAACGCGCTATACTCGTCCACCGAGTTGGGGCCGAGCGAGCCGTCGCCACCCACGCTCGTAAAACGATAGTGCTGAGCCCACCAGGCCAGATCCCAGCTGCCGCCAAGCGACAGGATCTGGCCCTTTCCCATCGGGTGATTCCAGTCGAGCTGCGTGTGGCCGAATAGCGTTCGGTTGTGCTGCGCAATCGATAAGGACCCGCCGTCGCTGAACTCAGCGCTTGTCACGTCCCGGACCTTGGGGTTTCCGTAGAATTGTGCAGCCGCGGTGAGCGTCTCGCCCTCTTTGATTCCCTTGTGGTCGAAATTGAACTCGGTGATCACAAAGTCCGCGATGCTGTTCAGGCGCTGGCGTTCGGAGAACGACGCGAAGTCCGGGGTGAGGCCCCGGAATTTCGCATTGTTGACGGACCTGTCGTGTCCGCCGCCCGCGGCCAGCTTGGCCGAAACGCTGGTCCTCGAATCGAGATCGTAGGTGATCTTGCCGCTCAAATGCCCGTCGGTGCCTCGGTAGAAACCACCCCCGTCTTCGGTGTTGATGGTTGCCGGTCCGCCTGGCGTCGCTTCGACGCTGCGCCGCTTGTGGTACGTCGATCGTGATCCGAAACGCCCGGCGCCGCCGCCCGCCTGGAGTTCGTAAGTCCATCTGCCGTGCTTGGATTTGACCGTCGAATCCACCTCGCCGCGGCCGCCCATCGACAGCTGGGCGCTGGCATTTCCCGAAAGGCCGTCGCCTTGCTTCTTGCGCAGCACGAAATTGATGATCCCGCCCGTGCCTTGCGCCGAATATTGCGCGGAAGGGTTGGTGATCACCTCGATGCGCGCGATGTCGCTGCCGTGCAGCGTCCGCAGATATTGGCTCGCCTTTCCCTGGTACGGCCGGCCGTCGACGTACATCGTGACGTTTCCGCTGCCGAGCAGGAAAATCTGGTCATCTGGCGTGACCGTAACGGCGGGAAGGCCGCGCAACAGCTGCAGGCTGTCCGCCTGCGCGGAGTGCGGATTGTCTTTAACGCGGTAGGTGCGCCGGTCGATCTTCTGCGCCTGATCGCGGCGCGTTCCAACAACCTCGATCACGCCGGTCTGCTCGTCAGTCTCACTGGGCTGGACGATGGCCGGCGGCTGGTCTGCGAACATGAAGGTCCCTCGGCCTGGATCTCCAACCATACCGGTCGCGGCCGAATCTTAAATCACCAAAATGTGATGTTAGATTATAAACTGCGCTTGAGCTTCGAAGGGCATACCGCTTCGCAGGAACGCGGGACACAAGTCCCGCGAATCCCCGACCTGATCCGGGAGGAGCAGGCTGGCGGAGAGGGTGGGATTCGAACCCACGGTACGGTTGCCCGTACGCCGCATTTC
>JBDTON010000002.1:0-16268 GCA_039933195.1 Sphingomicrobium sp. | reverse complement strand
TCGTTGATGATCGCCTGGTCGTCGCGACCCGTGACCGCGGCCTTGAAGTCGAGGAAGCGTTGGTGGGTCTTGCCCATGAACGAGCCGTCCGCTTCGGGCTCGCCGCCGAGGCGACGCACTTCGGAGCGGAGGTCCTCAACGACCCGCTGACGCTCGTTGGCGCGCTCGCGGAAAAGCTCCTGGAAGCGCCCGGCCTCGCTGTTGCTGGCGGCGTCCTCATAACCTGTGATGCTGTCGATCAAGGTCGTGATGAGCGTGTTCAGGGTTGAAATTTCGTCCTTGCGGTCGGTCATTGGCTTACTCCCACGATTTACGATTGGATTCCTGCTTTCAACGCTTGAGTTGGCGAGCCGATGCGGTCGCTTCGTCGATTTTGTGGGCGTGGGACGCAATTTTTTGTCAGTCTGCCGCGCGGACTTGCGACAGGGCGCGAGTCGCACAGGGGAGGGGCGTGATGGCACTCACTCGGCGCGCAGTGCTCGAGCAGATCGGAACGGTCGGCGGCCTCGGCGCCGCTTATCTCGCCATGGAGGCGATGGGTCTGGCCATTCCAACGCCGGCGGGAGCGGAAAACTTCAAGCTTCCCAGGGCGAGTGGAAGCGGCCGTTCGGTGGTGATCCTCGGTGCGGGGATTGCCGGTCTCGTCGCGGCTTATGAGCTGCGCCAGGCCGGTTACAGCGTGACCGTGCTCGAGGCGCGCGACCGCATCGGCGGGCGCGCGTGGACGATCCGCGGCGGCGACCGGATCGTCCAGAACGGCCGGCCCGATCAGCAAGCGAGCTTCGATTCCGGGCTCTACTTCAACGCCGGCGCTGCGCGCATCCCAAGCACTCACCGCGTGATCCTTGGTTACGCCAGGCGTTTCGGCGTTCCGCTCGAAACCTTCGTCAACGTCAACCGCAGCGGTGGCTGGGACTTCGGCGGCAAGGTCAATCAAGAGCGGCGCATGGTGAACGACATGCGCGGCCACCTGGGCGAGCTGCTTGCCAAGGCGATCGACCAGCACGCGCTCGACCAGCACGTGCCCAAGGGTGAGCTTGAGGCCGTCCGGCAGTTCCTCGTGCCCTATGCGCAGCTCAACGACAAAGGGCGCTACACGCCGTTCGGCTCATCCGGTTACGCCGTTGAAGGCGGCGGATATGCCAAGGCGCCGGTCACGCTTCCTCCGCTCACGTGGAATGAATTGCTTCCCGGAGCAGGCGGTCAGGACCTGTTCGGAAGCATCGTTTTGCCATACCTGTTTGAGCATATCTGGGACATGCAGGCGACGATGCTCCAGCCGGTCGGCGGAATGGACCGGATCGCGCACGCCATTTACGACCAGGTGAAACCAGCGGTCCGGCTGCGCGCCCCGGTGACTGCCATCCGCCGTGTCGGAAACCGGGTGCGCGTCGAGCACGGACCCGGCAAGCAGATGGCCGAGGCCGATTATTGCATCTGCACTTTGCCGATGCCGATCATGGCGCGAATGGCGAGTGATTTCTCACCGGTAAAGAAGGCCGCGTTCACTGCCGGCCAACAGCTTCCGAGCGTCAAGCTGGCGTTCGAGGCTCCGCGGTTCTGGGAGAGCGACGACAATATCTTCGGCGGACTCGCGTGGACGGACAAGCTCAACGAGAACGTGATTTATCCCTCGGGCCGGTACAATTCCGCCAAAGGCGTTCTGGTCGCAGCGTACGTGGCGGGCTGGACTCATCAGAACAATCCACAGGCGTTTGCCGCGCTCAGTCACGAGGAGCGGTTCCGCATCAGCCGCGAGTCGATCGAGGCCCTGCATCCGGGCAGATCACGCATGCTGGGCAAAGGGGTGACGGTTGCCTGGGGCCTCACCCCTTACTCGGAAACCGTCGGTGCGATTTGGCCGGACGGTCCGCTTGGTCTGGTCGACCGCGGCCCGCAATACGCCGAGCTATTGAAGCCCGAGGGCCCGATCGTCTTCGCCGGCGAGCATCTGAGCTACCAGGGCACATGGCAGGAGGGCGCGGCGCTGTCGGCGCATGAGGCGCTGAAGGTGGTCGCCGCGATGGCTAGGTCGAAAGCCGCCTAAGCCCCAATCCCTGGCAGGTGCGCGGCGACGCTCGCCCACGGGAGCTTGCCCCAGAAGACCGCCAGCGGGATCGCGATCGTTACCGCGCCCATGGCAAAGCCGAACTTGGTGGCCGGGTGGACATGGCCGAGGCTCCTCCGATCCCACACAAACAGTGGGACGAACAGTGCCAGGCCGAGCAGCAGCACGACCGTGAATCCCGCCAATACGGGCGGCGCAATCGGCAAACGCGCGACCGCCGGGCCCATCACCGTAATAATCGCGGCGCTCAGCAACAAGCGCTTGTGCCACGGCGCGTTGCGGCGATTGGTCCAGCCGCCCCACACCAGCGCAGCGAACGGAATGATCACCGCCAGCGGGACGATCGTCCAGGTCAAGGGATCGGTGAAGGGCGGCTGGTTGGAACGCGCCACCTGCCACACCGCCGTCAGATACATGACGGGGATCATCAGCACCGCGAGGATCATCGTCAGCCTGCCCAGCCGCATGTGGATTTCGTGCTTGCGCGCGGCGATCAGCTGCGTCTGTGCGACGATTGCCGCCATCCACAAGGTGAACACCGAACCATGGAGGATGACCGCCAGCGGAAGCGTCGGGTTCGGCCGCGGATAGGACGGCACGATATTGCGCAAATAGAAGCTCGGGCCGAATCCGAGCAGGACGAGGAAGACGAGGAACAGCGCCATTCGCGAATAGAATTTGCGCTCGGATGTTTTGCGATCGGCAGGAGATGCGGCGATCGTGGCCATGAAATACCCCTCCGCTGGCAGACGAATGCCGGAGGCTAGCCGAAAGGAGTCTGGACGCAAGAGCCTCGGCGCGCTGGCGCGACGGCTGCGGAATGATAAAGAGGCTGCCGCTCGAGGAGGAATAATCGCCATGCGTCTCTTGCACCTTGCCGCTCTTTCATTGGTCCTGATCGCCGCTCCGCTCCAGGCGAAGACCGCCGTACAGGCGCCGAGCATCGCCGCCGCAGTCGCCTCAAGCTCGCGCAGCCCCGACAACGTCAAGCTCGATGCGGGACGCAAGCCTGCTCGAGTTCTGCAGTTCCTCGGCCTCAAGCGCGGGATGAAGGTTCTCGATCTGTTCGGCGCCAATGCCTATTGGGCGGAGATCACAGCGCCCGTTGTCGGCCCGAAAGGGCAGGTGACCGTATGGAACCCGACGCAGTTCTACAGCGACAAGAGGAAGCAGTCCTTTGAAGCGTTTATGGCGTCTCACCCCAACGTATCGATCGTCACGTCAACGTTCGAGGCGCCGGACCTGCCGAAAAACTCGGCCGACTTCGTCATCCTCAATGACAATTATCACGATACCTACTGGCAGAACGAAAAGTACAAGATTCCCCAAATGGATCCGAATGCCTTCGTCAAGGCGGTCTATGCGGCGATGAAGCCCGGCGCCGTCATCGGCGTGATCGACCATGTGGCGAGCCCCAACAGCGACGCTCGCGCGACGGTGGAAAAATTCCACCGGATCGACCCTGAAGTCGTGAAGGCAGATTTCAAGCGTGCGGGCTTCGTGCTGATCGGAAGCAGCGATCTGCTCCGCAACCCGGCGGACGATCACAGCGTCGAAGTTCATGATCCGAAGATTGCGGGCAAGACCGACCGCTTCATCTTCAAGTTCAAGAAGCCGCGTTGAACGGTTCCGAGCCGACGACCACACCCGGGGAGAGCACGTCGGGCCTGCGCGCGTACTGGGCACTGGCGGCGCTCATCATCGGCCTTACGCTCGGGACACAGGCGAGCGAACTAGCCCCTTCGGTTCGGGCGGGAGCGCTGGGAGTAGCCGGGTTCGTTGGCACCCTGTGGCTCAACGCGCTCAAGATGACGGTCATTCCGCTCGTTGTCGCTTTGCTCGTCACCGGAATCGCCAAGAGCCGGGAGGCGGCGCTGGGGGGGCGGATCGCTGGACGGTCGGTGCTGTGGATCGTCATCGTGTGTACGGCGTCGTCGGTGTTCGGTGCGGTGGCGATCATGCTGCTCACCAGGATTTTCCCGTTGGCGCGCAGCACGGCGCAAGGGCTCCAGGCAGCGCTCGGCGGCCTCGAGCAAAAGACGTCCGCGCCGCTCCCGGGGATCGCCGATTTCTTCAAGGGCGTGATCCCTGACAATGTGTTCGCTTCGGCGGCCAACGGCGACATCCTTCCGTTGGTCGTATTCGCAGCGCTGTTCGCGCTGGCGCTCGGCCGGATCTCGAGCGCGGGCCGCCGCTCGATCGTCGCCTTCTTCGAGGCGATCGGGGACGCGCTTCTGGTGATCATCGCGTGGGTGCTGTGGATCGCACCCTTGGGCGTCCTCGCTCTGGCTTTCATGGTCGGCTCGGCCGCCGGAGGCTCGGCCTTCGCGGGTCTCGGCCATTATGTCGTGCTCATCTCGGCGATCGGCGTCCTCGTCACGCTCGCCGGCTACCCCTTGGCGGTGATCGCCGGGCGGGTGCCCGTGGCCGAGTTCACCAAGAATATGATCGCGCCGCAGGCCGTCGCGATCTCGACACGGTCCTCGCTTGCGTCGTTGCCGGCCATGCTGACCGCCGCGCGCGCCATGGGTGTTCGCGAGCAGGTCGCGGATGTCACTCTGCCCATATCGGTGGCCCTTTTTCGGGCGACCGGTCCGGCGATGAACACGGCAGTGGCCTTCTACGTCGCACACTGGCTCGGCTTCGAGCCAAGCCTCGGGCAGATGATCGCCGCGACGGCGGTTGGTGCGGTCATGAGCTACGGCGCGGTCAGCCTCCCCGGTGAGGTCAGCTACATCAGCTCGATCGCGCCCATCGCAATTGCGCTTGGAGTGCCGATCGCGCCGCTCGCTTTGCTGGTCGCGGTCGAGATGATTCCCGACATTTTCCGAACGGTTGGCAATGTCACGCTCGATGTCGCCGTGACTGCCGCGGTCGGACAGTCCACTCGGGCGTCCGAAAGCTGAACGCCAGCTGACCACCGTTCGTCGATTGAACGCGTGACGAACGGCCTTTGTCGGCGTGCCGACAAACTTCCGCTTGGCCGTCGAGGATCGCGCGACCCGGCGCGTCCACAGGTGCATCTCCGGAATGCGACGCGGGGCATTCCCCTCACAAATCCCCAGCCGCTCCGCGTCGCACAAAAAGGAGACGGGACATGTTGAAGACCATTTCCGCGTTCGCGGCCGTAGTCGCGGCATCGGCGCTCGTTGCACCCACTGTCGGCGAGGCGGAGGAGCTCAACTCGGCTCGGGTATCCTATGCGGACCTCAATCTCGCGTCGCATGTGGGCCAGCTTACACTCCAGCGGCGGATCGCCGGAGCGGCTCGCACTGTTTGCGTGATTGAGGATTCCAAGGAGCTCGCTTTGGCCAAGGCGACCAACGCCTGCAGAGGCGACGCGGTCGCCAGCGCGCAGCCGGCCTATGAAGTGGCTGTCGCCGCTGCCCGGCACGGGACCGTCATCATCGGCACTGGAGCAGCCTTGATCGTCACGGCCCGGTGAGCCCAATCGGGAGACCGCCGTGCGCTCCGGCGCGCGGCGGTTTTCATTTGTCTAGCGTCCGGCGATCGCTCGGACGCGGTCCGAATAAAGCCGGCCCACCGGCTGCTCCTCGCCGTCAGCAAGGCGTGCAATCCATCGGCCAGAGGGGTTGCGCGTGAAGCCGGCGATGAAGTCCTTGCGCACGATCGCCGAACGATGCAGCCGCACGAAGAGCGCCGGGTCGAGCCCTTCCTCCAGCGCCGCCATCGAATGATGGATCAGCCAGCTCCGGCGGCCGACGTGCAGCCGCATGTAGTCGCGCTCGGCCGAAACACGGTCGACGTCCTTCGCGGCAATCCGCACTAGGCCGGACAGATCCGAGGCCCAGAATTCCTCCAGCCATTGCGAGGCTTTGCCCGGCGCCGGCTGACCGGCGCGCTGCTCGAGGTAGCTGCGGGCGCGATCGAGCGCGCGCTGCAGTCGGCTCGGATCGACCGGCTTCATCAAATAATCGACGGCTTCAACTTCGAATGCGGCCACCGCAAACTGGTCGAACGCCGTCACGAACACGACCGCCGGCGAGGGGTTCTGCTCGGTCAGCGCACGCGCGACGCCGATCCCGTCAAGGCCCGGCATGGCGATGTCGAGCAGCAGCAGGTCGGGCGACAGCGCCTCCGTAAGATTGATCGCGGACTCGCCATCGCTTGCGGTGCCGACCAGCTGCGCTCCGTCCGCCTTGGCCAGCAGCAGCTGCAAGCGCTCCGCGGCAAGCGGCTCGTCATCGGCAATGAGCACTCGCAGCGGCTTAGTTTCGGCCATTGATTTCAACCGGCATTGTCAGCGCAACCTTATACCCGCCCCCGCTCATCGGACCGAAGCGGCAGCTAGCCCTGCTCCCGAAACGCGCGTCCAGACGCTGGCGAACGTTGGAGAGTCCAAGCCCGGTGCCCTCGTGGGTGGCGGCGGGAAGTTCGTCCTTGCCGCCGTTCTTCAGTCTGTTGCTGATCTCCAAAACCATCCGGCCATCGCCGAGGTGACGGGCCGCGATGGAGACCATGACCGCCTTTCGGCTTTTCGACACTCCATATTTGATCGCATTCTCAACGATCGGCTGGAGGATCAGTGCTGGAAGGCGAGCCGGCTCGAGCTCCTGCGGAACATCGATCTCGACGTGCAGGCGATCGGGAAAACGCGCCTTCTCGATATCGAGATAGAGCCGCTGAAGATCGATTTCCTCGGCGAGCGTCACGTCGGCGGCGGGGTCGAACGAGAGGCTGCTGCGGAAGAAGGTCGACAGCGCGAGCAACATCGTCTCGGCGCGGTCGGTGCGGCCCGTCATCACCAGCGATGACAGCGAGTTCAGCGTATTGAACAGAAAATGCGGATTGACCTGGTAGCGCAGCGCGCGGACCTGCGCGGCCTGTGCGGCGCTTTCCGCATCGGCAAGGCGCCGCTGCGCTCCCATCGCTTCTTTTTGCGCCAGCGTGGCGAGATAGAAGGCGCTCCAGGCGAGGAAGAAAAAGAGCCAGGTGACGGACAGGTCGAGCGCGTAGCGCAGGCGCTTTAGCTGATCGAGTTCGTGAACCTTGGGAAAAGTCAGCACCAGCGGCTCCTGCGCGGTGCGTTCGATGACGATCTGCTGGCCCTTCTCGACGACGGTGAAACCCTCCCGTGCCTGGAAGCGAAACTCCTCCTTGCTCTCGCGCATCAAGTCTTCAATCACAATCAGCGTCCCACCCATGGCGAGCGCGCCGATGAGCGAGGCGGCGCCGGCAATGACGGTCTTGCGGCGGATCGAGCGACCTTCGCCAAAGGCGGCTATGGCGAGGTAGATCACAAGCGTGACGACGATTCCAATACCGATCACGACCAGCTTGTTTTCCAGTGTCGTCCAGGGATCTGTGCCGAGGAAAGCGCGCGCCGCGACGGTCGACGCATAAAACAGCCAGAAACCGAGGATCGATTTGACCGCAAGCGGCCAGTCCCTGAACCGGGTCTCTGCCGCCGGGTGAGGCATCATGAGCATTGACTCAGTCATGTCCGAAAACTCCGTCCACGCAAACCGCCGCTTGCCCGTTGGCAGAAGCGCTGCCGCAGCCGGTCGAAACAAGGCGCATGGAGGAACGCGCGCCGATGCTGCTCGTTACCGGGTTAAAATGATAGGGGACGGAGGTGCGACTGTGAACGACCCGACGAAAAAGGTGGATAAGGCGCCCGCGCCGACGTTGTCCGGGGACGCAGCGCGCGAGCTTGAGCGCAAGCTCAAGCACAACCCCGACGACCAGGATGCGAAGGTTGACGTCGGCAGCGATGAATCGATGGATGCGTCCGACCCGACGGCAGCAAGCCAACCTGGGCAGAAGGATGAAGCGGTGCCTTCATCGGGTTTTCCCGAATAGTTGCGTAACCGTCACAAAAACGCACCGCCGTTGCAATAAATCAACAATCCACAGTTTTGATGGCGTTGGTCAATTTCTGGCCTTGCGGCGCTGACTCCCCTCTGATTCAATATGAATGGGGGTGGGGACTGTGGTTAAGCAATACGTAACTGAAACCGCCGCATGATCCCGCCAGGGCAAAAGGAGTCGGGTTCATGATTACGCGGACCAGCCAGCCGGCAAGCGGCGCGATGCTGATCTCGGAGATGAAGGAGTTTGCGAGCTTTCCGAAAGCGACGCAGCGCTACATCCGCCGGTCGCTCGACGTTGCTTATGGCCGCCGCGATGCGATCGAATGCTGGGCCCGCGACGAAGGCGAAGCCGCGTCGATCCGCGCCCAGGCCCGCCTTTACAAGCAGCTGGATCACCTGCGCCTTCAGGTGCCCGATGACAGCGGCCTCGACATGATCGAGCCGTTCATCGGAATGATCATCACTGTTTCCGCTTTCGACCTCGGCCAGGATCGCCTGCCGAATTTCGCCGCCTACCGCTTCCTTTACGAGCGGCTGATCGGCGCCGCCGCGCGGCCCTGGCTGCCGTCGGCCTTCTGCTCGGCAGCGGCCCTGCCGCACTTGCACCCGGATCGCCGCCGGATCCTGCTCCAGTCGATCAGCGAAAGTGCGGCGACCGCACCCGGCTGGTCGAGCCGCGAACCGGTGTTCTGGCCGGAATGGGTCGAGAAGGTCGACCTGCAGGCCGCGGCCTAAGCCTTCTCGCCTTCGGGCACTCTTACCGACGGGAAGATCTTCGCCAGCTGCCGCAGGCTGTCCTCGGCATTCTTGTGATGCACGAACACGACTCCAGCGGATTCATAGGCCGCGCGATGCTTCTCGCGGTCGTCGACCAATACGTCGCCCGGATGCATGTGCTTGTGCTTGTCGCGCGCCATGCAGGTGATGATCGGAACTCCGGGGAAATGGTCGGCGGCCCATTCGACCTTCTGTGGAACCGCCCAATTACCGACCGGCAGGCCGGTCAGGATAGTCGGCTTCAAATGTTTCACCGCGTCGAAAAGGATGCGCGCGTCGGGCATTTCGTGGAGGCTGCCGTAGAAGTTCGGCGCCCGCGCGAGTTCCTTCCAGAACGTCCCGCGGCCGCGTTCGTGGATGAACTCCTTTGGCCGCTTGCCGAGCAGCTTGCGCACGCCCAGGTCGAAATCGGCGAGGACTCCGTCGGCATCGAGAAACAGGCGGGGTTCGGGCATCAGAAACGCGCCGGCTCGAGCTCGACCGGTACGGGACTGCCGATCGGCTGCCATCCGCTTGTCCGAAGCACGTCGTTGCTCTCCACAGCCCTGCGTGCGCGCCCCAGCGACCAGGTGATGTGATAGGTCGATCCGTCGGGCCGGTCGGTCGTGCCGTCGATTTCGACCACAAGACATTCGAGGCTGACGCCGTCGTCGGCACGGCCGACGATCCGTGGGACCGCCTTGTTGGGGAGTTCCTTGCGGCCGACGCTCAGGGTCACATGATCGGCGATTACGTTCTCGTATTTCGGCGGAAAGCGCTGGAGGAGGCGCTCGCGTTCCTCGCTCGGCAGCTTCCAGCCCGTGACTGTTCCTGGTTCCGTCATGCGCAACTGACGCGGCAATGGGCGATCAGTTCCGCCCGCCGAGCTTCTCCAGAAGTTCGTGCGCGAAGTCGATCAAGGTGTCGTCGCGCGCGCCCATCACAAGGATCCGATCGCCCGCCTTCGCTTCGGCGACCAGCGCGTCGCTTATCCGACTGCGCTCGGCGATATGCTCCGCCTGCCGATCCCGCTCGCCGACCTGTTGTGCGAGCCAGTCGGAACCGCGAGTCCGCTCGACGGTGCCGCCCTGATAGACCGGATCGGGCAGATAGAGCCGGTCGTCGGCCGCCATTCCCGTGGCGAAGCTCTGCGCCAGCTGCTCGCCCATCTTGCGCAGCGGCCCGTAGCCGTGCGGCTGGAACATGATCAGCAGCCGCCCAGGCTGTGCGCGAAGCGTCGCCAAAGTCGCGTCGATCTTGTCGGGGTTGTGCGCGAAGTCGTCGATCACGGTTACTCCAGCGGCTTCGCCGACGGTCTCCAGCCGCCGCTTCAATCCTTCGAAGCGCGCCAAGGCGTTCACGGCATCTTCGAGGCGAATCCCGAGCGCGCGGGCTGCACCCATCGCGGCCAGGGCGTTGGACGCGTTGTGGCGGCCCGGGACGGCAAGGCGAACGTCATGCCGCTCGCCTTCGGCTTCCACCGCGAAGGTGACGCCATTCGGCTCGAGCTGCAGGTCCTTGCCCATGAAGTCCGCGCCGGGGCTATCGAAGCCGTAGCCGAGCACCTTGTCGCGCGGCACGGTTTCGGAAAGCGCGCGTGTCTCCGGATCGTCGAGGTTGAGCACCGCCTTTCGCGACCGGTTCAGGAAATGCGCGAACAGCTCGCGAAGCTCGGCCAGCTCCTTGTGGTCCAGGCTGATGTTCGTCAGCACGGCGATCTCGGGCTTGTACAGAGCGATCGAGCCGTCGCTTTCGTCGACCTCGCTGACGAACAACTCGGGGTCGCCGACTAGGGCGCTGGCGAAGGGCGCGGCGGGCGTCACGAAATTCTTCATCACTGCGCCGTTCATGACTGTCGGCTGTCGGTGGCATGCGTTGAGGATCCAGCCGATCATGCCTGTCACCGTCGACTTGCCGCTCGTGCCCCCGACAGCGACGCTGCGCTGAGCGTCGTTGAGCAGCCGCGCGAGAAATTGCGGGCGCGTGAGGTGCGGCAGACCGAGTTCCTTGGCCCGCACGACGTCGGGCACGGTATCCTCGACCGCCGCCGAGGTGACCAAAGTCATGCCTTTGTGCAGGCCCGAGCCGTCCTGCTGAGACAGCTGGATCCCGAGCGAGCGCAAATAGTCGAACTTCTCGGGCGTCCGCCCCGCGTCGAGCGAACGATCGGATCCTGCGACCTTCCCTCCGCTCGCGCGTACGATGCACGCCAACGGAAGCATCCCGCTGCCGCCGATGCCGCTGAAAAAGACGGACGAATCGATCATCGCAGCGGCCCTATTTGGGGCCGCTGCAAATGGCTAGTGGCACGCGCCCCCGCCGGGCCAGCCGGTCCAGCCGGGGCCGCGGACGACCGACCCGGGCTTGGCGCCGGTGTGCTTGCCGTTGCGGAACACCTGGACGCCGTTGACGAAGACGTCACGCACACCGGTCGCCAGCTGCTTGGGCTTCTCGAAAGTCGAATGGTCCTGGATCCTCGCTGGGTCGAACACCACGACATCGCCGTAATAGCCCGGCCGCAGGAACCCGCGCTGCCGCACGCCAAGATTGGTCGCGGGCAATGAGCTCAGGCGGCGGATCGCGTCGGGCAAGGCCGCCACCCGGTCCTTGCGCACATATTCCGCGAGCACGCGCGCGAAATTGCCGTAGGCGCGGGGGTGGCTGCTCGATTTGAGGAACACACCCTCGGGCGCTTCGGACGCTTCGTCGGAGCCAAAGCTCATCCACGGAAGCCCGACCTCCCGCTTCACATTGTCTTCGCTCATCAGGAAATAGACCGTGCCGACGCGGCTGCCGTCCTCGATGACGAGGTCCATTGCGGTCTCTTCCGGGCTTTTGCCGCGCATCCGCGCAACCTCGCCCAGAGTCTTGCCGGTGAGCGGCTTAAGCTTCGGGTTCTTGAACGCGATCAGCAACACGCGCTCGGGACTGCCGGCCAGCAGCAGCAAATTCTCCCAGTCGTTCGACGGCGTACGCATTTCCTTGATCAGCCGAGCGCGCGTCGCCGGGTCCTTCAGTCGCTTTGTCCATTCTTCGAGGCCACCCGATTGCACCCAGGTTGGCATGGCGGCGTCGAGACCCGTCGCTCCAGCGGTGTAAGTGTACATGTCGGCGGTGATCCGCTGCCCGCTCGCCCGCGCTGCGTTCACCCTGGCGATCGCCGCGTCGATCTTGCCCCAATTGGGCTCGCCTGCCTGCTTGAAGTGATAGATCTCGGCCGGGGCACCCGATTGCTTGCTGATCGTGATCAGTTCGTCGATCGATTCGAGGAGCCTATTCCCCTCGGAACGCATGTGGCTGATGTACATTCCGCCGCACTTCCCCGCCTCGGCAGTGATGGCCGTGAGCTCGGGCGTTTCGGCATAGGTCGCCGGGGCGTAAATCAGCGACGAGCCGACGCCCATCGCGCCGTCCTTCATCGCCTGCCGCACCAGAGCGCGCATTCGCGTGAGCTGAGCGGGCGTGGGATCGACGTCCTTCTCCCCGAGCTCGTGGACGCGCACCGTCGTCGCTCCGACGAACGAAGCGACGTTCGGGGTGATGCCCTTCTTCTGCAGATATTCGAGATATTGCGCGAGCGTCGTCCAGCGGATCGGATATTTGATGTCGCCCTGCCGCTTCAGCGCAAGGCGCTTCATCTGGGCATTCCATGGACCCATAGAATCGCCTTCGCCCATGACTTCGAGCGTCACGCCCTGCGCCGTGTCGCTGAGGCCGCGGCCATCGGCGATCAGGCTCTCGGTCGCCCAGCTCAGCATGTTGACGAATCCAGGCGAGACGGCCTTGCCCGTCGCATCCACGACCCGCGCACCGCGGCCCGGCGCGTGTGGACCGACGTATAGGATTTTGTCGCCCTTAAGGGCGACGTCGCCCACATAAGGCGCTCCGCCCGAACCATCGTAGATCGTCCCGCCGCGGATGATGACGCTATAGACAGGTCCTGCGGGGGAAGGCCGTGGGGCTGCGGACGTCGCAAGAAGGCCTGCAAGGGCAATCGCGAATGCTGGTGTTCTCGTCATGGCACGCCTCTCCCAGGAAGGGGCCAAGCTGCACCATCTGCCGGTTGCTATCAACTCACTCCCCGGCGCCGTAGCGCACCGCCCATTGCTTCGAGTCTTCCTCCGATTGCTTCTCAATCTCGGGAATCGCGACTGCAGCTGCCGGGTCGAGATCGACCTCCAGGAACGCGGCCACCGCGCGCACTGCCTGTGCCGGCTCTTTGAGTATGTCCTCGTACCAAAGCGTCAGCGGCTCCACGCCGATGTCCTTGGACAATAGATCCCAGTCGGCTTCCTGCTGATCGAGCAAAGCGCGCGCGTGGTCCACCGCCTTGGCCGAGTATTCCACCGTCGTGTTTTTTGCCGTCGCCTCCTGATCCTTGCGCCACACGCCTGACAGCGCCGCGCGGGCGTAGGAGATCGCATGGGCAACGCGGTCACGGCGCTTGAGCCGGATAACGGCGGCCCTGCGCTCGTTCGGAAAGACAGTGGCGAAGACCTCCAGGAGCAGGGATGGGTTAGCTTGCTGCAGTTCGCGCAGCTGTGTGGAAAAAGCCTTCACTCCAAACACCCCGTTCGGCGACGTGCGCCGGTGCAGCAGCGATCGCCACAACGCCCTCTGTTTGTCCGGCTGCCCATGGGCGAATGCGTAAGGGCTGCTGTCGAGGAAATTCAAATATTCGAGCGGAGCTCCGAGGCAGCCAGACCGCCATAGAATATGGCTGACGTAAGTGCTGCCGGTACGTGGAACCGTGGCGAGGATATAGACGCGCTCGGGTGAGCCCGGGCGGTACGCGAAGTCGTATCTCTCTTCGTATCCGGTTTCGACGCCTTCGATCACAAGCCCCTTCCTCCGGCATGAGGATGGCACAGGCGCGCATCCGTTTTCCACCATTGCGGAGGTCGGCCAGCTCACTTCATAAGCAACGCCAATGCGCATCGCGGTTGTCGCCCCTAGTTGCACTTTGAAGCGCCAGGCGGCCGAGCGTGTGCAGGCGATTGCCGCGGAGCGCGGCGAATGCGAATTGGTGATTCATCCGCAATGCTTCCTTTCCGATGGCCATTTCGCGGGGCCGGACGAAGCGCGGCTCGCCGCGTTACGCGCGGTCGTGGCCGATGCTTCGATCGACGCGGTTTGGTTCGCGCGCGGCGGTTACGGATCGAACCGGATCGCCGAAGCCGCGCTCCACGAGTTGCCGGAAACGGCGCGCGGCAAGACGTACATGGGCTATAGCGATGCCGGCTTTCTCCTCGCCGGACTACACAAAATGGGCATGAGCGTCGCCTGGGGCCCGATGCCGCAGGATGTGGTTCGCCCGGGCGGAGAGGAGGCGGTCAATCGCGCGCTCGACTGGCTCGTGCGCAGGGATCTCACCGCTGTCGAGCCGGACCTGAAGGCGCCCGCAATGGCCTTCAACCTGACCGTTCTCTCGAACCTGCTGGGAACGCCGCTTGAGCCCGACTTCAACGGCGTCGACCTGATGATCGAGGACGTCAGCGAACACCTGTACGGCACCGATCGAACAATGTTTCATGTGACCGCGTCGCCGAACATTCGCCGCGTTGCGCGGCTGCGGTTGGGCAGGGTCAGTGACATCCAGCCAAACGACCCCGAGTTCGGTACCGACGAGGTGGCGATCGTCGAGGATTGGTGCCGCCGTTCGGGCATCCCCTACGGTGGCCGCGCGGACATCGGGCACGACGCTGACAACCGAGTCGTTCCGTTTGGCCCGATTCCACAGTGAATCTTCTCTCACAGGGCCATTGCAAAGGCCCTCAAGTTGCGCTCTATCGAGACGGGAACAACAGGAGGGCCGTGATGGCACAAGGCGCACGTAAGGCAGGGGGCGGATTGGCCCGCCCGGTTCAACCGTCGGCGGATCTGGCGAAGATTACCGGGAGCGCTCCGCTTCCGCGCAGCCAGGTGGTCTCGAAGATCTGGGATCATATTCGCAAGAACAACCTGCAAAACCCGCAAAACAAACGGGAAATCATTGCGGACTCGACGTTGAAGCCGATCTTTGGGGGTAAAGACCGGGTCAGCATGTTCGAGATGAACAAGCATCTGTCGAATCACCTGAAGTAGAAGCTTCACATCGTTCGATAAGAGGGGATCCGCCTCGGCGGGTCCCCTTTTTCTTTGGAGTTAGGCGCGACTCGGTGAAAGTCCGTCACCCGCGCCAGAGCCCGTCGAGCCTCTCCTGCGTAACCGGATAGCCAAGATGCGCCGGGATGGTGATAAATTTCTCACCGTCGCGTTCTTCGACCCACGGAGTCACCGGCTCGATCGGATGTGCCAGCGCATCGGCCCGGATTGCTTCGAAATTTGAATGCTGCGCCAGCCGTTCGAGATTGCGGCGTGTCGGAAAGATCAGCCGCGCTTCGCCGCGCTGCTCGCGCTCCAGGGCATCGACCGCGGATATCCAGCACGCGCCGGCGCATTCGCCCGGTATCACCTGCGGCTGCCAGTCGCCCGGCGGGCAGCGCGCAACGAAAAACAACGTGTCGAAGCGACGGACCGCGTGAAACTTCGGCACCCACCGCGCGAACGGAGTCAGCTTGGGTACGTCCATATCAAGCCCGGCGGTACTCAGTAGATCCGCGAAGTGCTTTTCAGCGGTCAGCTCCTGCTGGAAATGGAGGGCCTTCTGCCGGTCTGGCACCGGAGCGAGGCCGACGGGAATCGCAGTCTCTTCGATTGTCTCGCGGATCGCGGCGACCGCCGCACCATCTTCGAGCCCGCGCTCAGCCGCGAGCTTGCGATCCGCCTCGTCGATTCGCCCGCCCGGGAAGACCAGCGCTTCCGCCGCGAATGCCATTCCTTTCGCGCGTTCGACCATCAGGAGCTCGGGCGGCCCGTTCGACGGTTCGCGTACGACCACCAGCGTTGCGGCGGGGATGGCCTCTTCCGTCATGGAAACCAACTAGGCCCGGCAGGTGCAAAGAAAAAGCCGCCCGAAGCGCGCCGGACGGCTCCTTCGCACGGCCGCGGCCGTTACATGCCGCTGACGTTCTGCTCCTGTGCGTCGCTCGGGTTCGTCGTGTTGTCGGGCGCAGCCGCATTCTCATCATTGAGCTTCTGCTGCTGATTGCCGAGCGCGGCGTCCTCGGCGGCATTCATTGCCGCCTCGTTCGCTTGCTCGTTGAGGTCGGCAGAGGGCTGATTCAGCTCGGCATTGCCGACCTGATCCTGATTGTCGTTGCCGCACGCAGCAAGGGTGAGAGCGGCTACGCCGGTCAGGGCAAAAACTAGTCTTTTCATGCGTTTGGGTCCCCAAATGAGCTGTTCGCAGAACTTTGCCATATCAGCACTCGGCAGGGGAATTCCAGTGCCTTTGCTTGAGATTCCACGGGAAATTCCTTATCTAAGCCGTGCCGGGTGACCGGCTATGTCGGTAGATGGTTGGGTGGAATAGGCACTTCGGACCCGGGGGGCAGTACCCCGGCGCCTCCACCATCAACCCCCGCGAAGGCGGAGGGTGTTGATGGGGGCGAAATAGGATCGACGAGTGCAATAAAGGCCTGATTGCCGATCGGATTGAGCCACCGTGACGGCTCATTCACACAAGTGCCAACGATAACGAGGCGCTCGCAATTGCTGCGTAACTGACG
>JBDTON010000001.1:0-4984 GCA_039933195.1 Sphingomicrobium sp. | reverse complement strand
ACCTTGCCAAGGTTGGGGTCGAGGGTTCGAATCCCTTCGCCCGCTCCAGTTTTCCGAGATTATTTACGTTACCAGCTGAGACTCAGGTAACGCATGCAGGATTGGCGAAGCTGGTCGAGGACGCGAACCCGGACATTCTGCCCGATCGGCCTGCAAACCGAAGAACAACAATATATAATTTGGTTAGGCGCAACTTGGTAACCTGTGGTAAACGGCTCCAGACTGCCGATCCGGCGGTCCATGGGGAAAACCAATGAAAAAGATCTTTCTCACCGCGCTCGGCGCGGTTGCAGTCACGTGCGCGTCAGCTGCGGCTTCCGAGCCATACGTCGATTACACGCCTCAGAAAGGCTATTGGTCGATCAACGCGGTCGAGGTCGATCCAAACCACGTCGACGATTACCTCACAGGTCTGCGCAGCTCCCAGGCTTCCGCCTTCGAAGTCCTCAAGCGGCGCGGCCTCATCGATGACTACAAGTTCATGGTCAGGACCGGCTACGTTAAGGGATCTCCCAACGTCCTCATCATGACTCACGTCCCGAGCACCGCGCTCGACGATCCGGACCAGGCGCGTGATCAGGCCGTTCAAAAAGAAATGTACTCGGTCTTTAGCAAGGAAAAGGGCGACACGGCCGTTCGCGGCTACGAGAAATATCGGACTTTTATTGATACTGGGAACTGGCAGACCATGGTCATGAGCAAATAGGGCCTTTGACTGGCGGTGCGAAGGGCGGGCGCCGCGTGGCGCCCGTTCTGACCCCCTTCCGCCTGCGAATGTCCGCCGCGCTACGATTGCCCTAGTCCGCTTTCGATCAGTTGCGGACATCCGCCGCCGCGTCCATGCCGACAGACGACATGAGATTGCTCGCACTGATCGTCGGTATCGCCGCGCTGTTGATGGGCTTGCTATGGATCGGCCAGGGTGCCGGTCTCATTCATTGGCCCGCATCGAGCTTCATGCTCGACCAGCGGCCGTGGATTACCCGGGGCGCGATCCTCGCAGTGGTCGGCATCGTCCTCATCGCTGCCTCGCGCATGCGGCGATCATGATCGCCAAATCGTCGATGACAAAATGACGGCGTTCTTCAGCGGACATCTCGGCAGCTCGAACGGGGTCCAAGCGAAGATAGTCTTCAATTGCTTCTCGAGTGATGATGACCTTGCGGCTTTTCTCCCCGACCCACGCCTCGAACCCGGTGTCCTCGCCGTGCGTCCACACTCCTTCTCTCATCCGAGTCTCCGTGTCTTCAAACTGCAATTTAGCCTCGGCGGAGCGGGCGAGCGAACGACGACAGCTGCTGATGCCGACCGGGCAGCCCGCACTCTCGTCAGCGCCTATCAAAAGCTCGCCTAAGAGTTCGAGGCTCGGCGAGCGGGCGGGCCAACAGCGCTTTACCGAGGTCACCGAGCTCGTCCAACTTGCGCGTCGTTGACTGGACGCCAGACGCGCATCCGTTACCTTCGTACGATGGCGAAGCGACGCACCATCGGTAACGGCGCCAGAGGCCACCGCGACCATACGTCTCCCGTGACCAGACGCCCGTCCAAGCCGCGGCTCCTCCTGTTCGCTTTCGGCGACTTTGCGTTCAATCTCTACTGGCAGAGCATCATGCTCTTCCTGCTGTTCTATTATACGGACGCGCTCACGATTCCGATCGCGGTCGCGGGAGCTATCTACCTGGTCGCCTCCGTCTGGGACGGGATCGCCAACTTTTCAGTGGGCATTCTGGTCGACCGGCAGCATGACCGATTCCGCTATGGTCCGCTGCTGGTGGCGGGTGCGGTTCCGCTCGGGCTAACATTCGTTCTCACCTATATGCCGCCGATCGGCCACGGAGAGTGGGCTTTGGCGAGCATCCTGACCGCACACCTTCTTTTCCGTACGGCCTACGCCGCAACGAACGTGCCGTATCTCGCGATGACTGCTCGGATCAGCGCCGACGGAGGCGACCGCGCTTTCGTCGCCGGAATGCGCATGCTGTTCGGGACGGCGGCCCAGGTAATCGTCGCCCTTTACACCGTGACAGTCGGCCAGTGGCTCACCGGATCGAGCGCGGCCGGAGCCTATTTCGGCGCCGCGTCGCTGTTCGCCATCGCCGGTGCGGCAATCCTGATCCTCGTCGGAGCGACATATCGTGAGGCCGTGCAGCCGGAGCGACCGCTTCCAGGTAGTCTCAAGGCGGCGCTGCTCAGTCTCGCGCGCAATCGCGCGTTCGTAGCGCTAAATGGGGCGATGATGGCGGTGATCGTAGCGATGACCGTGCTCGGGAAGTCGGTTCTCTATTACTTCAAATATTTGCTGCACGTGCCGCACGCCGGCGAAATTGCGCTCGCATGGATGGGGCTCGCGGGCGGCATTGCCATTCCGCTGTGGATGCTCGTGAGCCGGTTTGTCGGGCTCCGCGCATCGTGGCTGATTGCTGTGGGCTTAGGAATGACCGGCCTGCTGACCTTCATCGCCGTGCAGCTGGACAGCGTCGTCGCGATGCAGGCGTTCCTAGTCGGCATGCAGGTCGTCGCTGTTGGTATCTACTTCGTCTTCTGGGCGATGCTTCCGAACACAATCGAATATGGCGAGCGCGAGACCGGCGTGCACGTCGAGGGCGCGGTGTTTGGAGTCGCCGCTTTGCTGCAGCGGATCGCGATCGGAATCGCGACTGCGATCCTCGGCTGGAGCTTTGCGTCGGCCGGCTATGTCCCGAATGTCCAGCAGAGCGCCGCGACGCTCGCCGGAATGCGTGCGACGGTCGCTCTGGTGCCGCTTGGGTTCCTGGCGCTGTCCTGCGCGGCGATGGTGCTGAACCCGCTCGGACGCGAGCGACGCCGCCTAGGCGGTCAGCTCGACCGTCCCGTGGACGCCGTCGCTCTCCGCTGACGGCGCGACCCAGAGGTCGAATGTGCCGGGCTCTACCGTCAGCCGGTTGCCGGGGCCGTAGAAGGTCAGATCGTTGGCATGCAGCGTGAAGCGCACGACCTCCGACTGGCCGGGCGCGAGCGCGACCTTGCGGAAAGCCTTGAGCTCCCGGACTGGGCGGGTGACGCTCGCGGTACGATCGTGAACGTACAGTTGCACGACCTCCTCCGCCGAGCGCTCGCCGCGATTGGTGATCCGGGCGCTGACCGCGATCTCGCCGTTCATGGGCAGGGCAGGGGCACTCACCGCGAGATCGCCATACTCGATCCGGCCGTAGGTGAGGCCGTGACCGAACGGGTAGAGGGCGCTGTTGGGTATGCCGCGATAATGCGCCTTGTACGGCTCGAGCGGGCCCGGCGGGTTGGGACGGCCGGTCGACCTGTGTGCGTAATAATAAGGCTCCTGGCCCGACCGGCGGGGAAAGCTCGCGGGCAGACGGCCCGACGGGCTGTAGGCGCCGAAGAGGACGTCGGCGATGGCATTCCCCGTCTCGGTCCCGAGGAACCAGGTGGCGAGGATTGCGGGCGCGTTCGCGACTGCGCCTTCGAGCGCGAGCGCGCGGCCGTGCTTGAGGACGACGACAATCGGTTTGCCAACGGCGGCGACGGCGTCCGCGAGCTGCTGTTGCGGTTCGGGCACAACGATCTCGGTGCGGGACTGCGCTTCGCCCGACATGTTCGCACCCTCGCCGACGGCGAGCACCACGATGTCGGCCTGGCGCGCAGCCGCGACAGCCTGCTCGATGCCACCGGCGAGTGGCTCCTCGATACCCGCGCCCTTGGCGACGATCAGGCGGCTCTTGTCCGCGATGGCCGTGCGAATGCCGGTGGCGAGATCGACTGCCTTCGCGTCGTCGCCATAGACGACCCATGGGCCGACGAGGTCGTGCGGGCCGCTGGCGAAGGGGCCGATCAATGCGATCGTCTTGCCCGAACGCGGCAAGGGGAGGAGTTCGCCCTCATTCTTGAGCAGGACGATCGCCTTGCGCCCGGCCTCCCGAGCAAGGGCGCGGGTGCGCGGGAGCATCGAGCGCGCGCTCTCGCGCTTGACGTCGATGCGGCGAAAGGGGTCGTCGAACAGGCCGAGCATCGCCTTCATCGCGAGCACGCGCTGCACCGACTGGTTGAGCTGCGCTTCGGGCACTGCGCCGCGGCGGACGAGCTCGGGAAGATGCTGGCGGTAGAGGCCGCTCTGCATGCTCATGTCGACCCCAGCGAGGAAGGCGAGCCTGGCGGCGTCCCGCCCGTCTTTGGCGAAGCCGTGGGCGATCATTTCCTCGTCCCCGGTGTAGTCGGAGACGACGAAGCCTTTGAAACCCCATTCGCCGCGCAACAGGTCGGTCATCAGCCAGCGGTTGCCGGTCGAGGGCACGCCGTTGATCTCGTTAAACGAGGCCATCGCGGACAGCGCACCGGCGTCAAAACCGGCCTTGTACGGCTGCAGATAGACCTCGCGCAGCCGTTCTTCGGACATGTCGACCGTATTGTAGTCGAGGCCGGCCTCGGCGGCGCCGTACGCAGCGAAATGCTTGATGCATGCGAGCATGTGCTCAGTGGACTTGAGATCGGCGCCCTGAAATCCCTGGACTCGCGCCGCGGCGAACAGCCGGCCGAGGAGGACATCCTCGCCCCCGCCTTCGACCCCGCGTCCCCAGCGCTGGTCGCGCGCGACATCGACCATCGGGGAGAAGGTCCAGTCTATGCCCGAGCCTGCGGCTTCGAACGCGGCCGCTTCCGCGGTTCGTCGCGCGAGATCGGGTTCGAAGCTCGCGACTTCGGCAAGCGGGACGGGGAAGATCGTACGGTGGCCGTGGATGATGTCGGCGGCGAAGATGAGCGGGATCTTCATCCGCGATTCCTTGACGGCCGCGGTTTGCAGGATCCGCGCCATTGTCGCGCCGTTGCCGTTGAACACTCCGGTGAGCTCGCCGCGGCGCGCTTCGTCGACCTGCTGCTGGAAGTTGGGGCCCGCGCTCGCGGGATTGAGCGAGAGGGCAGTGCCGCCGCCCCAGGCCGATGCCATGAGGCTGAGTTGGCCGGCCTTCTCCTCGAGGGTCATGCGGGCGATCAA